>JBCCEE010000027.1:0-35838 GCA_039030415.1 Acidobacteriota bacterium
CACGTTCGCGCACGACTTGCATGTGTTAGGCACGCCGCCAGCGTTCATTCTGAGCCAGGATCAAACTCTCCAGTTTAAACCTGAAACTGCTTACCGCCCCGAAGGACAGCATCAGTTATTTTCTGCGTTTTTCGTACTTGGTACGTCGCAAGATTTGACACATCTCCGAAGAGACACGCCAATTCTAGAATTGTCGTTGGCTATCTCTCTATTCAGTTTTCAAAGAACCGACGCAGTGCCCCGCTCGGGACAGACCTCTAATTCTACGCATCAAATCCAGCCTTGTCAACACTTTTTTCAGCCCTAGGGCCAATTTCCTGTGCCGACTTTTCGAGGCCGTAGATTAACCGCGCAGCAGAAGCGCCGCGTGGAAACGGACAGCCTAGATTGGTAGGTTGGAAGACTGATTGGAAGGATCGAGGTCTCTGACTCGGACGCCGCAGCGGTTCCGCCGCGGGAGTGCGGATATTAGAAGCCCACGAATAGACTGTCAAGACTTTTTTCGAGGAATCTTTTCGACAGCCGACTCTTGGCTCAATCTCTCGCGTTCCTGGGCTCTCGCCAGCGAATTCGCCGCCCGTCAACTTCCCAGTCGCTACCCAACAGACGGCCAAGCGCCTCAGGATAGGCTCGATGCTCTTCGGCGAGAATGCGAGACGCCAGCGTGTCCGCCGTGTCATCGTCCATCACCGGCACCGCCTTTTGGACCACCACCGGTCCGCTATCCAGTCCATCGTCTACCAGGTGGACCGTGCAGCCTGAAACGCGCACACCGTGCTGTAGCGCCTGCTGCTGAGCTTCGAGACCGGGAAACGCTGGCAGCAGACTAGGATGGATATTGAGGATTCGACGCGGGAATGCGGCAACAAAGCTCGGAGACAACAGCCGCATGTAGCCGGCGAGGCAGACCCACTCGACGCCGTGCTCGCGCAGCACTTCGACGACCCGCAGGTCATGCTGCTCGCGGCTGCGCCTGCGCCGAGGAAGTGCGATCGCCGGCAGCCCGAGCTCTCGGGCTTTGGCGAGGCCAGCGGCTTTCGATTTGTTCGATACCACGACGACGATACGAGCCGGCAGCTCCCCGCGCTCCATGGCCGCGTGTAGCGACAGGAAATTGCTACCGCGCCCGGATAGCAGCACCGCCACCCGCGCCTCGTCGCTCACTCTGCTCCAGCCTCATTCGATTCGACCAGGCCAAGGTCGTATACGACGCCACCGGCGCCATCTTGGACGATACCGATCGGGGAGGCGGCCTGGTTTTGGCGCCGCAAGATCTCCAGCACCTCGGCCACACCCGAGGGCTCGACCGCCAGAATCATCCCCACCCCCATGTTGAAGACCCGGAACATCTCTTCGGTGCTGACCTCGCCGTGACGCTGCAGGACGTGGAAGAGATCTGGGATACGCCAGCTTCCCACGCGGATGTCGGCTCGGGTCTTCGCAGGCAAGATGCGCGGCAGATTGTCGGTGATGCCACCGCCGGTGATGTGGGCCAGGCCGTGCAACGCGGGATGCCCGAGCAGGGGACGCAGAGCCGCGAGATACGACCGATGCGGCTCGAGTAGGATCTCGCCCAGCCTTCGTCGATCGTCCTCGACCCCTGGAATGGGATCGTCGACTCCGAGCTCCAACCGCTCGAAAAAGACATGCCGCGCCAGGGAATAGCCATTGGTATGCAACCCGGAAGACGGCAGGGCAAGCAACATGTCGCCGGCGCTGACACGGGAGCCGTCGAGCAACGCCGAGCGATCGACCATGCCGACAATGAACCCGACCAGCTCATAGTCGCCCGGCTGATAGAACCCGGGCATCTCCGCCGTCTCGCCACCCAGCAACGCACAGCCATTCTCGCGACAACCGTCCGCCAGTCCCTGTACCAGGGCGGTAAAGGCGTCCGGCTCGAGGACGCCGGTGCCGACATAGTCGAGGAAGAAGAGCGGCGTCGCACCCTGCACCAGAATGTCATTGACGCAATGATTGACCAGGTCGCGGCCGACAGTCGAGTAATCTCCCACCATCTTGGCCACCATCAGCTTGGTGCCGACACCGTCGGCCGAGGACACTAGGACCGGCTCGTCAATACCTTCGAGGTCTGGACAGAAGAGGCCTCCGAAAGAACCGACCCCTCCGAGCACTCCTGGGGTGCGAGTCGAGCGGACGAGTTTCTTGATACGGCCCAACGCAGCGTCCTGGGCGTCGATATCCACGCCCGCCTGACGATAGGCATCACTCTCGCTCACATCAGACTCCTTCGAATGTCGTGCTCAATGCGGTTTGCGGAAGGCCGAAGTCTGCGGAAGGTATCGCCGCTTCGCCCTCAACGCGAATCCTCGGTCTGGATGGGAAACAGCTTGCCTTGCTTGGGATCTACGGTAGAGATCGGCACCCGATAGTCGCCGGTCCAACAGGCGCTACAGTAGCTGTCACCGGGACCACTGACGCAATCCAGCAATCCGTCCAAGCTGAGGTAGGCCAGCGAATCCGCCTCGACATAGCCGAGGATCTCGTCGAGATCGTAGCGCGCAGCGATCAGGTCCTCGCGGCGCGGAGTGTCGATACCATAGTGACACGGCCAGCGGGTTGGCGGCGAGCTGATCCGCAGGTGCACTTCAGTCGCTCCCGATTCCCGTACCATGCGAACGATCTTGCGCGACGTGGTTCCGCGGACTATCGAATCGTCGACCAGGACGACCCTCCGCCCTTTGATCAAGCGCCGTACCGGATTGAGCTTGACCCGAACCCCGAAGTCACGGATCGATTGCTCCGGCTGAATGAAGGTGCGCCCGACATAGTGGTTACGGATCATCCCGTGCTCGAACGGAATCCCTGAGCCGCGGCTAAAGCCGATAGCAGGAAACAATCCGCTGTCCGGTACCGGTACGACCACATCGGCCTGTACCGGACTCTCTTTGGCTAGCTGCTCTCCCATCGCGGTACGCACTTCGGAGACCGCGTCGCCGAAGACTTCGCTGTCGGGACGGGCGAAATAGACGTGCTCGAAAACACATCGGCTAGGCATACTGGCACGCGGCAGCGTGTAGCGCTCGACCTCCTTACCGCGGACCGCGATCACTTCACCCGGCTCAAGCTCACCCAAGGTCTCGGCCCCCAACAGGTCGAAAGCGCAGCTCTCCGAAGCAAAGCAGCGAGCCCCTTGGCATTCCCCCATGATAAGCGGTCTGAAGCCGTAGGGATCACGGGCGGCGATCAACCCTTGATCGGTGAGCAGCAGGAGAGAATAGGCGCCACGGACCTCCTGCAGGGCCAGAAGCAGCGACTCGACGATATCGGGCCGTGGGTTCATCGCCATCAAATGCAGAATGACCTCGGTATCGCTGGTCGTCTGGAAGATCGAGCCGCGATTCTCCAGTTTCGCTCGCACTTCGGCGCCGTTGGACAAGTTGCCGTTGTGCACGATGGCGATCGGCCCCATCGCCGTCTTGACGACGATGGGCTGTGCGTTGGATAGCACGCTGGTGCCCGCGGTCGAATAGCGCGTGTGACCCAGCGCACGCTGGCCGCTCAAGCGCTTCAGGACCGTCGGCCGGAAGACATCGGCAACTTGCCCCATGCCTCGCTCGACGCACATCCGGCCCCCGTCCCAAGCCACCAGACCAGCACTTTCTTGACCACGATGCTGCAGGGCATAAAGGCCCAGGTAAACATAGCTCGACGCCTCGTCGAGCGACTCGATTCCAAAGATGCCACACATATCGTTTTATTGAGCTCGTTTACATCTTCAGGGCGCGCGGCAGGGCTGTCGACCAGACGTGGTGGAGCGCTTCGATATCGGGAGCAATCGCCGTACCGTCCAGGCGCAGCTTCAACTGCGCTCCGCCGACGGTGCCGACGTCGACACAGGGCACATCCCGACGCTCGGCCTCCGCCATCACCTGATCCACCTGTTCGGGTGCTACTGCCACAATAGCCCGGGCTTGACTCTCCGAAAATAAGTTTTTGGGCTGCATGTCGAGATCCAAGTCAACCCCCAGTCCGTGCCCGAAACAAGCCTCGGCGAGAGCGATAGCCAGCCCGCCTTCCGCCAGGTCGTGCACGGTGTGGATCGAACGGCTGGAAACCAGCACGCGCAACAGTTGCGCTAGCTTGGCCTCCGCTTCGAGATCAACCTTGGGTGGCGCCCCTTGCTCGACGCCATATCGTAGGCGCAGATAGGCCGAGCCGCCGAATTCCCCAGCGTCGCTTCCGAGCAGCAGCACCCGGTCTCCGGCCGTGGTGAAGTGCGCTCTCGGCAAACCCTCGACGCGCTCGATCACACCGACCATCGCGATGGTCGGCGTCGGCGGGATCGAGCGCCCTTCGGTCTCGTTGTAGAACGAGACGTTGCCCGAGATCACCGGCACCTCCAAGGCGCGACAGCCCGCTGAGATGCCGCGGACGGCTTCTCGAAACTGCCAGGAGACTTCTGGATTCTCGGGATTTCCGAAGTTGAGGCAGTCGGTGAGACCGACCGGCTTGGCTCCGACGCAGGCCAGGTTGCGCACCGCCTCGGCTACCGCCTGGGCGCCGCCGGTGGCCGGATCCAGAACACAGTAGACGGGGTTGACGTCCGAGGTCAGCCCGAGCCCGCCGCCGGTTCCCTTGACCCGCAGAACCGCGGCGTCGCCGCCGGGGCCAATCACCGTATTGGTGCGAACGGTATGGTCGTACTGATGCCAGATCCAGGACTTCGAGCCCAGCTCGGGGGTATCGAGCAAAGCCGAAAGAGCCGCCGCGGGATCTTCGGGCTCGGGCACCTCGGGCGGAGCCTGACGCGCGGCCAGGTCACTTGGTTCGGCAACCGGACGGCGGTACATTGGCGCGTTGGTGGCGAGTGGAGAGATCGGCATGCTGGCCACTTCTCTACCGCCCGCCCGGATTCGAGCGACGCCGTCTTCTGTGATCTCGCCGATCTCGGCGACCTCGAGCCCCCAGCGCTCGAAGATCTTGACAACTTCTTCCTGACGGCCGCGACGCGCCACCAGCAGCATCCGCTCCTGCGACTCGGAGAGCATGATCTCGTAGGGTGAGAGATTCGGCTCGCGCAGCGGCACACGGTCGAGATCGAGCCGGAACCCGACACCACCACGATCCGCCATTTCAAAAGCGCTGCTGGTCAAGCCCGCAGCCCCCATGTCTTGAACCGCCACCGCGGCGTCAGTGCGCATTACTTCGAGACAAGCCTCGAGCACAATCTTTTCGGCAAAGGGATCTCCGACCTGCACCGTAGGTCGCTTGGACTCGCTTTCTGCGCCAAAGGCTTCTGAGGCCATGGTAGCGCCATGAATGCCATCGCGACCCGTGGCGCTACCGGCATAGAGCATCGGGTTGCCGGCTCCGGATGCCCGAGCGTGGAAGATGCCGTCGCGGCGCGCCAAGCCGAGGGCAAACGCGTTGACCAGAATGTTCTCGTTGTAGCCCGAGTGAAAACTGGTCTCACCGCCCACGGTCGGAATGCCGACACAGTTTCCGTAATCCCCGATGCCGCGGACCACACCGTCGATCAAATAGCGCATGCGCGGCGCGTCGATATCACCGAAACGCAGAGCATCGAGGCAGGCCACCGGACGGGCACCCATGGTGAAAACATCGCGCAGAATTCCGCCGACACCGGTCGCGGCACCCTGATAGGGCTCAATGAAGCTCGGATGATTGTGGCTCTCCATCTTGAAGACCGCCACCCAGCCGTCTCCGATATCGACGATGCCGGCATTCTCTCCCGGCCCCTGAAGCACATGCTCACCCTCGGTCGGGAATTCGCGCAGATATACCTTGGAAGACTTGTAGGAGCAGTGCTCGGACCACAGAGCCGAGGTGATTCCCAGCTCGGTGTAGGTCGGCACGCGGCCGAGAATCTCGCAGATGCGACCGTACTCGTCTTCTGCCAGTCCCAGCGCCTTGGCGAGATCGAGATCGACCGGCGGCTCAACCGGGGCAGCCGTCATGCCGAGAGCCTTTCCGGGTCGACGGCGGTCGCCGCCACTCCCGCGGCTGAAGCCAGCAACGCCAACCCATCGTCATTGCCGAACAGCTGCTCGGAGCAACGCTCGGGATGCGGCATCATCCCGAGTACGTTGCCTGCCGCATTGCAGACGCCGGCAATAGCCCGAGCCGAGCCGTTGACGTTCCACTTCGCAGCGTCCTCGCCAGTCGCATCGCCGCCGTTGGCGTCGACGTAGCGGAACACCACCTGACCGTTGCCCTCGAGCTCGTCCAAAGCGTCGGCAGTATCGATGTAGCACCCCTCGGCGTGGGCGATCGGCACGCGCAGCACCTGCCCAGCGCGATAACCCTCGGTGAACGGCAGGTCAGCCCGCTCGACGCGCAGGTACGCGTCCCGACACTCGAATCGCAGGCTCTGATTACGGCGCATGGCGCCGCTCAACAAGCCGGTCTCGAGCAGGATCTGAAATCCGTTACAGATGCCCAGAACTCGACCGCCGCGCTCGGCATGCTCACGAACCGCCGCCATGATCGGCGAGTGGACCGCCATCGCCCCGGCGCGCAGGTAGTCGCCATAGGAGAATCCGCCGGGTAAAACGATCAGGTCACAGTCGCTCACCGAGCTACCACCATGCCACAGGAACTGAACTTCCTGTTCCAAGACGTGCTTGAGTACATGGTAGACGTCATGGTCGCAATTGCTTCCCGGGAAGACCACCACGCCACATTTCATTTCGAGTCGCTCTCCAACAGCTCGACCGAATAGTCTTCGATCAAAGTATTGGCCAGCAGCTTTTCGCTGATCTGGCTGAGCTCGTCTTCGACCGAGCTGCCATTATCCGACAGGACGATCTCGAAACTCTTGCCCGCGCGGACATCGAGCACCCGGTCAAAGCCGAGTCGTTCCAAGGCACCGGCGATCGCCTTGCCTTGGGGGTCGAGGATCTCTCGGCGCGGGTACACCGTAACGCGCGCTCTGACCGTCATCGCGATACCTCCAAGATTGGGTCTTCGGGAAACGAAAGTCGAGACTAAAACAGAGTTCCTTGTTGTCCAACACAGTGGGCCAGAGGAGTCTGCCCACGGCGGACTTCGAGCCATGGCGTCGGCTCATCCTGCTGGGTGATGACGATCTGTGCGTCAGATCCGACGCGATCGAGGCATTCACCCATCGCTTGCGCGGCCAAGGCCGGCAAGTTGTTGGTGCGCGACAGATGGTAGAGCACCACCCAGCTCAGGCGCTCGCACATCAGCTCAGCGACACCTTCTGCAGCTTCTCGATTGGAAAGGTGGCCATGGCGTCCGGCCACTCGCTGCTTGAGGTGCCAGGGATAGGGTCCGGTTCGCAGCATCTGGAGGTCATGATTGGTTTCGATCACCAAGCAGTCGAGCTCTTGCAGTCGCCCCCAGGCTAGCTGGCTGCGACTGCCCATATCGGTGACCACCCCCAAGCGGCACCCTTCCAGATCTTCAATGACAAAGCCGACCGGCTCATTGGCGTCGTGCGGGATACCGAACGCTTCGACCCAGAAGACCGGAGACTCCGGCACCTCGAATGGCTTCCCGGAACGGATGGCTCGCGCCTCGGTGATCGCTTCAGCGCTGAGCCCCGAGGCATCGAGAGTGCCCTGCGTCGCATAGACCGGCAGCGAGTAGCGGCGCAGCAGCACGTCGGCACCGCGCAGATGGTCCTGGTGCTCGTGCGTCAGCAGCAGGGCGTCCAGACGCGCGATGTCTGTCCCCAGGCTGGCGAGACGCTTCTGCAGCTGCAGGCACGAGAATCCGGCATCGACCAGCAAGCGTCGATTCCCTGACTCCACGATCAGGGAGTTTCCTGCACTACCCGAGCCCAGAACCGCCAAACGCATGATGGGAAGACTGTCTGTCTGTCGTCGATCAGCCCTGCAGATCAGAGGTTGGCAGCCTGGTCGCGCCTGGGCCGGCCCACTTCGTGACCGAGTAACGTGCCCGTTTCGCAACCGCCACTTTCACCGTGGCAGCAAGCCTAGCCGATCGGAGCCCTCAAGCCTACCTTCGAGCCCAAGATATTGGGCCACTTTGGTCTGCCACTATCTCTATCCTGTGGTCCAGGTGGTGCAAGTCCGCTCGAGAACGCGCGTGACGCCTCAGAACGTATAGACCTTGCCTTGCTCGAGAAAATCGATATCGGGATTGCCGAGCTGCTTGACTTCGGCTCGGATGCGTTCCACGCAGGGTGGCTTGAGGTGGTGCAGCAAGACCGGGACCTTGGATTCGAGTTTTTCCAGCTCCAGATTCAGCGTCTGCGGCGTCAGGTGGAACGAGACGTCAGCGATCTCCTGCAGCGAATTGTCAAAGCTCGTGTCGATGCACACGGCCTGCAGGTTGCGAGCGCGGTTTGCCACCTCCCAGAGACGAACCGTCGGCCCGGTGTCGCTCGACCAAAGCACCGACTTACCGCCCTCCTCGATCAAAAAGCCATGGGTTGGCACCGGGTGATCCACCAGGATCGGGGTAAACCGCACACCGTTGAGCTCTACCGGCGCCTCCGACTCCAGCTCATGGAACTTGACCGCCGGCAGCAGGTGATTGGGCAACCGGGTGAAGTCTGGCCAGGTAGCATTGTTGAATAGATACTTGCGGATCGCATACTCGGTCGCCGACGAGGTGTAGATGTCGATCGTGCTCTGGCGCCGGCCGAACACATTCTCGATGAAGAACGGGATCGAGCTGGTGTGATCCATATGCGAGTGCGACAGCAGGATCCAGTCGATCTCTGCCTGACGCTCGATCGGCAGCGCCTGAGACAATGATCCGGCGTCGAGCGCGATGCGATCATTGATCACCAGGCATGTCATTCGACAGCCCAGGCTCTCGCCACCGTAACCTCCTATGACCTCTATTTTCATAAACTCAGGAGTATCAAGGTGCGGCTAGGATGCGCTCAGTCCGTGCATTGGTTGCTGAGCGCTAGGGTCATCGAGAACAAGAGCGGCTGTCGATCTTCGATGGGCGATGCCTCGAGATCTATGATGACTACAGTCTCCTCATATTCGCAAAGTTGCAGAATACTATCCCTGTTCGCCGTCTCCGAACAAGACGTGCTCCAGTTGTTCTCCTTCTTCGACGGTAAACTCACTGCGATCCATGAGCCGCTCGAACGCTTCGACGACATTGGGACAGAACTGGGTTCCGATACCGCGCTGAATCTCTGCTAAGGCAACACTCGAAGTCATCGCCGCGCGGTAGGGTCGGCTGCTGGTCATGGCATCAAACGTATCGGCCACCGCAATAATCCGCGCGGATAGCGGGATCTGCCGGTCGACCAGGCCATCCGGATAGCCCTTGCCGTCTAGACGCTCGTGGTGGCTGCGGACTCCAGGAAGCACATCATGTAGCTCGCGAATCTTCGAGATGATCTCCGCCCCGTCCTCCGGATGACGCTGCATCACCTCGGCTTCACTGGAATCCAACGGCGCTGGTTTGCGCAGCACCCGATCCGGAACTGCGATTTTGCCTACATCATGCAGGGTCGCGGCAAGTCGCAAGCGCTCGAGCTCGGTCGGAGTGAGACCCATCTCGTAGCCCAACAGTAGGGAGTAACACACCACGCGCCGAACGTGGCCGCCGGTGTAGGGATCCCGCTTCTCGATCGCTTCAGAAAGCGCTGTCACAGTATCGACGAACTGCCCCTTGAGGGCCGTATAGAGGCGCGCATTGTCGATCGCCTGGCCCAGCGGAGCGGCGAAGAGGCGCATGCGCTTCAGGTCGTGCTCGGTGAACGTTTTCCTGCCGATCGGATTGAGGATCTGCAGCACCCCGACCACCCGCCCCTGCGCCTTGAGTGGAACGGTCAACACCGCCCTGGTTTCGAACAGACCGGACAGATCGCCCCTCCAGCTGGGATCCGACATGACGTCGTCGACGATCTCGCCTTTGCCGGTTTGCGCTACCCGCCCGACGATACCCTCGCCGATGGCGACCCGATGATCCCGGATCTCTTCCGCTGCGGCGCCTCGGACGATTCGAAAGAACAGCTCTTCCTTGAACGCATCGACTTCCCAGATCGAGCTGGTCTCAGCGCGGCAGAGCTTTTCGGCATGATCCATCGCCAGCTCCAGAACGCGCTCGATATCGAGGCTGCTCGCCAGTTCGACGCTGATTTCGAGGAGGCCCTCATACTCCTCGAGGCGCTGATTGGGATCCACTGCTGTCATGAGCCTGGTGTCGGAAAGCCCTTCGAGCATAGCGCAGATTTAGAAACGTGTCAGACTCGAGCCGTGTCCGAGCTTCGGCACGACGCCAGAAATGGAAAGCCCCGCCAGAGGCGGGGCCCTTCGCAGCATCCTCCTTCAGCTCGTGCTCAGAAGCGCGTGCCGATCCAGAACTCGGTCTCGAAGCTGCCCTGGGAGTCCTGCAGATCGTACCGCTTGGCGAAGTCCCAGTTGGCGCTCAACCCGAAGAGCCGAGCGGAGATGCCGAAGCCATAGGACGCGACCGCGTCCTCCAGGCGATCGTCGTCATCGATCAAGTCGAAGTCGGTGACCTCCGGGAACCAGGCGCCGCCGATGTCGAAGAAGAAGACGCCGCGGATACCCTGGAAGGCGATGATCGGCGTCACCAACTGATCGATCAGTGGGAAGCGCAGCTCGGCGTTGGCATAGAAGGCGCGGAAGCCGCCAAGACTGCGTGTCTGGAAGCCGCGGATGGTATCGAGGCCACCGATGTAGGTCGGCTGCGGCGAATTACCGGTGGACGATCTACCGAAGAAGCGAAACGCAAAATTCATCCGCCGGGTGATCGGCACGTACTTGCGAGCATCGATCGTGATGTTGCTCACCAGGGTATTGCCGTCGGTGGAGCCGAACGCCTCGGTCGGCAACAAAGGCAAGAGCTCCGGTGGGATATCGAAGCCATCTTTTTCGATGTCGGGCGCCCACGAGGCCGACACTCGCACCCGGTGGCCGCCAACCGGTCCCCAAGGATTGAAAATGGTGGTGTCCGACACGAAGCTGGCGGCGATCTGCGGATAGACGTCAGAGCGTGGTGCGATCACCAGGAAGGTGTCGCCGTTGGTGTCACGCGCCTGACCGAAGGTGTCGAACTCCCGGAAGTAGGCACCGGCGGTGACCTCGAAACGACGATTGAACGACAGCGGGAAGATCCGCGTGTATTCGGCACCGGTAATGCTGTAGATCTGACGTCGATCGAAATCCGAAATGAAGCCGAAATCGTCGACCTCCGGCTCGAAGGTGTAGATTCGCCGATCAAACAGACGCGCCGACCACTGGTTGCGCTTGCGTTGGTTGAGGTAGATCGCGTCGAAGTCGGATAGCGCGTCGACCGCCGCGACATTGACCAGAATCCGGCGGTCGCCGAGGTAATCACTGAAGCTGAGCAGCACGCGACCGACGAACACCTGGTTGCTATCGACGCCGATAAAGTTCTGCGCATCGTCGAGGAAGAAGTTGAACCCACCGTAAGGACCGATCTTCTCGTCGTCGACGGTGACTTCGATATCCGGTTCGAAGCGCTCGAGCTCTGCCATGGCCGTCGGCTCGCTGGCGATTTGCACCGCCACCGGCTCGCTCAGCGGCTCTTCGACGTCGGTCATGTAGAGGTCGAAGCGACCTTTCCAGTAGCCGCCGTAGACCAGCCGCTCACCACCCTCGGGCAGCGGTAGCACTGTCGGTCGATCACAGCCGGTGACCGCGTTGGTGTATTGAGTGAGCTCTTTCTTCTCCAAGTCGATACCGAAAATATTGTCGGCACCCGTGCGATTGGAAGTGAAGTAGATGCGGTTGCCTTCCGCTGAGTACACCGGCTCTTTATTGTCGAACTCGCCGGTCGTCAGCTGGTAACGCTGGGAGAGATCAGCCGTGCTGGCGCGGAAGAGCTGAGCGTAGTCCCCCACATAGGAGGTGTAGGTCAGCCAGCGCGCGTCGGGCGAGTAGATCGGCGTCGCGTCAAAGAACTCGTCGTTGGTGAGGTTGGTGATGTCGAGCGTCTCGATATCGATCGAAAAGATGTCGAACTGACCGTTGAGATTGCCCGAGAAGACGATTGACTGGCCATCGGGATGCCACGCGGGAGAGCGTTGCTGCTCGATCTCCATGTCGATGATCTTGCGCAGCCCGCCGTTGAGGACATCGATCAAGATCAGGCTGAATCCGCTCTCGCGGCGTGCGAAGGCCGCGATACTGTTGCCGTCCGGCGAAAACGCTAGGTCCGAGCCGATCTGGCGATTGTTGTGCACTGAGATGCTCCGGATCTGGCGGTCGAAGCCCTTGGTCAGATTGCGGATCCGGCGCCGCTTGGGAGCGTCGAACAGCGAGACGTCGATCTCACCCTTGTCGGTGGTGATCGAGGCCACCAGATCACCCGAAGGCGAGGCCGCAGGCGAGAATTCCTGGCCGCCGAAGGTGCCGGCCTCGAGCCGAAACGGCTTGCCGAAGTCTCCCGGCTCGCCAGTCTCGAGCAACGACGGCAGGTACTTTTTGCGCGCCCAACGACGGAACTCGGCATCGAAATCCTCGACGTCCATTCGAAAGGTTCGCTCGATCGCCTTTTCCATCCGTGAGCCCAGCGTATTGCGGAACTCGTAGATCAGATCGAGCACCGCTTCTTTGCCCCAACGCTCTTCGATGTAGTCGAAGACCGCGTGACCGAAGCGGTAGGCGAAGAAGCCTCCGCCCGGCATGTTCACCGACGGAATGTTGTCGTTGACCACGGCATCCACCATGTACTTGCGGTCGCCAGGTCCCTCGTCGTCGCCGAAGTAGCTCGCCATACCCTCCATGAACCACAGCGGCGGTTGGCCCCGCAAGCCTCCCCCCAGCCTGCCGCGCGACAGGATGTGGTACTGAAATATGTGGGTCAGCTCGTGCTTGAGTAGAGCTAGCAGCTGCGGGTCCGGCAGATCGAGCGGCATCACCATGCGGAAGCGGTTGGACGTCGCGAACGCTCCGACCCCCTCCGGAATGCCATTCAGGATGACGTTGTTCTGCAGGAAGGCCGAATGCGTGTCGTAGACGATCAGCGGCGTCGGATCTTGAATCTGATAATCGAGCGCACGCGACAGCTCGTCATAAGCACTTTCGGCGAATGACGCCACTTTTTCCAACAACTGCGCTTCGGTCTCGTAGTAATAGATGTCGAAGTGCTGCGAGTTGTAGATCTTCCAATCGAAATCGCGGTACTGGATCTTGTTCTTGCCGAATTGGGCGCTGGCGGGCGCCGCGACGAGAGATAGCACCACGCAGGCTGCAAGCATGGACATTCCGGCCGCTGACTCGAGGGAGCGGGCCGACCGGTGGGTGAGGACTCGGGTCACAGGGACCTCCTTTGATTTTCGATTCACGCCTGGCTGACCGTGCCGCGATGGTCGTCGCCAACCATCCGCATTCTTTGCTTGGAAACACAGCGCTTGCGAACAGCGCCTGGAGATAAGCGCTGAGGGCAAGGCTATTCTGAGAACAAGATGCGGCTCGCTTCGACTTCTTTCTGGGAAAAGATTCCGAGGATCCTATCTTCCAATGAATAGAGGTTCTGAAACATGCCGACCAGCGGATCGGCACTCTCGCCTTCGTACTGCTTGAAATCCTTGAAATTGTCGGAGTAGAGCAGTTCGCCGGTCTTGCCGTCGTAGACCTGCATTACGATGTCGTACTCGAAGCCGGTCTCTTCGACTAGGACCTGTCGCTGATAAATCTGGCCGTCGAACGGCGAGACATACTCCTCTCGACGATAGCCGCTTCGATCCTGAATATCGAAGTCGAGGCTACCGGCGAGGATCAGATCGGCCTCGGTGCGCTCACCCAGGGCACGCCAGAAATCCAGGTCGCGGCTCAGCATGTCGAGATCGTAGGTCGGGTAGCTCAGCGGCCCGACCTCGATGACTTTGAGATCGGTCTCGCGGCGCACCAGCTTGAAGAGGTAACGCTCGAACTCTCCCTGGACATCGACGTCCCGCCCTGGAATGCGACCCTCACCTTCGCGGCTCACCATAATGAAGGGCGCCGGCGCGACCGTCTTGCGGCCGGTCAGATCGAGGCGAGCCCTTACCGGTAAGGTGAGCTTTACCTCAGTGGTCTCGGCCGCCATCACGACTGGCGTCATGTCCGGCGCCAGTGCCAAGGCTAGGCTGGCGAAGACCAACGGTGCCTTGAGGCTGCCCCAGATTTTCTTTTGCGTTTGTTCCATCTCTCAACTCCTGTGCTGAGCCGGGTCTGCAGAATCCGAGCGTGTTAGCAAAGACGCTTCTGGTGGCGGGCAGCTGTCTTTGAGGAAAACCACGGCTTCTTGGAAGACACTCGCTCGACGGGCAGCAGTGTCTTGGCAGGAAGCAATGGCTTCGCGGAAGGCGGTTTCTTGGCGGGAGGCATGTCTTCGCGTGAGGTCAGTACCGTCCTCACCTTCGAGCGACCTGGTAGTTCGCAATCCTAGGAATCCGAAGCCGTTGCCACGCGGCGTGGCGCGGTCGCAGTGGCCTCCGCGTCCTCGGCTGGCTTGAAGGCGCGATAGAACTCCACGAACCGCGAGTAGTTTCGCTTCAGCTCTTTGTTGGTCGGGTCGGATTTGATCGCGTCCTGGTAGTAGTCGAGTGCCTTCTCGAAGTTTCCCAAGGCCTCGTATGCCACCGCCATGTTGTTGAGAATCTTCGAATTCCCCGGGCTGCGCCGGTCGGCCTGTTTGAAACGAAACAGTGCTTCGCTCCACAAGCCCCGCTTGGCCATCTCGACGCCGAAAGACAGCTGGGCTTCTGAGGTTTCCGGCGCCTTGCGGCCGGCTTGGGCGGTAGTCGCCAGCAGCATGCTGGCGACGAATCCGATCATCAGGGTGAGTGTGCCGAGTCTGTGAGACCTGCTCAGACGGTGGGGCCGCTTCATGGAAAAACTCTCTTTCAAGCCAGGGGCGGTTCCAGGTTTCTCTGCGAGCCGTATCGGCTCGCCAAACGATAGGTGCCGCGATCTGTCGAAGCCGTGCTCTCGAAGGACGAGGCTCGCAGCTCGAGCCGGCATACTGTGTCGAGACTCTCCACTGTTTTTCGGTCTTGGACCACTTTTGGATCGCAACCGTCCGTCGGAGTTTTTCCGGCCGTTTAGACCTTGCAGTCGGTGGAATCTCAATGGCTTCGAGAGTTAGGGCACTTTGTTCGAGCAGAGCTGCTCGCCAGCACAACAAGGACCTTTTCTGCTTGGCGATGCAGGCCTCCGGAGAGTATATACGAGGCCTTTTGGAACCGGATTCCCCAGGCCCTACTGTTCGCCCCGGATGCTGGCCCGTCCACCCCAGGAGCTGGCTTTTCGACGGCAATATGAGGATTGGCGAAAGATCGAGCGGAGTTTTTCCGTCTTTCATAGGTGAGCGTTTGTAGCAACCCGGGTGCCAGAGCTGCGTGGCCGCAGCCGCCGAGCGCCCACAACCCACGGAGAGACCGATGCCCCGAGATTCCAAGACCACCCGAGATTCCCAGACGACCCGAGATCCCAAGACGACCCGGGACCTGTTGATCGCCCTCAGCTCGAGCTCGCGCATCGGACGCGAGACCCTGTGCCGACTAGCGGCGGCACCCGAGACTTGGTGCCACATGGCAACCAGCGAGTCCCTGGAAGCTGCTGCCGGCGCCCAGCGCGTGTCCGTCGAGCAGCTCCGCCGAGCGCTCTCTATCCGGCCGCGAGCCGAGCGCCTGGCGGCGACCGCACGGCAGCGGGCGCGGAATGTCGGCGCCCGCATCATCTGCCGCGGCGATGCTGACTATCCGACCCGACTGCTCGACCTGGCGCTGCCGCCGCCGGTTCTCACGGTCCGCGGTCGTCTGCCGGAGCGTCCGGCGGTCGCCATCGTCGGATCGCGAGCCATGAGTCGCTACGGCAAACAAGCGGCTCACCATTTCGCCAACGGCCTGGCCGCCGCTGGTGTCACCGTCATCTCCGGCTTCGCGCGCGGCGTCGACACGGTGGCCCACCGCGCAGCGCTGGCGGCCGGCGGCGAGACCGTCGCCGTCCTGGGCTGCGGTATCGACATCGACTATCCGAGCGGCAGCACAAAGCTGGCGGCGGAGATCGAGGGCCATGGCGCCGTGGTGAGTGAGTTTCCGCTGGGCGCCGAGCCGAGATCCTGGCATTTCCCGATCCGCAACCGAGTGATCGCCGCGCTCGCGCTCGGCACGCTGGTGATCGAGGCGACGATCAAATCGGGCTCCTTGATCACCGCCCACGAGACGTTGGAGCTCGGGCGCGACGTCTACGCCGTCCCCGGCCGCATCTTCGATCCCCGCTCAGCCGGCACCAACGGTCTGATCGCCGACGGTGCACTGGTGGCCCGTAGGCCTCAGGACATTCTCGAGTGCCTGTCGCTGGGGGTCCAACAGGAGCTCTTCACCCCCGCGCCGAAGTCCGCGGCCGACCCGCGACCCACAGTCCCCACGGCGTCACTGCCCGATCCTCCTACGGTCCAGCATCCAGCTCAGCTCTCGGCCCCATCTTCCAAAGATCTCGCGCCACCGCCTTCGGGCGACGCCGGCAAAATTCTGGCGACGCTGACCTGCGAGCAGGGTCGAACGGTAGAGGAGATCGCTAGCCAGGCAGCCCAACCGGTCGACGCCGTACTCGGCGCTCTGCTCGAGCTGGAGCTCGCGGGTTGGGCGCGCCGGGCACCGGGTCCGGTCTACTTGCGCGTCGACCTCTGAAGCGACCCTCTCAATCCCGTCTATACCTATAATGACGTCATGAGCAGCGCGATCAATCCAGTACAGATTATCGGCGGCGGGCTGGCCGGCAGCGAGTGCGCCTATCAGCTCGCCCGTCAAGGTATCGACGTCGTGCTCCACGAGATGCGACCGCAGCGCCGCACCCCGGCCCACCAGACCGACGCCTTCGCTGAGCTGGTGTGCAGCAATTCGTTCCGCAGCGACGACCCGCAGCATCCGGCGGGGGTGCTCAAGCGCGAGATGGAAGCCTTCTCGTCTCTGGTGATCGGTTCGGCGCGCGCCGCGGCCGTGCCGGCAGGAGGTGCGCTGGCGGTGGATCGCGAGCTTTACGCCGCCCGCGTCAGCGCTGCGCTCGAGGCCGAGCCGAGGATCGAGATCCGGCGTCACGAGGTGACCAAGCTGCCGGAAGGTGATGTCGTGCTGGCTACCGGACCGCTGACCTCGGAGGCGATGTCCGAGGTCTTGACCTCGCTGCTCGGCGACGAGTATCTCTATTTCTACGACGCGATCGCCCCGATCGTCGACGCCGACAGCCTCGATACCAACATCCTCTTCGCCGCTTCGCGGTATGGCAAAGGCTCCGGCGATGACTACCTCAACGCACCGCTAGACCGCGAGCAATACCTCGCCTTCCATCAAGCGGTCGTAGAGGCTGAAGTGGTGCCGCTGCGGGATTTCGAAGGCAAACTGTTCTTCGAAGGCTGCCTGCCGATCGAAGAGATGGCGCGGCGCGGCGTCGACACCTTGCGGTTCGGTCCCATGAAGCCGGTCGGCCTGACCTGCCCAGACGGAACCAGGCCCTACGCGGTGGTTCAGCTGCGACAAGAAAACCTCGCCCGCAGCCACTACAACATGGTCGGCTTCCAATCGCGCATGACGTGGGGCGAGCAGAAGCGTGTGCTGCGCATGATCCCCGGGCTCGAGAAGGCGCGCTTCGAGCGCCTCGGCCAAGTCCATCGCAACACCTTCATCAACGCCCCGACCCACCTCGACAAGCAGTACCGTCTCAAGACGCTGCCGCGGCTGCGCCTGGCGGGCCAGATCACCGGCGTCGAGGGCTATCTGGAATCGGCCGCCACCGGCCTCGCCATCGCCATCTATTTGGGCCTCGAGCGTCGCGGCCAGGGGATTCAGCCGCTGCCGGCGACCACCGCGCTCGGGGCGATGGCGCGCCACCTCACCGAGGCTCCAGCCAAAAACTTCCAGCCTGCCAATATCAACTACGGCCTGTTCGAGCCGCTCGAGGTGCGTCTGAAGAAGCGCGAGCGAAGGAAGCGTTACGCCGAGCGAGCCGGCGAGGAGCTCCTGCGCTGGATGGAGCGCCATGGCTTCGAGCCAGCTCAAAGCCCGCAAGCCGGCGACGTCGAGGCCGTCGCCGGATAGTCCGCGATGATCGCCCTGATCCACGACTTCCTCGAACATCTCGAGCTCGAGCGCAACCTCTCGCCCCACACCCTACGCGCCTACCGCGGCGACCTCGACCGCTTCCTGACCTTCCTGGCCCGCGACTATCTCAACCTGGCTCCCGAAGACGTTCGACCGGAGTCGGTCGATCCCGCCACGGTGCGTGCCTTCCTGGCGGCGATGACGCGCGAGGGCCTAAAGAAACAGAGCCAAGCGCGAGCGCTGTCGGCGGTCAAGAGCCTGTTCCGCTTCGCTTGTCTGCATCAACGCCTGGCGGCCAACCCGGCGAGCGGCGTTCGCACCCCGAAGCAAGAAAAGACACTGCCCCGGCATCTGCGCCCTGGCGAAGTCGAGAAACTTCTCGAGGCGGCGAGCGATCAACCCCTGGAATCACGCGACCGCGCCTTGCTCGAGCTACTCTACGCCACCGGTCTACGGGTTGGGGAGCTGGTGAGCTTGAATTGGCCCGACCTCGATCTCACGGCACGGGTGTTGCGGGTGCTCGGCAAGGGTGGCAAAGAGCGCATGGTGCCATTCGGGAGCCCTGCCGCCGAAGCCCTCCAGACCTGGCTCGGAGACTGGGACGGCTGGTTCGCCAAACGCAAGCCAAGCGGTATCGACGCGCGCCGCGAGGAGCCCGTGTTCCTGAACCAGAGCGGCGGCCGGCTCAGCGATCGCGACGTCCGGCGCATCATTGACCGGCGCGCGGCGATCGCCGGGGTCCCACCCGGGGTGCACCCACACACTCTGCGTCACACCTTCGCTACCCACCTGCTAGAAGAGGGCGCCGATCTGCGCACCATCCAGGAGCTGCTCGGCCACAGCTCGCTCGCTACCACCCAACGCTACACTCACGTCGAGATCGAGCGCATGCTGCGCGTCTACCGCGAGAGTCATCCCCGCGCCAAGCTCGAAGACTCCCGTGCCGGCGACTCCCCGACCGGGCACGTAAACCCCGGCGCCAAGGCTGACGGATCGTAACGCCCCCGACGCCGAATCACCCCGCGCTATGCGCTGTCTCTCCTGCCTTCCCCCGCGGCTGGCCGGCGCTGATACAATCCCCCGCCTCATGAACACCATTAGATCGACTACGGTTCTCCTGGTTCGGCGCGACGGCAAGACCGTGATGGCTTCCGACGGCCAGGTGACCCTGCAAGATACCGTTGTCAAGGCTTCCGCCAGCAAAGTGAAACGGGCCGGCAAACGCGGCGCGGTGCTGGTCGGATTCGCCGGCGGCGCCGCCGACGGCCTGGCACTCTACACCCGCTTCGAAGCCAAGCTCGACGAGTATCAAGGCAACCTCGAACGAGCGGTGGTCGAGCTCGCCAAAGACTGGCGTACCGACCGCGTGCTGCGCCAGCTGCAGGCGATGATGATCATCGCCGGCAAGGAGCAGAGCTTCCTCATGTCGGGCACCGGCGACCTCATTCAACCCGACGAAGAGGGCGTCTTGGCCATCGGCTCGGGTTCCAACTATGCTCTGGCCGCTGCCCGCGCCTTGATCCGGCATACCGATTTCGCTCCCCGCCAGATCGTCGAAGAATCGATGAAGATCGCGGCGGAGATCTGCATTTACACCAACGATCAATTGACGATCGAGGAGCTCTAGACTCCCATGACCAAAGCTCAAACCGATGGTCCGGGCGGCAGCTCGACTGTCGGAACCGCGGCGCCGAGCGTGGCTAACCTGTCCGAGAGCGACGCCATCGACAACATGGCGCCGAGCCAGATCGTCGCCGAGCTCGACAAGTTCGTCGTCGGCCAGCACGCCGCCAAACGGGCCGTCGCCATCGCACTGCGCAACCGCTGGCGACGGCAGCAGATCCGCGGCACGATGGCCGAAGAGATCGTACCCAAGAACATCTTGATGATCGGCGCCACCGGCGTCGGCAAGACCGAGATCGCGCGACGCCTGGCCAAGCTGGCTCGGGCACCCTTTCTCAAAGTCGAGGCCAGCAAATTCACCGAGGTTGGCTACGTCGGACGCGACTGCGAATCGATGATCCGCGATCTGATGGAGATCTCGGTGGCGATGGTGAAAGACGAGAAGCGCCGCAAGGTGCAGCAGGTGGCAGCCGAGCGAGCTGAAGATCGGCTGCTGCAGCTGCTGGTACCGCAGCCGACGACGCCGGGGTTTCTGGCCGACGATGAGACCGATCTCGGTCCCACGCGCGAGAAGTTTCGAGAGCGTCTCAGGACCGGCAAGCTCGATCAGCGCAAGGTCGAGATCGAAGTCGAGGAGACCCGCTACCCGAGTCTCGAAATGTACACCCCGCAAGGCGGCATGGAAGAGGTCGGCATCAACCTCAAGGAGATGATGCCCGGGCTGTTCGGGCGACGACGAGCCCAGACCGTCACCGTCGCCGAGGCACGCGACATCCTCAAGCAGCAGGAGGCCGAGAAGCTCATTGACCAGCGCCAGGTGGCGCGGGAAGCAGCGAGCCGGGTGGAGCAGGGCGGCCTGATCTTCCTCGACGAGATCGACAAGGTAGCGGGCCGAGAAGGCGGACGCGGCCCCGACGTCTCCCGCGAGGGAGTGCAGCGCGATCTGCTGCCGATCGTCGAAGGCACCACCGTCAACACCAAATACGGCATGGTGAAGACCGATCACATCCTGTTCATCGCGGCCGGCGCGTTTCACGTCAGCAAGCCTTCTGACCTGATCCCCGAGCTGCAGGGGCGCCTGCCGATCCGCGTCGAGCTCAGTGACTTGGGTCAAGAGGACTTTGTCCGCATTCTGACCGAGCCCGAGGCTTCGCTCACCAAGCAATACGCCGCGCTGCTGGCCACCGAAGGCATCAATCTGACCTTCCAGGAAGACGCCATCGAAGAAATCGCCCGGCTGGCGGTCGAAGTCAACTCCCAAACCGAGAACATCGGGGCGCGGCGGCTCGCCACGCTGATGGAGAAGCTGCTCGAGGACATCTCCTTCGAGGCCCCGGAGATGGACGCCCAAGACGTGGCCGTAGACGCCCAATACGTCAGCGAGTCCCTCGCAGACATCGTCAAGGACGAAGATTTGAGCCGTTATGTACTGTGAAACCGAGCGCCTTCGCCCGTCCAACGCCGCGCCGCGCGTGGCTCACGCCAGCCGCCTCACCGCCTGGCTCTGTCTAGCCATCGCGCTGACGCCACTGGTCGCCTGCGGCAAGAAGGGCGATCCCCTGCCGCCGTTGCGCAACATCCCGGCGCCCACCCGCGACCTCCAGGTGAGTCAACAGGGGCGTCAAATTCTGCTCGACATGGCTTACCCTCAGACCACCGTCAGCGGTCTCAGTCTCGGCGGTATCGACCAAGTGGAGCTGCTGCAGCTGGTCAAGCCGGCGCCCGGCGTTACGATGAGCGCCAGCACCGCCGAAGACGCGACGGAAGAGGAAGCCAAACCAGTACCGCTGCCTTCCGCCGATGCGCGGGAGTTCGAGGCCGGGGCCGAAACGCTGCTCACGCTGCGCGGTGCCGAGCTCAACGCGGCCGTCGTCGGCGATCGGCTGCAGTTCCGCATTCCCTTGGCCGACGACCTGCCCAGCGAGCCGGCGGCCAACATCTTCGCGGTGCGCACGCTGAAGGGCGATGAGACCTCGCAGCTCTCCAACCGCGCCACCCTGGTGCCGATCGAGCCGCCGGCGGCGCCCAGCAATCTACAGGCGCAGGCAACAGCCGATGGCATCGAGCTGAGCTGGGAAGCCGAGAGCGACTTCGAAGGCTTCGACATCTTTCGCCGCGAAGCCCAGATCCGCGGCTACGACGAAGCTCTCGACCGCGTCGAGGGTGACGTTCGTAGCTACGTTGACGCCCGGGCGCGCTTCGACCGCCGCTACATCTACACCGTGCGCGGCATCGCCAACGTCAGTCCGCTGATCCACACCGACGAGGCGGGTGAGCGCGAGATCGAGTACGAAGACCGCTTCCCGCCGCCGCTGCCGGCCAACATCGTTGCCCTCGCCGAGCGCGCCAGCGTCCGCTTGCGCTGGGATCCCTCCGAAGCCGACGACGTCGCGGGCTACATCATCTTCCGGCGCGAGCCGGCGCGAGACTTCCACCGTATCAACGATCAGCCGGTCACCGGCACCGAGTTTCTCGATCGCAATCTGACCAGCGGCCTGACCTACGCCTACCAGCTGAAAGTGGTGGATCGCAGCGGCAACGAGAGCCCGTTGAGCGATCCCGTGGTCACGACGACTCGATAGTCACCGCCAGATCAAGCCTCCCCGAGCAGCTCCGCCCAACGACCTGAGCCCGATGATCGACTCCAGGGCGCCGAGCATCACAGCATGAGCCTCAACACCGACTTTTTCAAGATGTCGGGTGCGGGCAACGATTTTATCGCCCTCGCCGCACCCGACCGGCCGCCGACCTCGGCGGAAATTCGTGCCTGGTGCCGACGCGGACTGTCGCTCGGCGCCGACGGCGTGTTCACCCTCGAGCGGCAGCAGCCCTTCGTCCGCATGGGCTACTACAACGCCGACGGCGAGCGCAGCGACCTGTGCCTCAACGGCTGTCGCTGCGCGGTCCGGCTCGCCTTCCATCTCGACTGGGTCGAGGACGGCTCCGAGCTCGAGCTCGAGACCGACATCGGCGTGCTGCGCGCTCGCCGCAACAGTGACGACCACATCACCCTGGAGCTGCCGCGAATCATCGAGCGACCGCGCGAGATCTCCCTCGAAGGTGACGGCTTCCTGCTCCAAGGTCGGCTGCTGCGGGTCGGCGTGCCCCACCTGGTGCTGCCCTGGAAGCAGCCCTTGAGCGAGGCGCCCGTCACCGAGCTCGGCCCTGCCCTGCGAGCCCACCCGGCGGTCGGCGCGGATGGCGCCAACGTCAACTTCGTTCGGTTTCCGACTCGCGACCACTGCCAGCTGCGCACCTACGAGCGCGGTGTCGAGGCTGAGACCCTGGCCTGTGGCACCGGCATCGTCGCCACCGTTGCAGCCGGCCTGGCCGAGGGCCAACTGACGTCACCGGTCACCGCGCTCACTGCCGGCGGTCACCAGCTGCGGGTCGAAGGCTCGCTCGACGGCCGCAAGCCCTGGACCCTAGAAGGCGACGCCCGCATCGTCGCCACCGGCATTCTGCAGCCCGGCGCTTTCGCCAACCCGGCCACGCCGGCCTGGCGTTGAGCGCAAACTGTAAGACGTCAAAAGACGTTGCCGAAGCCGAGGTAGAAGCGCACGCTGTCGTCGATACCGTCGCGACGATCGAGAGGTAAGGCGATGTCGAGCCGCAGGGGACCCGCGGGGGTCGAGGCGCGCAGGCCGACGCCGAGGGCGGTGAAGAGCTCGGAGTCGACGTCGTCGAAAGACTGCCAGACGTTGCCGGCGTCGAAGAACACCAGGCCGGACAGCTGCTCGCCCCACACCGGGAAGTGCAGCTCCTCGTTGAGGATGAACAGCACTTCACCACCCAGAGCATTGCCATCGGCGTCGAGCGGCCCCAGGCTTTCGGTGCGGTAGCCGCGCACCGAGTACTCCCCGCCAGCCCGCAACCGAGTGACGAAGGGAATCAGCGTGTTCTCGAACGGCTCGAGGTAGCCGACGCGCACCGACTGCGCCCAGGTCAGCTGCTTGGCTTTGTCGCGGTCGCGCAGCAGCGAGCGAAAGTGTTTGAGCTGACTGAAGATACCGAAGGCCGAGATGTCGCTGCCCAGGCTGTCATCGGTGAAAGTGAAGTCGAGCCCGACGAACATGCCGTCAGCCCGGCGCCGGCCCAAAGCCTGGTCCCGGGTATCGTAGGACAGCTGCCAGCCGAGTGACGGGATCCGTAAACGCTGGCGCTCCGGCTCCTCGCTCGAGACCGGATCCGTGGACGCCTCATCCGCGTCGGTGATCGACAGATCCTGATGGCGCACGTAGACGCGCTGAGTGGTCTTGGGGCCGAGAGGAAAGGTCAGCTGCGCCCAGCTCTCGAAGCCGTCGACCAGCAGGCCCTCGGTGATCTCGCTCTTGCCCTCCAGGAACACCTCGAGGCTACTCGATGAACCGCGTACGCGCGGCGTCACGTGGTAGAGCCTGAGGCTGCGATCATCGACATCGGAATAAAGGGCGCGGATTCCGAGGGTCGTACCGCGGCCCAGGAAGTTGCGGTCGATGGCATCGAGCACCAGCCCGACCCGCTCGCCGCTCTCCCAGCGACCGCCATAGGCGAACAGATAGCGCGGTAGCTCGTCGAGCTCGAAGACGACGTCGGATACCGTGCCAACCTCTATCGACTCCTCTCGCGGCGTGATCCTAGTGCGCACGCGCTCGAACAAGCCGGTACGCCACAGCCGACGCCGCGCCTCGTCGAGATCCTGCTGGCGGAAGACCGACCCCGAATCCAAACCCACGATGCCCTGCGCCCAGCGATCCTTGGTCGCTCGAGCCCCCTCGACCTGCAAATTGCCGAGCCGGTGAGGCGGCCCCGGCTCGACCAGGCAGCGCAGCACCAGGTCGTGCGGTCGGTCGCTGGCGATCGGCTCGAGCACGGTCCTCACCTCGGCCTCGGCGAAGCCACGACGTTGGAGATGATCTTCGATCGCATGCGCCAGGCGGGTGACGTCATCAGAGCGCGCCGGAGCTCCTTCGCGGGCCGGCATCAGCGCAGCCAGCTGTTCCGCATCCTCGGGCAGTACTCCCTCGACCTGAACCTCGACGATGCGATTGCGGGCACCCGGTTCGACCCGGAGGGTCAGCTGCTTGCCGTCTTCGGACAGCTCACGCTCAGCGATACGCGCCTGCGGATAGCCCAGCGTGCGCATCGTCCGCACCAGAAAGAGATCGGCGCCCGGCACGCTGGCAGCCAGCTCCACCCGCATCAGGCGGGAGGTGAACTGCTGCGCCAGAATTGCCGCTTCCTCGAGCCCCACGCCTTCGATCACCAGCGGTCCCGGCGCGATGCGCCGTCCACCCTGCGACTGGATCCGCACCACCCGCGAGCCTTCGCCCGCTGACGGATCCTCCCTCTCCGAAGTCGCCACGACCTGCGGATGCAGGAAGCCCTCACCGCGCAGCGCCTTGACGGTCTCCCGCTCGAGCTCCGCCAGCGCGGTGCTCTCGTCGACCGTGCGATACGACTGGACGATCAAACGACGCGACCGACGCGCCGGCACATCGCCTTCGAACTCGAAGCGCACGTGGGGACCGGTCTCGACCGCCACCGCCACGTCGACCCGCTCGCCCGAGGCGATGTCGAAGCGGCGCCGGGGAGCCGGCTCTACCGTGACACGGACTTCGCCACCGGGATACCCCTGGCGGCGCAGCTCGTCGAGCACATCGATCTCGATGTCGAAAGCTTCATCCTCGCCAAACGCATCGCCTTTGCGCAACTCCAGAGCACGCTTCAGGCGTCGCCGCGCCACCCCCTCGGGGGTCGCCAGCTCGAGCTCGTTCAGCCGTGGAGCCTTGGTGAGCTCGGGGCCACCGCCCCGCTCGAGAACCTGCACCAGGGTCAGTCCCTCATTGTTCTCGTCGTTGGTGAACACCTGGGCCGTCAGGCTGGGGGCGATATCGAAATTGTGCAGGTCGAGCAGGTAGGTCTGGCCCTCGGCGTCTCGTGGGTTGACCGAGTAGATGAGATCGACGTTGGGTGAGACGCGGTAGCTGGCGGTCAAGCGGGCCTGGGTGTCGGTCTCGCCGAAGATCGGCAGCGGCTCCAGGCTGAGCTCGGTGCGCTCGAGGCCGCCGGCCAGAGCGCCGGCGAACTGCTCACTGTAGTAGCTCATCAGGCCGCCGGTGATCTCGCTCGAGGCGCTGACGTCGTCGCTGCGCTCCTGCTCCCAGAAACCGCCGGCACCCGGGCCATCATCCCCCAGGTTGACCTGGCTCAATCCGCGCCGGTTGCCGCGCACCGTGGGATCGTCGAACGAGCTGGTGGTCTTGAGGATCATCCGCGGCGCCACGATCGGATCCCCCGCCAGCTCGATCGACGCTTCGTCGATCCTCACCGCCTGGCCGTAGGCGGTGACCTTGCCGCCGGGATCGACCTCGATCTTGCCCGAGATCAGCGGGTTCTCGAGCGTGCCCCGCACCCGGATCCGCCCCCAATCGGCACGCAGGTCCGCCAGATTGTTCTTCACCCGCACGCCTTCGGCGGTGATGATCGACAGGTCGAGATCGAGCGTCTCGCTCAGGCTAGTGCCCTCGGCGCTGGTCAAGTCCGGCGCGAAGAGAAGGCTGCGCAGGCTGCGATCGTAGTCGAGATCGCGGCTCAGCGTGCCGCGATCCAGCACGATCTCACCGGCCAGCCGGCCGCGGCGCTCGGCCGTCGGCAGCTGCAGATCCACGCGGCCGCTCGAGCGCGTGTTCAGGCCGTAGTCGAGCCGGTAGCGCACCTCCTCGAAGGCAGCCTTCAGGGTCACTCCTTCGGGACCGAGCAGTACGCCAGAGGCCTGCAGCGTGCCACCGTTGAGCTGCGCCCGCAGGCTGTCGAGCACGGTGCTGCCGCCGCGACGCACGAGCTCGGCGACGGGATCTTCGAGACGGGTGGAGTAGGGGGTGGCGAAATACAGCGAAGAACCTGTGCCGTTGTAACGGCCCTCGGCGGCCAGGGTCGACGGCGTACCCTGAATGCGCAGCTGCAGCGCCGCTTCACCTTCGGCTAAGCCGCCGGCCAGCAGCGGAGCGAGCGCCGCGGTGTCGAAGGTGCCGTCGACATCGAGATCGATTTGGGTCACCAGGGACTCGAAACCGTCCGCGGGCTGCCAACCGGGCAACAGATCGATTCGGCCCGAGGCATCCAGGCCGCGCTCGGGCTGGCGACTGACCAGCAGGCGTGAAGGCCGCAGCTCGAGACGGGACCCGGCCAGCGCGAAGCGCAGCGACTCAGCAGCTGCCACGGCGCTCTGCTCGGTCTCGAGCACCAGGTCACGGATCGTCAGCTCTCCCGTCGAAGCCGTGGGCTCGGCGAGATCGAGCGTGATCGAGCCTTCGAGCGTGGCGCCGGGTCGCATCGCGTCTTCCTCGAGCTCGAACCGCGGCAGAAAGGGTTCGAGCTCGAGACCCGAGAGGCCGATCCAGGGCTCCCCGGAATCTGCCCGGGTCGGCAGGCTGTCGACGATCCCTGCCAGCTCGGGCCGAGCCCTCAACGCTCCCAACGGCAGGCGAGCCAACGCCACCGGCTTGGCCGGCGCATCCGGGTGCTGGAAGGCGATCTCGGTCACCAGCGTGCCGCCGTCGAGCCTCAGGTCCGCCAGCACCCGCTCGATCGTCTGCTCCAGGCCGGCGATCGGCCGCGGCAGCTCGAATTGGATCTCACCGCCACGCAGCGTCGCCTCGCCCGCATACCGCCCGAGCTCGAGCCTCCCCGCGCCACGAAGCTCCTGACCCGTCGCCAGCCGGCCCTCGAGCCGGCTGATCTCGACGTCGGCGTCGTCCATGTGCAGCGCTAAATCAAAATCATCGAGCTCCGTGCCACCCGCCACCAGCGCCTTGCCCGTCAGCTCGAGCCGCCCCTCGAACCGCTCCAGAAGTGCTAGGAACGGGGTGCCACCCACAGCGCCCTCCTGTAGCGGCGCAGTGCCCCCCTCCTGCGGGTCCTGTGGCGGGGCGTCCTCCTGCAGTGAGGGGACGCCCGCTTCGGCAGCGACGGCAGCACCCTTCAACGTGCCTGAGAGTCGGCCCTTCAGACCATCACTCAGCCGCGCGAGATCGAGCTCCGCCAGCTCGACGTCGAGCGACGCTTCACCCGTGAAGAACGGTTTGCTCGACGCCGGCTCGATAGTGGTATCGAACCGCAGGCGCTCGTCGGCTGCCGGTCGCCAGTCGCCCGCCATCACGATTCGCGGCGCCACCAGGCTGCCACCTCCCGTGCCTTCGAGCTCGACCGCCCCTGCCTGCAGACCGCTCGGTAGACCGCCTTCCGCCAACGCTTCTGGCAGCGCTAGCCTCGGCAGGGCCTGCTGCCAGCCGCGCCGCAGCTCGTCCAGCATTCGACCCATGTCGGGCGTCCGCAGCTCAAACGTCAAATCCTGGAGTCGAGCCCGAGCGGGATTGTCCGCCAGGGCTTTCGGATCGTCCGCCAGCAGCTCCGTCGTGACCTGCCGAAGCCCGTCCGACGCCGGCAGCAGCGTCGCCTCGATCGCCAAATGCAAGGGACGCGCCATGCCGACGCCGCTCAGCGATGCCAGCGACGCGGCCAGCAGCGGCCCGTCGTCCAGGTTCCAGCCGGCGTCGAGATCGAGCGCCAGGGCGTCGAGCGGGCCGGAGACGTTCCCCGCCAGCCGCAGCTCGCCCTGCGGCGTTGACTCACCGGGATCGAGCGTCAACCCGAGCCGCCGCGCCGAGGCCACCGGATCGGCAACCTCGAGATCCAACCGCGTCGGGCCGAGCCGCCCGGAAGCCAGCTCCCGCCAGCTGGCGGCATGCAGCGAACCCTCGACGCGCCGGTCACCCGCGGCATCCGGCAGCAGATCGGCCGTAAAGGCAATCCCGATCGTCTCATCTAGCAGAGCGCCATTCGGCAGAGCGCGGGCCGAGAGCGCCAGGCGTCGCTCCTCGGGGGCCTGCCAGTCGACCGTGATCTCTCCCTTCAGCTGATCCAGGGCCTGCGCGCCCTCTGCCAGGGCCAGCTCGACTTCGACGTCAGCACGCAAGTCCAGCACCGTATCGGTGAGATCGATCGCCGCCAGATCCTCACTGGCCAGGCCAAAGGCCGGACCCAGCAGCTCCGCCGGCAAACGTTGGACCACTGCTTCGAGATCACCGACCAGCCGATCGTCGACCCGAGTCAGCTGCCCGTTCGAAGTGAGCTCACCTTCGTGGGTGAGGTCGGGGAACAGCTCGGCGGGATCCGCCGCCAGCTGGTACTCGATCTCGATCGGGCCGTCTCCCGTCGACCTGCTGCCTTGGGCCGAGAGCTCGAGCGCGTCGCCTTCGACCGAGAGCCGTTTCAGCTCGAAACCTTCGGCGACGAGATCAGCGCGGACCTCAGCCGCGGCACGTGCCGCGATCAACGGACGACGCGAGCTCGCGACTTCGATCTGGGTCGGCGCCAGCTCGGCGGTCAAGATCTCTGCCAGCAGCGAACCTCGAACCTCCGCCCCTGCAACACGAAAGCGATCGAGCCACATCTCCACCGTGTCCGGCATGGCGCCGGAGTCGACCTGGGCGTCGATCACTTCGATGCGCTCGATATCGAGCCCGACTCCCGAGCCTTGGCCCTCCTCGCTGCTCTCGCTGGATTCCGGCAGCGGCGCCCCGAGGTTCAAGTTTGGACTATCGATCCGCAACAGCGGCAACACGATCCGGTCGCCGAATAGAGAGCCCCACCGAACCTCCACCCGTGCGCTCCGTACCGTCAGGAAGGGTTCGGCATCCGGCACGCTCGCCTGCAGACCTTCGAGCTCCAAGAAACCGCGCAACGGCGCCAGCGTCAGGTCATCCGCCGCCAGTCGCACTCCGTTCGACGCCTCTACCGTCCGCGCGATCCGTTCGAAAGCCGTTTGGCGTAGCGGCGTCCAGGCCACCAGGTAGACCGCCAGCAACAGCAATCCCAGCCCAAGGACACCCCAGCGCAGCGCTCGGATCATCCACCGGCGCCCTACCCGCCGACCAGACGATGGCTCACCGGCGTCCGAGCTCAAGAAGCACCTTTATTGGGGACTGGCCAGAATCACGGTTTTGAGCCGCGGGTCACGCGGGTGGAGAAAGGAATGGCGGAAACGCATGGGAATCGAACCCACCCCCCGAACCGGACCCGGCACGGGACAACGGTTTTGAAGACCGCGAGAGGCGCCAGCCCCTGAGCGCTTCCGTCGAGCAATATTGTACCGACGTCGGGTCGCGTGCACCAAAATCGTGCGATGTCGATTCGGCGAGCCAGCGGCAGAGAGAGCTTCCTCTTGCCGCCTCGGACACCCATTGGCTGATACGTGCGGTGGTATGCTGCCGGTTCGATCACGGCGCTGGCACTGCGACGTTGGCAGTGTGGCGCTTAGCACTGCGAGGGACTACTGCGAGGGCTTGACGGCCCTCGCTCAGTCATGACGTCCCTCCGGGACGGAGAGTAAGAGCTAGGTATCCACAGAGATCGACCTGAAATGGACACTTTCTGGCAAGGCAAGAAAGTCCTGCTGACCGGCCACACTGGCTTCAAGGGCAGCTGGCTAGCCCTCTGGCTTCAGCAGGCCGGCGCCGACGTGGTGGGCTTCGCGCTCGAGCCCGACACCGAGCCCAGCCTATTCGAGCTAGCGCGGGTGGCGGACGGCATGACGTCGGTGATCGGCGATCTGCGCGACCCTGCGTCGATCCGCGAAGTGGTCGTCGAGCACCGGCCCGAAATCGTGCTTCATTTGGCGGCCCAGGCCATTGTTCGCGCCAGCTATGACGATCCTGTGGCCACCTACGCCACCAACGTCATGGGAACCGCCCACCTGCTCGAAGCGATCCGTCAGCATCCCAGCGCCCGCGCCGTGGTCGTCGTCACCAGCGACAAATGCTACGACAACCTCGAGATCGAGCGCGGCTATCGCGAGGACGACGCCCTGGGCGGGCGTGATCCCTACTCCAGCAGCAAGGGCTGCACCGAGCTCGTCGCCCGCAGCTACCGCGATTCCTTCTTGGCCGATGCCAAGCCGCCGGTGGCACTGGCCACCGCTCGCGCCGGCAACGTCGTCGGCGGTGGCGACTGGGGACGCGACCGCCTGGTGCCAGACATCATGCGCGCCTTCCTGAGCGGTGATCCCCTGCGCATCCGCAACCCTGCCGCCACCCGTCCTTGGCAGCACGTGCTCGACCCGCTCTCCGGCTACCTCAGCCTCGCCGAGCACCTGTGGCGCGACGGCCCAGCGTTCAGCGAAGCCTGGAACTTCGGCCCCGCTGATGAGACCCCGCTACCCGTCGGCGCCATGGTCGAGCGTATCCTCGAGCGCTGGGATCAGCCGATCACCGTCGAGAGCGATCCCGGTCCCCATCCCCACGAGCACCACCTGCTGCGCCTCGACCCCAGCAAGGCCGAGCAGCGCCTGGGCTGGAAAGCGCGCCTGTTGCTGCCCGAGACCCTAGACTGGATCGTCGGATGGACCCGCGCCTACCGCGACAGTGGCGACATGCGGGCGTTTACCCTGAAGCAGATAAGACGCTATCAGTCCTCGATGACTCGATGAGTATGTTGCGGCAACAGGGCTCATCAACCCTGTGCTAAATTCAAGTTTGATGTATGGCACGCTGAGATCGGAGAAAGATGTCATGAGTGAACAAACCTACATCGAACGTCGAGATGGCGGTTACTGGGTGGCCGGCACGCGTGTCTCTTTGGACTCCCTTGTTGTTGCATTCTTGAGTGGCCAAACCGCTGAAAGCATCGCCAGGTCTTTCGACACTCTGAGCTTGGAACAGGTTTACGGTGCGATCACGTTCTACCTAGCCAACCGGCAAGACATCGACGCCTACCTGGCGCAGAGCCGCAAGGAATTCGACCGCCAATATCAGGCGGCTCGAGCTGCAGATCCCGAGCTCTACAAGAGAATCGAAGAGGCTCGCCTGAGACGCACCGCCTGATGATCCGGTTTCAGGCCGACGCAGATCTGAATCGCCGCATCATCCGCGCTGTCCTCCGGCTCGAGCCAACCATCGATATCCGTCCAGCGGCAGAGGCTGGCCTCAGAGGCTTGTCTGATCCTGAGGTCCTTGCTTTGGCCGCAGAAGCCGGTCGCCTACTAGTGACCCATGATCAGCGAACGATGCCGGCTCATTTCGGTGAATTCATCGCACATCGATCGAGCCCAGGAGTCATCATCATCCCGCAACACCTGCCGATCGCAGCGGCAGCCGAAGGGCTAGTCCTGATCTGGTCCGCGTCCCACGTCGACGAGTGGGTCGACCGAGTCTTCTGGCTCAACGTTTAGCAGCTCGAAGAACAGCCTTCCCAGCTGCCAGTTCGCCCGACTTCCCGCAAACAGCTCCGATCCCGGCCCCGACGCCATCACCGGCACCGGTGCGCCGGTATGGTGGAGGCTAGGCCACAACGCTCTGAGCTGCTGGTTCGAGCGATCGGTGACGCTCACCGCCAGTCCGGCGGTTTCATGATCTGAAGTGAACACCACGAGCGTATCGCCACGCACCGCGGCGTAGTCGAGCAACAGCTCCAGCGTGGCCTCGATAGCCAATATGCCGCGCAGCACGCGCTCCAGGTTGTGCCCGTGGGACGCCGTATCTGTCTCTTCACACTCGATCATCAGCACGAACGGCCCTTCGCCCAGTCGATCGAGCGCCGCCCCGGCCAGGGTCGGTAGTGTTGGCGCGGAATCCAGATCCCTCACCTGATCATCCTCGAAAAGCACCGCCAGTGGCTTGCCCGGCGCCGCGGCCACCAGCTCGTCGCGCGTCAATGGATCGGGACCCACTACCTCGAAACGTTGCCCCAACAGCTCGACGGCAGCTTCCCAAGTCGCCGGTTCGACGTCCTTCAGCCCGCCGAACAGCAGATCGAGCGAGGACTCACCATACTGCCTCAGGATGTCCTCGCCGTTGCGCCGGCTATCCGTGTGCGCCGCAAACGACGCCGGCGTCGCATCCCAGACGTATGAGTCGGTAATCAAGCCGGTGCGGTAGCCCAGCTCTTGGGCGCGTTCGATCAGCGTCTGCCGCGGCTCGCCGTTCGCGTCGACGCCGATCGCGCCATTGTAGGTCACCTCGCCGGTCGCCAGGGCGGTCGCCGACGCCGCGGAGTCCGTTAGATAGCCGTCCGACGGGCTCGCCCGATGCCAGCCGGTGACCGGGAATCGATCCCATACCGTCGGCCCGTCGATCTCATGGTGTACCGCTCGGGTCAACGCCAGGTGAGCGAAGCCCATGCCGTCGGCGATGAACAGAATAACGTTACGCGGAAACTCGGCGGGAGCCGGCGCGGGTGGCTGATCGTCGAACACGGAGGGCGAGCGCTTCAGCTCGGTTTCCGTGCGGTCCACGCGAATCAGCGTCACACCGAAATACTGAAACAACCACCAGATCGACGCCGCCAGAATCCCGAGTACGATGGCGAAGATGGCGACGCGTTTGAGAGCTCGCCCCAGACGGCTGCCTTGATCGATCATGGTGCGATTCGCCGAACTGTGATTCAAAGCCCGGCGCTGAACACCAGCGTGTCGGGATTGTAGATCTTCCAGTCGAACCAAAATTCCTTGAGCACGGGAATCTTCGTCAGCCGCTTGCCCGCCATCGGCCCGGAGATCGCTTGGCCCGAGAAATCCCATTCGCTGCCGGTCTGACTGTCGACCAGCACCAGCGGGCCTTCCGTGTCCGGCTTCATGAAGAGCTCGAGGGTCTCACCCTCCAGCCGGCGGTCGAAGCCTCGCACCGATTTGTCGTCGCGAGCCACCACCATCAAAACCGGCACGCCACCGAGCTGGTCGATCACCGGGTTTTGCTCCACCAGCACGTCGACCGGGTAAGCCTTGGATTGACCCTCGAGCTTGACGCCGATGATCAGGGCGCGCTGAGTGAGCTCGTCGTCCGGATCCGGCTCCATCGGCAGCCCGTACTCCGTCAGCCGCTCCATGCTCTCGTCGAAGTCCCGCTCCGGTCGCTCCTCCGTGCCGAGCAGCACCGTGCTCTCGGGATGCTCGCGCTTCCAGATCTCGAAGGCGACCTCGTCCGACATCACCAGCTCCAGGCTCTTGCCCTTCATCGGACCGAAGACCGCTTCCCCCGAGACCTGCTGCCACCAGCTGCCGGTCTGCTCATCTTCCATGATGAAGTTCTGATTGTTGAGGCCCATCAGCCGGAAAGTCAGCCGCTCGCCATCGACCACGGAATTCCACACCAGACCGGTGCGGCACAGAATTCAGTAGGTCGCCACGATTGGCTGGCCCCCCACGATGTCATTGGCGATGTGGTGGTAGATCATCGTCTGCACCGGGTAGGCTCGCGCCTCATCACCGATCGCCACCCCCATCACCGGCCCGTCGCTGGCGTCGTCGTGCTCGTACTCCGAGATCGGCACGTACGCAATCTCGGACAGCGGCTTGAACAACATCACCTCGACGCGATAAACGTGCGTCGCCGCCACCGCTCCGGCGAGTGCCAGCGCACTGAACGTCGCCCCGAGATACGACTTCCAACGCCACTCCCCGCGCCCCCGCCACCACGCCGCCGCCAGCACCACCAGCCCGACCGCCAGCAGACCTCGCGCCCACAGCGGTGACCAGCGGTCGAACTCATAGTTGAGCGCCAGGCTATCCATCGTCTGGGCGACCATCGGACTCATCCGATGCTCCGCCTTCAACGACGCCGCTATCGTCAACACGGCAGCCAGAGTCACGAGCACCAGCAGAATGGTGAGGGGTCGACGCATGAGCGGCCTCCTTCGGGTTCTCAGTCTTGAGCAGGCACCAATCTCAACCGGTGCCGACTATCTCACAGACCCACGCAATCTGCCGGCCCCCGGGGCCATGCCACCGGGATCTGTCGTCGAGCGGTCTTGTTTATCGAGCCGCCAAGTCTTCAACCCTCTCTGATGCACCGGGTCCCAACCTTTGAAGTGCCAATCCAGGCGTTGCAACATCCGAGTCACGCGCTAGAATCTTTAGAGATCTGTTCATATCCGTATTGCTTTCATATCTGTATTGTTTGGGAGGTTGATTCGGGTGAAAGGGCGACCCACAGGGTTCTGGGGCAAGTTGAAGCGGGACGACGACGGCAACGTCGTTGCCTGGCACCCGCTAGTCGATCACTGCGTGGACGTGGCGGCGGTATGCGAAGCTCTGCTCGAGCGCACCGTGCTGCGCTCTCGGCTGGCGCGTCTTGCCGGGCTGGACGACCTTTGCGACACGCTGATCGCTCGCCTGTCCGTGCTGGCGCTGCTGCACGATATCGGCAAGTTCAACCACGGCTTCCGCGCCAAGGCGCTCCCGAAACACGACACTGCGGGACACCTCGAGGAGGTGCTGGCAGTCCTCAACTACGAGAACGGCTGCAAAAAGCTGACGCACCAGCTACTAGCCAGCCTGCGCGCCGAGCAGCTCGGCGACTGGGGTAGCCAGCCCGGCGGTGACGATGTCTTTCAGCTCCTGATCGCCACCATCAGCCACCATGGACGACCCGTGCGCATCGACCGCGCCGAGAAGATCCATCAAGCCTACTGGGAGCCGGTCCGAGATCTCGATCCGCTCGCCGGCATCGCTGACCTGGTGACGAAGTCGCAGACGTGGTTCCCGCTGGCCTGGCAGCAAGGCGGGGCCAAACTGCCTGCCGCACCTGAGTTTCAGCACGCCTGGTCGGGCCTCTTGATGCTCGCCGACTGGCTCGGTTCAGACGACGCCGAGGACCGCTTTCCATACCGTTCCGAGCGCGACGACTCAGACCGTATGCCCTTCGCTCGCAACCGGGCCCACCAGGTGCTCGAGCGTATTGGCCTCGACGCGGAGCCCGCTCGCCGTTCTCTCATCGCGTTCTGCGGTGACGCCGCGCCATCCTTCCAAACCCTGGTTCCTGACAGCGAGCCGTGGGCGGCCCAGCGGGCGATGCTAGCCCTGCCGACGGACGAGCCCGGCAGCGTTACCGTGCTCGAATCCGAGACCGGCTCCGGCAAGACCGAGGCCGCCCTGGTGCGCTACCTGCGGCTGTTCCACGCTGGCCAGGTCGACGGCATGGTCTTCGCTCTGCCCACCCGTACCGCCGCCACCCAGATCCACAGCCGCGTGATCGCGGCTATAGAGAACGCGTTTCCGGAAGCCGTAACCCGGCCGGCGGTGGTGCTGGGCGTCCCCGGCTACCTCCGCGTCGACCGCAACGAGGGCACCCGGCTGGCGCGTTTCGAAGTCAAGTGGGACGATGAGCCGACGCGCTACCGCGCCTGGGCGGCGGAGGTCCCAAAGCGCTACCTCGCCGGGCCGATCC
>JBCCEE010000028.1:0-35584 GCA_039030415.1 Acidobacteriota bacterium
GATCAATTCGGTGGTCGAGCGGGCGCTCAACCTGCTGCTGATCCTGCATGCCGACCACGAGCAGAACTGCAGCACGTCTACAGTGCGCATGGTGGGCTCGAGCCAGGCCAACCTCTACGCTTCGATCGCCGCTGGCATCAGCGCGCTGTGGGGTCCCCTCCACGGCGGCGCCAACCAGAAGGTCATCGAGATGCTGCAGATGATCCACGAGGACGGCGACGACTACCAGAAGTACGTCGACCTGGCCAAGGACAAGTCTTCGGGCTTCCGCCTGATGGGCTTCGGTCACCGGGTCTACAAGAACTTCGATCCGCGCGCTCGCATCCTCAAGAAGGCCGCTGACGATGTGCTCGAGGACCTCGGCGTACACGACCCGCTGCTCGACATCGCGCGCAACCTAGAGCAGGTGGCGCTGGAAGACGAGTTCTTCGTCAAGCGCAAGCTCTACCCCAACGTCGACTTCTACAGCGGCATCATCTACAGCGCGATGCAGATTCCGACCAACATGTTCACGGTCATGTTCGCTTTGGGTCGTCTACCCGGCTGGATCGCGCAGTGGAAGGAGATGCGCGAGGATCCCAAGACGCGCATCAACCGCCCGCGTCAGATCTACACCGGTCCCACCGAGCGCGACTACGATCCGATCGAAGACCGCTGAAGCCGAGCGCGGCGAACGCTGCTGCGTCGAGCCGGGGTGTAGGCAGTAGCCCTCTGGCCGGGCTCGGCTCAGTAGCGGCGGCGCGGCATGCGCTCGAGCTCGGACCAGTGGTAGGTCGACTCCAGGGGCTCTCCCTTACCCTGGCCGAGCAGCCACAGCACGGAAGGCCGCGGCTCCAAGCCACCCAGGCGCATCTGCCCCTCGCGCAGGCCGGTCACGAAGAGGCTGGCGGATAGCGCCTCGGCGTCCAATGCCTGCTCGGTCACCGTCGCCACCATCACCACGCCGGTGGCCGGTACGCCGTTGCGCTGATCGATCAACCGGATCACCGGCTCACGCTTGATCGGCTGGATGGAGAAGATCGCCAGCGCCTGATCGCGCAGAAAGATCCGATCCGTCGGTTGACGCTTGCCCGGTGCTGGCGGTAGCTCCACCAGCCAGCCCTGGCCGTCGGGTCCATCTCCCATGCCGCGCCACACGCCGCCGAGCTCTAGCATTGCGTTGCTGACGCCGGCTGCGCTCAGTAGGTCAGCCGCTCGATCGAGCGCGAAGCCGCGCCCCATGGCGAGCGCTTCGGCGCGATTGTCGACCACCCGCTGACCGTGAACCACGGACTCGCCAAAGGTGAGGGTGATTGCCCCGCACTGCGCTCCGATCACCGCATCGCGCAGATCGTTCGGGTTGGGCGTCTTGCCCGGCGTTTCCCGCCATAGGCGATAGATCTCACCGCCGAGCGGGCCGTGCGCTCCGTTGGTCCACAGGCAGAATTGGAGGCCTCGCCGCAACAGATCAGAAACCCGCGGCTCGAGCTCGATCGGCTCCGTTGCTGCATTCAACGCTCCAAGACCTCCGGCCAACGTACCGTCTGGATCGAGCAATTGGCCGATATCGAAGATCTCGCGCAGAGCTTCACGCGCCATGGCGACCGCCTCGTCCCGCGGCAGATCGCGAATCTCTACCTCGGCCTGGACGCCAAACGCATCCGCCGCCAGGCGCACCGGTTCGGCGTGAGCCGGCAAGCACGCGATCATCATCGCGCTGATTGAGAACAAGCGACGCATTGTCTCGATCCTATCCGAAGATCCTCGGCAACGGCCGCGCCGGCTCCTCGGGCAGGCGAGACAATGCGCCCGTTACCGTCTCGAAGGTTCTCGGCCCCCGGTTGAGCAGACACCGGTTGCGCCCCGTCTCTTTGGCCTCGTACAGGGCTTCGTCCGCCAGCAAGAGCAGCTCGCTGGCGGTCTTGATGTGGAGCTCCGGGAAGCCGGCGACCCCGGCTGAGAGCGTCAGTGGGATACGCTGCCCCTCGTAGACCAGATCGATCGCCTCAACCGCCCGACGCAATCGGTCGGCGAGCTGCAGGGCAGATTCGCCGGTAGTGTCTTCGAGCAGAACGGTGAACTCCTCACCGCCATAGCGCGCCAGTAGATCCTGCTCGCGACGCTGGCTGTCGAGCGCTCGCGCCACGCAGATCAGAGCTTCATCACCGGCGCTGTGGCCATAGGTGTCATTGACTTTCTTGAAGTGATCGACGTCGCACATGATCACGGCCATCGAGCGGCCTTCCTCACAGCTCTGGCGATAGGCACGCTGAATGCCGCTGTCCAGGATTCGGCGCACCGGCACTCCGGTCAGTGGGTCGAGGCGCGCTTCGCGATCTAGCCTGGCACGATGCACCGAGCTCGCCATCTGCGGCACCAGGGTCGACAGCACCGCTTCCGAGCAGCAGTCGATGCGCCGCGGATCACACCACAAGCGCACCGTCGCCAACACTTCGCCCTCGACCACCAGAGACTTTTCGAGAATGCGCCACGACGCCCGGCGGTGAACGCCCGGCAGCATGCGAGGCCGCTCCGTGGGTCGCGGACGCCCCTCCTCCAAGCGGCCACCGGGGCCAGCCCACCAGCTGTCCGTCGTGCCGTCTTGCTGGCTGGGCTCGGCAGACGGAGGGAGCTCGAACTGGTACCACTCGACGGGCAGGATATTGCAGCACTCGACGAGAATCTGCTCGGCGATCGCTCCCATTCCCGAGGTCTCACCCAGGATGCGCTCGTGGGCGCGATGTAGACGTTCGAAATCGTCGATGCGAACGTCCGAAGCGCCACGCGCAAACGCGTTGCGCGCCGCCTCGGTGGCGAGCAGTGCCAGCGCCCCCAAGATCGGCCCGACGTGCCACCAACCCAGCTCCTCGGCCGCGCTGGCGAGCAGCGAACCGAGCAGCCAGCCAGCAGCATCGAGGCCGAGCGCACTGAGCTCCGCAGCCGACGGCTGCGGCCAGATGCGGCGCCCGTCGATGCGCCGCAGCCGACTCGCGGTGGCCGCCAGGGCGGAAAAGACGAGCACGTAGACCACGGCCGCCACCAGGGCGCGGGCGACAAGGTGGCTATCGGCATCGCGCGACCCGGCGGCAGCCCCGGCCAATGCCGCTAGCGCGACCACCAACGCGGCAGCCAGCTCACTGCCTGCCGCGCGATTCTGGTCTCGACGTCGATCCGCCAAACGCCACAGCAGCGTCGAGAGTACGCGTACCAGGGCAGCCACCAGGGCGGCGGCAACAATGCCGAACCGGCCGATGACCGCCGGCAGCACCAGGGTTCCCAGGCCGAGCGCCGAGCCGCCGAGCGGCCGGTGCAACGCCGCTACCGCCCCGACACCTACCCACAATCCGATCTCCCAGACCGAGGGAGCCGGCCCGCCGTCGGCCCCCTCTCGAGCGGCCAGAGGTGCCGCGGCCAGCGCCAGCAACAAAATCATCAGCCAGAAGGTCGCCGGCATGAAAGACGTGCCCCTATGCGGCGCGCTCAGCGAGAAACGCTCATCGTTCGACGTCGGGACCTCGCCATGCAGGCTCTCAGCCATCTTCACAAATTCTTGCGTTCCACACAGCTCGTCGATCTCGAAATGCTGCCATGCTTGCAGCACGAAGCAGGCAACCCAAGGGCCCGGGTGACGCTTCGAGACGGATCCAGGCAGACCGGCTGCATGGTACTCATTGGATCCCACGCCTGGCAAACCCGGCCACGGGTAACGACGAGGTGCTTGCGGTGGCGCTGCGAATCCATGAAAATAGCCCCGTCGTGGCCAATCTTTGGCTCCCTATACAACCGGCCGGTTGAAGAGACTTCCGCTGAACGGGTAGCAGAGAACATCCGGTATGTCCGGAGCACGGCACTCGAGCAGAGCTGCCCATGGGAGCTTTGACGCTTCTGGACGGCTGTGCTATACCTTTCGTTCTCCCGTTTGAGAGGTCACTATGGCATCTATGGATCTCGTACTCTACCAAGAAGAAATCCATCTACTCGAAGAGGTGCTCCAGCGCCTTCGGCATGATTCGAATGCGCGTGCGGTCTTCTTGATTGACAAGAATGGTCAACAGATGGCGTCAGAGGGCGAGATCGAGAACTTCGACACCACCTCTCTCGCTTCACTGACCGCAGGCAACGTCGCCGCTACTGACAGCCTCGCTCGCCTGATCGGCGAACGAGAGTTTTCCGTGCTCTTCCACGAAGGTGAGCGCGACCATATCCACATCTCGATAGTCGGCAAGCGAGCGATCTTGCTCGTCATCTTCGACGAGCGCTCATCGCTGGGCTTGGTCCGCTTACGGGTCAAACGTGCCAGTGGCGAGTTCGACAAGATCTTCGACACGATGGCTCAAAAGGCGAGCGCAGACACCCCTTCACCGGGCGCTTCTCCAACGCCTTTTTCAGAGATCACCGACGATGACATCGATGCGCTGTTCAGCGATTGATGCCTGAGAACGACTTCTCTCTTGCGCCATGACTTTCATCAACTACGCCGCCAAAGAGATCAACTGTAAGATCGTCTATTACGGCCCCGGACTCGGTGGCAAGACGACGAATCTACAGTACATCTACAGCAAGACCTCGCCCGAGGCCAAGGGCAAGATGATCTCCTTGGCCACGGAGACTGACCGAACACTATTTTTTGATTTCCTGCCGCTCGATCTCGGCACCATCCGCGGTTTCACCACTCGGTTTCACCTCTACACGGTACCGGGCCAGGTGTTCTACGACGCCAGTCGCAAACTGATTCTCAAAGGCGCCGACGGCGTAATCTTCGTCGCCGACAGCCAAAAAGAGAGGATGGAGTCGAACGTCGAATCGATCCGAAACCTGGAGACCAACCTGAAGCAGCACGGCCTGGATTTAGCCGTTCTGCCTTATGCCCTCCAGTTCAACAAGCGCGACCTGGCGAATGCCATGCCGACCGACGAGCTGTACCGGGTGCTCAATTACAAGCGAGAACCTACGTTCGAAGCGATTGCACCCAACGGCAAGGGAGTCTTCGACACCCTGAAGTCGGTAGCCAAACAGATACTCGTAGAGTTGCGCAAAAGGTAGTCACAGACCATGGGGAAAAACTGGTCCGACGACGAGCTGGCTCAGCTCGAGCGGGAAGCCGCTGGCCTGAGCATCGACGAGCTCGCCACATCATTTCAAACCGACGCCGAGAGCGTACGTTCCAAGCTCACTGAGCTGGGGCTCTCTGCCAAAGCAGGTCGGGACGCTGAGAACGAAGCTGCGATAGCCGACTTTGCCAGTGGCTTGGAGCACCTTCACAAGAAAGAGTGGAGCAAAGCCGCCGAGAAATTCGAGCAGGTCATCAAGGCCGCCGACGGCATCCATCTCGCCGACCGCGCTCGACAGAATCTCACCATCTGTGAAGATCGGCTCAACGAAGCCGGGGAAGAAACCGAACCCTACCTGCTCGCGGTATTCGAGAAGAACCGTGGCAATTATGGCAAGGCACTCGACATCTGTCGGCAGAGCGGGACGCCAGAAAAAGAGCCCTTCACCTATCTGATGGCGTCGATCCAGGCCTTGGACGGCGCTGAGGACGAAGCTCTCGAGCTACTCGAAACCGCGATCCGTTTGGAGCCCAAGAACCGCATCTACGCGTTTCACGATCCGGATTTCCAGGCGCTCCACAGTCGCGAAGAGTTCTCCCAGCTGGTGCAAGCTTCTTGAGGTGATTGCCGCCGCGCAATCTCCGACGCGAGCTCCCGACAAACAGACTGAAAGCCCATCGCTGGTGGCCATTGGCGGCGGCAGCGGACTGGCTGTATTGCTCCGTGGCCTCAAGCAGGTCATCGGCTCGCCAGAGCAGCTGACCGCCGTGGTGACGGTGGCTGATGATGGTGGCTCTTCCGGTCGGCTACGTCGGGAGCTCGGCGTTTTGCCGCCAGGCGACATCCGCAATTGCATCGTTGCTCTGGCCGATGACGAGGATCTGTTGGCCCGCCTGTTCCAATACCGCTTCGCGGGCGGCGTTGGTCTGAGCGGCCACTCCTTCGGCAATCTGTTTCTCACCGCTCTGACGGGCATCACGGGCGACTTCTACCAGGCCATTCTCACCGCCGAGTCCATTCTCTCGGTGCGCGGTCGCATTCTGCCCGCAACCCTTCAAGACGTTCGCCTGCGCGGCACCGGGCTCTCGGGACGAATCTATGAAGGGGAATCAGCGGTAGGTCAATCGGGCGAGCAGCTCAATGAGCTGCGGCTCTTGCCGGCTCGAGCTCCGGCATTTCCACCGTCTATCGAAGCGTTGGAAAACGCTGACTTGATCCTGCTGGGCCCCGGATCGCTTTACACTTCGATTCTGCCCAATCTGCTGATCCCTGGAATACGCGAGGCAACTCGACGCTCGAAAGCGAAGACCGTCATGATTCTCAATCTGATGACTCAGCCCGGTGAGACCGATCATATGGGCGCAGTCGAGCACCTCGAGGCAATCAAGCAGCATGCTGGCTCCGGGCTGATCGACGCCGTGCTGGTCAACGCCACGCTGCCTTCCGACGCCCTGCTCGCCCACTACGCCGATACCGGATCTCAGCTCGTGCGCGCGGATAGCAGCGCACTCAAAGCGCATGGCGTAGAGTTGGTGGAGCGAGACTTGTTGGCCGATGGCGATCTGATCCGTCACGATCCCGACAAGCTCAGTCGCGCCATCGTGGAGCTCTCGCCCCACTGACCCCCTCATCGACCACCGATCTCCAAACCACGAGGTATGCCATCATGACCTCCTCTTCCGAAGCACCCGCTTCAGCGGTATTGCCGTCAAAGGTACCTGCTTCGCAACCGCGTTTGGCGGTCGTCCTAGCCGCAGGAAAAGGTACCCGCATGCGGTCCGAGAGGCCCAAAGTCTTGCATCCGGTTGGCGGACGGCCGATGCTGGAGTGGGTGCTCGCTGCCGCGCGCGACGCCGGCTGCAAGAAGATCTTGATCGTTGTTGGCCATGGTGCCGAAGAGGTCAAGCGCCATGTCGCCGGCCTTCCCGACGGCGCAGATGACATCGTGTGGGTCGAGCAGCGAGAGCAGCTCGGTACCGGCCATGCCCTGGCCCAGACCGAGCCCCACGTGGAGGGCGCGGCGACTCTGCTGGTGCTCTCCGGTGACGTTCCACTGGTGACCGCCGAGACCCTGGACCAGCTGGCGACCGCCGCGGAGGGACGCTGGGGAGCCGCCGCCGCTGCCGAGCTCGACGAGCCGGGTACACTGGGTCGGATTCTGACCGACGACGCGGGTCGTTTCGTTCGGATTGTCGAGTTTGCCGATGCTGGCCCCGAAGAGCTAGCGGTACAGCGTATCAACGCTGGCCTCTATGCGTTCTCGGCCCCGGCGATCTTCGAAGCCTTGCGGCGCGTCGACACCGACAACGCCCAGGGCGAGATCTATCTCACCGATGCCCTGGGGGTAGCCGCAGCCGCCGGCAAAGACGTTGCGCTTCACACGCTGGCGGACTTCTCAGAGGCCCTGGGGATCAACGACCGCAAAGACCAGGCGCGGGTTCACCGCGCGCTCCTCGATCGCCATCTGCAGCGACTGATGGCGAGCGGCGTCACCATCTTGGAGCCGGCACGCACCTCGATCGAGCCATCGGTCACCGTTGCCCCCGAGACCATCATTCACCCGGACGTGAATTTGGCAGGCGATACCCGCATCGGCTCACGATGTGTCTTGCACCAGGGAGTCCACGTCACGGACTCGGTCGTCGATGCCGACGTCGAGCTCAAACCCTACAGCCTTCTCGACCACACCATCGTCGCCAACGAGTGCGTGGTCGGCCCGTTCGCCCGCCTGCGGCCGGGCTCGGTACTGCTCCAAGGCGCTCGGGTCGGAAACTTCGTAGAGACCAAGAAAGCTCAGCTCGGTGCCGGCGCCAAGGTCAGCCACCTCACTTATCTGGGCGATGCCAGCGTAGGGGACAATGCCAACATTGGCGCCGGAGTCGTCACCTGCAACTACGATGGCGTCAACAAACACCGGACCGAGATCGGTGACGGAGCGTTTGTGGGTAGCGATACCATGCTGATCGCCCCGGTCAACGTAGGCGCCGACGCCACCACCGCGGCCGGCTCGACGGTCACCGAAGACGTGCCGGCAGAAGCTCTGGCCATCGGTCGCTCGAGGCAGCGCAATATCCCGGGCTGGGCGCGGCGACGCATTCGCAAGAACTGAATCACCCAAGCTCTGAACTGGAGGCGAGGATCCGATGTGTGGAATCGTGGGTTACGTCGGGCACCGTGATGTCGTGCCGCTGCTGGTGGATGGCCTCAAGACGCTCGAGTACCGCGGCTACGACTCGGCGGGTGTCGCAGTCGTAAGAAACGGCAAGGTGGAAACGGTTCGCGCTGAAGGCAAGCTCGACCGCCTCAAGGAAAGCCTGGCCGGGCGTCCGATCGCAGGATCTCATGGCTTGGGCCATACGCGCTGGGCGACTCATGGTCCACCGCTGGAACGCAACGCGCATCCGATCGTCGATGCCAAGCAGCGTGTCGCCCTGATTCATAACGGAATCATTGAGAATTTTCTGGCGATCAAGCAGCGCTTGCTAGCAGAAGGCTGGAGCTTCACCTCGGACACCGATACCGAGGTCGTCGCCAACCTGATCTCTTTTTACCTCGGCAAAGGCTTGGAGCTCAAACAAGCCGTTATGTCGACGTGTCGCGAGCTGCAAGGAATGTACGCTTTTGCAGCGGTCAGCGGGACCTCGCCGGAACGGGAGATCGTCGTGGCGCGCCAGGGGCCACCGCTATTGCTGGGCCTCGGTGACCAAGAGCAGTTCCTGGCTTCCGATCCGGCGGCTCTGCTGGCGCATACCCGTCGCGTGGTGTTTCTCGAAAATGGCGATGTCGCCCGCCTGACGGTAGACGGCTACGAGGTCACCGATCTCGAGGATCGACCGGTCGAACGACGCGAGCAGCGTCTCGATTGGGATCCCGTCCAGATCGAGAAGGGCGGCTACAAACACTTCATGCTCAAGGAGATCCACGAGCAGCCCCAGGCACTTCAGGACACCTTGGCGGCGCGCGTCGATTTCGAGCGCAGCGCAGTCGGCTTCGAGACGTTCGATATCACCGACCAGCAGTTGGCGACGATCGAGCGCATTCATCTTCTGGCTTGCGGCACGTCTTGGCACGCCGCACTAGTGGGCAAGTTCATGCTCGAGGAGCTGGCGCGCATTCCGGTCGAGGTCGACTACGGCTCCGAGTACCGCTACCGGGATCCCATCGTCGACGAGCGGGTGCTGGCGATCGGCGTCTCGCAGTCCGGAGAGACCGCCGATACGCTGGCGGCGATGGAGGCGACCCGCGAGCGCGGCGGACACCTGGCAGCGATCTGCAACGTGGTAGGCAGCCAGGCCACGCGTATCTCCGGCGGCACGATCTACACCCATGCCGGACCCGAGATCGGAGTCGCTTCGACCAAAGCCTTCACGACCCAGCTCGAAGCCCTATACCTCTTCGCTCTCTACCTGCGGCAGGTGCGTGGCGTGGGCACGCTCAAGCCTCATATCGAAGCGCTGGCTCACGTACCCCAGGCGGTGTCCGAAGCGCTCGAGCTCGAAGAGCACATCGCTCGCATCGCCCGGCAGTACCATCGGGTCAGCGACTTCCTCTACCTGGGTCGCGGCATCAATTATCCGATCGCGCTCGAAGGTGCTCTCAAGCTCAAGGAAATCTCGTACATCCATGCCGAAGGCTATCCCGCTGGTGAAATGAAGCATGGTCCCATCGCGCTGATCGACGAAGATCTGCCGGTGGTGGCGATCGCCACTGGCGACCGTCTGGCCGAAAAGGTGCGCAGCAACATCGAACAGGTGAAAGCCCGCGACGGTGTCGTCCTGGCACTCACCGATCGTGACCCCAAAGACCTCGAAGGTGTCGCCGACGAGGTCATCGCGGTGCCGCGCATCGCGCCGCTGCTGCAACCCATCGTCAATGTCATTCCGATGCAGCTGCTCGCCTACTATGTTGGCGTGCGCCGCGGCTGTGACGTCGACCAGCCGCGTAATCTGGCCAAGAGCGTCACGGTGGAGTAGCCCCATGCCCCGTATCGACTTCGAGCAAGCCCTCAACGCCGAGCAGCTGCCCGCCGTCACCCACGGTGACGGCCCACAGCTGGTTCTCGCCGGCGCGGGCTCCGGCAAGACCCGAGTGATCACCTATCGGGTCGCATGGCTCGTCCAAGAGCATGGGATCGACCCTTCGAAAATCTCGGCGGTGACGTTCACCAACAAAGCCGCTGGTGAGATGAAGGAGCGGATCGAAGAGCTGCTCGGCGTCTATCCGCTGCCTGCTTTTGTCGGCACCTTCCATCGCTTCGCTTTGCGTCTGCTGCGCGCCTATGGGCCGAAGATCAATCTGTCGCGAGATTTCGTGATCCTGGACGGTAGCGACCAACAGATTCTGATCAAAAAAGCGATGCGCGCGGCCGAGCTATCGTCCGATGCTTATCGGCCGCAGGCGGTGCTTTCGGCGATCAGTGCCGCCAAGAACCGACTCCTCGGCCCGAGCCAGTTCGCGTCACGCGCCGACGATTTCTTCCGCCAAACGGTGGTCGCGCCGGTCTACCGCCGTTACCAGGCGATGCTGCGGGAAGCCGGAGGCGTCGATTTCGACGACATGATCATGCTGTCGGTGAAGCTGCTGCAGAGTGATTCAAAGCTCAAGCAGCGGATTCGGGCACGCAATCGCTTTCTGATGGTCGATGAGTTTCAAGACACCAATCACGCCCAGTTGATGCTGATTCAGCAGGTTTCGGCCAATCTCGACGTCGCAAGCGGCGGCAACCTCACGGCGGTCGGTGATGAAGATCAGGGAATCTACCGCTGGCGGGGTGCCGAGCTCGACAACATCCTCGAGTTCGAGCGCAGCTTTCCGGGCGCCACAATCCGCAAGCTAGAGCGAAACTACCGCTCGACACAAAACATTCTCGACGCCTCTGGCGCGGTTGTGGGCAACAACGTCCACCGTCGCGGCAAACGGCTGTGGACAGACGCCGGCGACGGAGCCAAGCTGAGGCTCTTCAAAGCCCGCGACGAGATCGACGAAGCGCGCTGGGCGGCCAATCTGCTGCAGGGGTTCGAGGGCGCATATCGCACCTCGGAGATGGCGGTTCTGGTGCGCACCAACGCCCAGACCCGTGCCTTCGAAGACCGATTCTTGCGCCAGGGACTGGCCTATCAGCTAGTCGGTGGAGTGCGTTTCTACGAACGTTCCGAGATCAAGGACCTCCTGGCCTACCTGCGTTTCGTCCGTAACCCTCAGGACAACATGTCGTTCGAGCGCATCGTCAACCGCCCGCCACGCGGTATTGGCAAAAAGACGCTCGACGGCCTGCTCGCCCTGGCCGCCGAGAACGGCCAGGCGGCCTGGGACACCTTGTCCGAAGGTGAGCTGCTCGGTATTCCGCCACGCGGTGCCAAAGCGCTCGAGAGATTCCGCGAGCAGATACTGCCGGTCATCGAGGCGGCCCAGGAGCTGCCCTTACCGATGGTGCTCGATCGCCTGCTCGAGGCGACCGCCTACACTGACCTCTTCGACGAGAAAGACGAAGAAGGACAGATGCGGCTGGAGAACATCGACGAATTTCGCTCCGGCGTGCAGGAGTTCGCCGAGTCCCACGGCTACGGCTCCACCGAGGAGGATCTGCTCACGGCCTTCCTCGACCACGTATCGCTGGCCAGCGATACCGATGCCCTCAAGAAGCAGCCGGGTGTGACCTTGACGACCCTACACAGCGCCAAGGGGCTCGAGTTTCCGGTGGTGGTGGTGGCGGGCCTGGAAGAAGGCGTGCTGCCGCACTTCAACGCTCAAGAACTGCCGGAGAACCTCGAAGAAGAGCGCCGGCTGCTCTATGTCGGCATGACGCGGGCTGAGAAACGGCTGACCCTCACCACCTGTAGCCGTCGACGCGTCGCTGGCAGCTATCAGGATCAAGAGCCTTCGCGCTTCTTGCTCGAAGTTCCGGAACGTCTCGTCGAAGTGGAGAACAGCCCCGAGCTCTTTGCGTCCCAGCGTCCGTCATGGAATCGCCCGCGGCCATCTTGGGACCAACAGACCGGACGCTCTAGCAGCGCTCCGAGCTGGGCTCTTCCAAAGTCTTCCGGCACCAAGTCCAAGCTCTCCGACAGCGACGCGGTAAACAGCTTCTTCGGCCGCAAATCGACCGCCGACAGCTCTCCGCCGCCTGCAGCTGCCGAGCCGGCGCCGCTGGCCGAGGCGGCACGGTCGTTGACCGTAGTGCCGGTAAACGAGCCGACACCTGCCGTCCGTCGGCTCAAGCGCGGCACCCGAGTACGCCACGCCTCCCTGGGCACCGGACGCATTCTGAACGTCGAAGGCTCGGGTGAGGATATGCGCCTGATCGTCTACTTCGACAGCAAAGGACGCAAGAAACTGCTCGCCAAATACGCACAGCTCGAAATCCTGTAAAGATCGCTCGGCTGATGCAAAACAAGAAATCACGAGAGCGGCCATGGAACTGACGCTGGTTTTCATCATCCTCGGCGTGGCGCTCGTTCTGTTCGTGCGCGAGCTGCTGCCTATCGATGTCACCGCGATCTTGGTGCTCGCCACCCTGGTAGCGACCGGGATCCTGACGCCCGAAGAAGGGGTGCGGGGATTCGCCAATCCGGCGCCGATCACTGTCGCGGCGGTACTGGTGCTGTCGGCGGGTTTGATGCGCACCGGCGCCGTGATCAAGATGGGATCGAGCATCACGCGCCTCGGCGGCTCGACCGAGCTCGGCCAGATGACGGTCATTTTGAGCGCGGTCGGCGTGCTATCCGCATTCATGAACAATACGGCCGCGGTAGCGATCTTCATTCCGATCGTGCTCGGGATCGCTCGCGACAAGAAGATCAGCCCTTCGAAGCTGCTGATCCCGATTTCGTTCGCCGGTATCCTGGGTGGCATCTGCACCTACGTAGGGACTTCGACCAACATCATCGTCGGCTCGATTCTGCAAGAGCGCGGCTACGAACCGTTTCGTATGTTCGAGTTCACTCCCCTGGGTGGCCTCTTTCTCGTGCTTGGAATCGCCTACCTGCTCCTCGTCGGCCGCCGCCTGCTGCCGGCTCGCCGCACCCAGGAAGACCTCACGGCCGGCTACCACCTGCGCGAGTACTTGACCGAGCTGGTGATTCAGCCGCGCTCGAGGCTGATCGGCAAGACGCTGAAGCAGAGCAAGCTCAGCCTGGAGAATGACATCGAGGTGCTGGAGATCCGGCGCTCCAAGACGCGCCTCAACTCTCTGCCCCCGGAGATCGTGCTGCAGGCCAGTGATCTGCTGATCGTCAAGGGCAACATCGACAAGATCATGCGGATCCGCCACTCGGAAGGGTTCGAGATCCATCCGGAGGTCAAGCTCAGCGACCAAGACCTGCAGTCCTCCGATGTCATGCTGGCCGAAGGCGTGGTCTCCGCGAGCTCGGGTCTGATCGGCAAAACGATCAAAGAGGTCGACTTCAGGCGCCGGTTTCAGGCGACCGCGCTGGCGATTCGCCGCCACGGCGGGGAGATCCGCGAGAAGCTGGGGCGGGTCAAGCTGCACTTCGGCGACACGCTGTTGATCCAGGGCCGGCGCGACCGCCTCCAAGGCTTGCGCAACAGTCAAGACTTCATGCTGATCATGGAAGATGCGTCGACGCCTCACTACCGCAAGCGCAAGATCACCGCCGCGGTTGGCATCTTCGCAGCGGTGATCATCATGGCGGCCACCGGTATCCTGCCCATCATGGTCGCCGCCATCATCGGCGCATTAGCAATGGTGATGACGCGCTGTTTGACCATCCAGGAAGGATACGAGGCAATCGACATGCGGATCGTCTTCCTCATCGCCGGTACCCTCTCTATGGGTCTGGCGCTGCAGAAGACAGGGGGTGCCGAGCTGATCGCCCACCAGTTGATCGAGATCGCCGGCCCGTATGGACCGCAAGCGGTCTTGGCGATCCTCTATCTACTGACCCTAGTGCTGACCGAGCTGATGTCGAACAACGCTACCGCCGCACTGCTGACGCCGATCGCGATCGAGATCGCGAACGGCATGGGCGTCGACGTGCGGCCGTTCGCCTTCTGTATCGCCTTCGCCGCCTCGGCGAGCTTTCTGTCTCCGATTGGCTACCAGACCAACACGCTGGTCTATGGGCCGGGCGGTTACAAATTTTCGGACTACTTCCGAGTCGGCCTGCCGATCAGCCTCACGATCTGGCTATTGGCGACTCTGTTAATACCAGTCCTATGGCCCTTCTGAGGTCGAGGCGCCAGGAAGAATTCCCAGCTCTTCGAGGATCGCCAATGCGACGGGACGCGCTTCGCCGCTCCAGGCGCCTTTGACGAAGCTGGCGAAGAGATAGACCTCTTCGCCACGGGTCACCGAGCCGACGAACCAGCCGTGGCTGCAGCAGGCTCCGGCATTGTCGAGACAGGAACCCGTCTTGCCTCTCAATACGGCCTCGGGGCTTTCGTCAATCACCAGGATGTCCCGCAGGATCGCCATCGAGCGCTTCGAGACCGGTAGAGCGTCGCGATGCAGCCGAGCGAGAAAGCCCATCTGCTCTAGAGCGGTAACTTCGAGCGAGCTGCTGAGCCAGAACTCGGTCAGTCCCCCGGAAGTATCCCTATTGCCGTAGCCCAGCCGGGTGACGTATTCGCGCATGCGCTCTTCGCCAACGCGGCGCGCCAGCTCCTGGAAATACCACAGCACCGACTGTTGAACCGCGGAGCGCAGAGTGTGATCTTGGTTCAACTCCGAGCGCGAGTGCCGAGTGCCGTCCCACGGCAAAACGAAGTCGGCATCTGGGATGACGCCGGACTCGAGCCCAATCAGGGTGTTTGGCATCTTGAAGGTCGAGCACGGCGCCAGCGGCTCACGGCACAGCGCAAGATTGTGCACCTGCAGCTCATCGGAGCCGAGCCGCTGGCTCGCAAAGCAACCCTCGTATTTTCCGAAGTGGCGCGAGAAATCACGCTCGACGGGTTCCGCAGAAGCAGCGGGCGCAGCGGCGGCTCCCGCCAGGAACGTCGACAGAGCGAGGAATGCAATGCGGCGCATCAGCCTGCCTGGAAGGGCCAAATGACGGGAATCAGCAGCGTACCCAACAACCAGAAGAGTATGTTGAGCGGTGCGCCGAAGCGCGTGTAGTCGAGGAAACGGTAGCCGCCGGCACCGTAGACCATCAGATTGGTTTGGTAACCCATCGGGGTCATGAACTCGGCCGAGGCCGCGAAGCAGACCGCCAATACGAAGGGCCTGGCGTCGACACCAAGGGAAGGGCCGATCGCCAGGGCGATCGGAGCGACAATGATCGCCGCGGCATTGTTGGACACCATCTGGGTCAGGACCGAAGTGGCCAGGTAGACCATGGACAAGGCGACGTAAGGGGCCAGCTCTGGCGACGCCCAGGAGGTCGCTGACAGGATCCCAGAAGCCACAAAGTCCGCCGTGCCGGTAGTGACAAACGCTTGTCCGACCGGCACAAACGCGGCGATCAAGAAGATCACCGACCAATCGATCGATCGGTAGGCGTCCTGTGGCTTCATGACTCCGAGCAGGAGCAGGAGCACCGATCCCACCAGAACACCTGCGGAGATCTTCAGCGTGCCGGTCGCCGCCAACGCGATGACCGCCGGCAGCACCAGGAAGACCAGCCACCACAATTTGCCACGAGTGAATGGCGCCTCGCTCTCGGACAGCACTAGCAGATCGTCCGAGCGGCGCAGCTTGTCGAGACGGTTCTCAGGAATCAGCAGCAGCAGCGAATCTGTATAGCGCAGTCGCACATGAGCCACCTTCTTACGAAGCGTAGCTCCGACTCGACGAATCGCCAGCACAAAGCCACCGAATTCACGATGGAAGTCCAGATCTTTGAGCGTGTTGCCAATCATTCGGCTGTTGTGCGTGATCCACGCTTCCGCCATCACTTGACCGCCCATCGCGAGCTCCTTGTCGTCGAGCTTGACATCCGGCAGCAGCGAGACTCCCAGTTCTTTGCGCAACCGCAAGATGTCTTCGACCGTGCCCTGAACGATCAAGACATCACCTACCCGTAGCCGCACCCGACCGACGGTCTCGACGAATCGCTCGGGCTCGACTTCTTCTCCCTCATCAGCTCCTGGCCGGCGGATGATCTCCAGCACGGTCACCTGATAGCGCTCATTGATGCCGGCTTCAGCCAGGGTACTGCCCACGAGCTTCGACTTGTCCTCGAGGATGAGCTCGGTGAGATAGCCGCTCATCTGATACTTGGCGGTGGTCTCGCCGACTTCGGCTCGTGCCGGCAGTAGACGATTGGCGAACAGCAGTACGTAGAGCAAACCCACGACCAGAAAGACCAAGCCCATGGGCGTGAACTCGAACATCGAGAACGGCTCACCGCCCGATTCTTCGACCACCGCGCTCACCAGCAGGTTAGTCGACGTTCCGATCAAGGTCAGCGTGCCGCCGAAGATCGAGACGTAGGACAGCGGGATCAGCACCTTGCTCGGGCTCAAATCCAGCCGGCCGCAGAGCTTCATGACCAGCGGGATCGCGAGAGCCACCATCGCCGTGTTGTTGAGGAACCCGGAGAGAACACCGGTGGTACAGAGCAGCACCCCGATGCCGAACCACGGTCGGTCGCTCGAGCGTTCGCTGAGTCGATCGGCAGCGGCTTCCAGGACCCCCGTCTTCATCAAGGCATGACTCAGGACGAACAGGCCGCCGATCGCCACCACGGCTTTGCTGCTGAAGCCCGCCACCGCATCTTCGGCGCTGACGAAGCCCGCCACCACCAGAATCGTCAGCATCCCCAGAGCGGTGACCTCAATGGGAAAGATCTCTTTGATGAAGGCGACGAGCGCTGCCACCATCAAGACCAGCATGAACGTAATCTCGAAGGTCATCCCGGGCACCTCTTGGTTGAAGCCATCATCAAGTCTTGCGATCGGGACGGCGAGTGCAGCTCGACGTTGCTCAGTCGATTATTGTCACCTCGGGGATGGCCATGATGAAGCGGCCTCCCCATTCCCGAACGTCAGCCATTTGCTCCATGATCTCTCGCTGTAGGTTCCAAGGCAAGATCAATACATCGTCGGGTCGGGTTTCGCGGATTCGATCGGGAGCGTAGATGGGAATCCGACTCCCCGGAAGGAACCGCCCTTGCTTGTGTGGGCTGCGATCGACCGTATAGTCGAGGAAATCCGTTCCGATACCGCAGTAGTTCAACAGCGTGTTGCCTTTGGCCGGTGCTCCGTAGCCGACGATCGAACGCCCTTGACGCTTGGCGTCGATGAGGAACTCGAGCAGCTTGCGTTTGGTCTCGCGCACCTGTTCAGCAAAGGCGAGGTAGTAAGCAGGGCGGTCGAGACCGAGCTCTCTCTCGCGCTGGCGCAGGCCCTCGACTCGCCGGGTGACCTCGTGAGACCTGTCGGCGGCGTGGCGGGCAAAGATTCTCAGCGAACCACCGTGTGTCGGCAGCTCTTCGACATCGAAGATGCACAGCTCATGGGATTCGAAGATGCGATCGACCGCCAAAAAAGAAAAGTACGAAAAGTGCTCATGGTAGATGGTGTCGAACTGATTCTCGGCGATCAATCGCACCAGGTGTGGAAACTCCATGGTGATGATGCCTTGGTCGGCCAGAGCGATCTGCAGACCGGCGACGAAGTCGTTGAGCCGCGGTGTGTGGGCGAGTACATTGTTGCCGAGTAGAAGGTTGGCGCGGCGCCCTTCTGCGGCCAGTGTACGGGCGCTCTCGACCCCAAAGAACTCGACTCGCGACTCGATGCCAAGCTCGGCTGCCGCAGCAGCGACGTTGGCAGCCGGCTCGATGCCGAGCACAGGCACGCCGCGGTCTTTGAAGAAGCGCAGCAGGTAGCCATCGTTGGATGCGATCTCCACTACCTGATGGCGGCCCGAGAACCCGAAACGATCGCACATCATCTCGACGTAACGCCGAGCGTGGTCGAGCCAGCTGTCCGAGTAGGACGAGAAGTAAGCGTAGGCGTCGTCGAAGATCGCTTCTGGCGACTGGAGCTCCGGCAGCTGCACCAGCAAGCACTCCTCACACAGATAGGCGCAAAGCGGAAAGGTCGCTTCAGCCTGCTGCAGCTGCTCGGCGCTCAAGTAGGAGTTCGAAAGCGGGGATGAGCCCAGGTCAGCGACAACATGGCTCACCTTTGCACCGCAGAATCGGCACTGAAAAGTCATCATGAGGCGCCGGAGAATACCACTCTCTCCAGCTCACAGGCCAGTGAGGCAGGGCTCAGGCAGAGGCCTCTGATGAACGATTCGACCGACGCAGCATCGGTGCGATGCCGAGCAAAAACATGTGAACGTAACCCTGCAGGAAGAGATACAGAAATGGGATCGACAGCCACATTTCGAGGCGTACCGCCATCACCAGACAAATCAAGAAGTAGACCGCGAGCATGCTTTCGAGCACGAAGGTCACGTCGTATGGCAGACGATACTTTTTGTTGGACCAGCCGTCACCGCGCTTCTCGATGCAGTACTTGGGCGTGCGATGAAACACGCCGCCGTCCCGCACCAGCCCGGAGAGCACGGCACGAGAATTGTTGATGGCGAGCCCTATGCCCAGCCCCATCACCGCCGGCAGCTGCCAGAGACGGCGCCAGCCAGAAGTACCCGGAACGCGCTGGCTCACCGCGTAGAACAAGAGCACCGAGACCGTAGCTGCGCAGAAGAGCGGCAGATCGATCGCCAAGAGCTTCCACATTTCCTCGCCGCGCCGAAGCACCATCGCAGGAAAGATCAACACCGAGAGAAAGACCATCAGCAAGAAGGTGAAGTTCGCCGTCAAGTGCACAAAGGCTTCGAGCTTGGCATGTAGCGAGATCGGCGCTCGCAGCACGGTGCCAAGGAGCTTGCGTGCTGTCTGAACCGATCCTTTGGCCCAACGATTCTGTTGGCTCTTGTAGGCATTGATCTCAGCAGGCAGCTCGGCCGGCACGACTAGATCCGGCAAGAAAAGGAACTCCCAGCCAGCGAGCTGGGCTCGGTACGAGAGATCGAGATCCTCGGTGAGGGTATCGTGCTCCCAGCCGCCAGCATCTTCGATCGCTTGACGACGCCACAATCCTGCCGTGCCATTGAAATTGAAGAAGCAGCCGCCGCGATTGCGGGCCGCATGCTCGACGACGAAGTGACCGTCCAGCAGAATCGCCTGCGCCTTGGTGAGCATCGAATAGTCGCGGTTGAGGTGATCCCAGCGCGCCTGCACCATACCGATCTTGGCGCTCTGGAAGTGCGGGACGCTGGACCGCAAGAACCCGACGGTAGGCACAAAGTCGGCATCGAACACCGCGAGCAGCTCGCCCCGCGCCTTCTCTTGACCGGCTTTCAGAGCCCCGGCTTTGAACCCGCTTCGGTCCTTTCGATGCAGGTGGTGGATATCGAAACCCTGATCGCGCCAGCTCGCAACAACTTGTGCAATGATCTCCTGGGTCTCATCGGTCGAGTCGTCGAGCACCTGGATCTCGAGCTTCTCGCGCGGGTAATCCATGGCGCACACGGCGTCGATCAATCGCTTGGCGACGTATTTCTCGTTGAAAATCGGCAACTGTACCGTCACGACAGGCCATTCTGCAGGTGGCGCCGGCGTGGGCACGACGTTGCGACTCGTCCGCCAATATGTCACCACCAATACCAACCGGTGGACACCGTAACAGGCTAGTGTCCCGAGAATCAGGTAGTAGAGTGTCAGGATCGATCCAGACAACCACTCGTTCATCTCTTGGCGTTCTCCTATCGGACGTTCTCAAGCCGAGCGTGGCATATGCTGTACTGCCGTTGCTCTTGGCTCACTTGGCGTTGCTGGTCACTTTCGACCTCGCCAAGCGACCCTACCTCACGATCTTCTTTCTCGCAGCCGCATTCCTGAGCTATTGGCGGGCGACGCAACGGCTCGAGAGCCAGGTAACGGCATCGACCCTGCTGCTCGTTGCGGTCTTGTTGCGTCTCTTGATGCTGCCTTTACCTCCGACTCTGTCCGACGACACGCTCAGATATGTTTGGGACGGCAGAGTCGTCAACGCCGGTTTCAATCCATACTTGCTGGCACCTGAAGCACCAGAGCTCGAGCCGTTGCGAGACGAGCTGTGGCAACAGATGCCCCACCAGGAGGTACAAACGGTATATCCCCCGTTGGCGCTGGCTCTATTCAGCTCAGCGACTTGGCTGCCACGGCCGTTACTCGGTGTCAAGATTCTACTCTGTTTCGTCGAGCTGGTCGGTTGCTGGCTGCTCATCTTGTTGGCGCGCCGCCTCCAGCTACCCGACGGGCGAGCCGCCTGGTACTGCTGGAACCCTCTGGTCACCCTCGAGGTAGCTGGCATGGGACATGTGGACGCCATGGTCGTCACCGCCATGGTCGCCTCGGTCCTGCTCTTTGGGGACACGCTCCGGCGCACGGCCTTCGCAGGGGCAGCGGCTGCAGCAGGCGTACTCGCCAAGCTCGTGCCGCTGATCGCCTTTCCGCTGTGGGCGCGGCACAGCGGTCGGCCGATGGCTTTTCTCGCCGCAGCTCTCGGCCTTGTCGCCTGCGCCATGCTACCCGTGGCGGTTTCCGTCGGCGGCGTGCCGCCTGGTCTCGTCACCTATGGCATCTCCTGGGAATTCAATGGTCCGCTCTACGAGCCACTTTGGCGTCTGTTCGACCGTGTAGAGCTTGCGGATCGCGTCAAGGGTGGCCTCGATCTGCTCAAGCATTGGACTGGGTTTCATGATCTCTGGAATCGCTTCTACCCGTTCGTCTACCCTCAGCTTCTCGCCAAGATTTTGTTGGCCGGGGTGTTCGGCATCTGCGTTCTGATCAATCTGCGTGCGGGCCACCCGGTGATTGGCAGCGGCCGTCTCTTCGGGTGCCTCGTTCTCTGCGCAGCGACGGTTTATCCCTGGTACCTGCTCTGGGTGCTGCCCTGGGCAGCTCTAGCACGCCATCACGCCTGGCTGGCACTGTCGGCCTCGATCACGATCTGTTATCTACCCCAAACCTTGGAGCTCCCTCTATTTCCTTGGTTCTATCTGGCCATCTGGGTACCGTTCTTCGCGCTGTTGATCTCCTCGAAATGGAATCTCGAACCACAAACTATCGTTTGAGACTGACCTATCTCGGAACTTCCTATGCTGGCTGGCAGCGGCAGAAAAACGCTCTGGCCGTGCAGCAGGTGGTCGAGGAAGCTATCAGCGATCTCGTCGGAGAAACTCTCAAGCTTCATGGCGCGAGCCGCACAGACGCAGGCGTCCATGCCCATGGCCAAACGGCTCATGTCTTGCTCGACCGGCCCTTTCCTGAGAAAGGGCTGGTCCACGGCACTAACCATCGCCTTCCTTCGGATATACGGTTGACCGCCGCACACCGGATGCCTGTCGAATTTCATGCGCGCAAATCCGCGCTCGGCAAAGAGTACCTCTACCGTCTCTATCGCAGACGCGTCATACCGCCGCCGCTGGCTCCGTTCACGGCTGAAGCGTCGCTGGCGCTCGATCTCGACGCCATGCGCCGAGGCGTTGATCTAGTGACCGGCAGCCATGACTTTTCGGCGTTCGCCTCAGCGGGCGGCAGTCACACGCAGCCGTGGCGGCGGATCTTCGCCGCCACGCTCGACGCTGATGCGGACGAGCTGCGCCTTCGCTTCATCGGCGACGGTTTCTTGCGCGGAATGGTGCGAGCGTTGGTCGGAACGCTTGTCGAGGTCGGCCGCGGCAAGCGCACGGTCGATTCGATGCGATCGCTCCTCGAAGGCCAACCGCGCAGCGCTGCGGGTGCCAACGCCGCGGCGTGCGGCTTGACGCTCGTGCGGGTCTATTATCCGCCGAGCTGCAAGCCGCTCACCGGCTACGAGGCCTGAAGAGCGCCTCGCTGACGGTGTGGTAAGTTCCGGCCCACGATGCAATCCTCTGACGCATTGGCGGGAGTGCTCAGCGCACGCCAGGGAACCTCGTGACGTCACTCACGCGACGCCTACTAACCGCGACGATCGCGATTCCTGCTGCACTTTCGGTCGTCTTCTTTGCACCGGGCGATCTGGCTTTTTTGGTTTTCTTTGCGATCATCTTCCTGGCTGCGATCGAGATGATGCCCATGGCCCGAGCCGTAGCGCCAACGGCGCCTTTCGGCTTGTTGTGGGTCCTGATTCCGCTGGCCGCGGCGATGGGTTTCGTCGCGGTCCGCAACGGCTCGGGCGAGGTCTCGATCTGGACCCTGCTAGCTGCCCTGAGCGCGGTGGTGACGGTGACCGCATGCGCCATGTTGCTCTCCGGAACCGACGTCCGCGATGGCATGGCCGCCTGCGGCATCATGGCCTTCGCCATTCCCTACTTCGCGCTTCCTCCGATCTTCCTCTATTGGCTGCAAGACCTCGACCCGTGGCTGCTGGTGGCTCTCTTGGGGATCGTTTGGATGGGGGACACCGGTGCGTTCGTGGTCGGCAACCTGATGGGGCGCCGTAAGCTGGCTCCGGAGCTCAGCCCAGGCAAGACCTGGGAAGGCGCGGTCGGTGGTTTCGCGGGCTCTCTGCTCGCCACCGCCGTTTGGAGCCTGCTGCGCCTAGGCGAGCTGCATCTCGGCCTGATGGCTCTGGCAGTCGTGACTGCTGTAGTTTCGCAGCTCGGTGATCTGGTCGAGTCGGTTTTCAAGCGGGGTGCCGGAGTGAAAGACTCTTCCAATCTGCTGCCGGGCCATGGAGGGCTCTTCGACCGCATGGATTCGACCTTGCTGGCGACACCGATCTTCGTCGTCGGCGTTCAATGGCTCGGCGTCGGCGGGCTCATGCCGGCCTGAGGAGGAACCCGAGCCCCAATTTTGCGTATGATCGATGGATTGAGCTCGCGCGTTGCCCATGGAAAGCTTTCTCACCAGCATCCCAGCGTTTCTGTTCGCCCTCGGCGTCATCGTCTTCGTGCACGAGGCGGGGCACCATATGGTGGCCAAGCTATTCGGCGTGCGCGTGGTGGTCTTCTCTCTGGGCTTCGGCAAGCGCTTGTGGGGGTTTCACCATCGCGGGACCGACTATCGGATCTCGGCCGTGCCGCTCGGCGGCTACGTACGGATGGGCGGAGAGCTGCCCGAGGAGCGCACCGGGGACCCCAGCGACTTCTTGTCCAAACCCCGATGGCAACGAATTCTGGTGTATCTCGCGGGACCTGCGATGAACGTCGTCCTGTCGGTTGCACTCATCGCCGGCGTGTTCATGGCGGGCATCGAGCTGCAGGCCATGCAGGATATTCCAGCGGTCGTCGGAACGGTCGAGGAAGACTCTGCTGGCGCTGCGGCAGGCATCGAGCCTGGAGATCGGATCATCCGGATCGCTGGCCAGGAAGTCGACAAGTGGAAAGAGGTCGCTTTTGTTTTTGCGACCTCGCCGGAGCGGCCGGTCGAAGTCGATCTACTGCGCAACGAGGAACCGATGCGTCTCGTGGTGACACCGACCAAGGTGCCCCGCTACGAGTTTGGCGATGCCGGTATCTACCCCAAGCTTCTGCTGCGGTTCTCAGAGATCATCGACGACACGCCGGCAGCGCGTGCTGGTTTCCGTTCCGGCGACGAAGTACGCCGGGTCGACGGCAAGCCGGTCGGTGACGTCGAGGAGTTCATCAACTACATCGAGACGCGCGCAGGATCCGAGATTGCGATCGAGGTGATGCGCAGAGACGAGCTATTGACCCTACCGGTCATTCCGGATGACGTCGAAGGCAAGGGCCTGATCGGCGTTCGCCTCGGCTCATTTCGACGCCTTTCGCTCGGCGAGGCAGTGGTCGAGAGCGTCAAATTCAATGTCGACATCATCGACAAGAGCATTCTGATCCTCGGCAAGCTCTTCAGCAACGAGATCGCACCCAAGAGCGCGCTGTCCGGTCCCATCGAGATCGCAGCCTGGAGTGGAAGAGCCGCACGACGCGGTTTCAAGGATCTGATCTACACCATGGGCTTCCTTTCGATCTCGATCGGATTCATGAACCTGCTGCCGATTCCGGTTCTCGACGGCGGCCATATCTCGATTCTGCTGGTAGAGAGCCTGCTGCGCCGCGACCTTTCGCTGGTGCTGAAGGAGCGCATCACGCAGTTCGGCTTCATGATGCTGATGACCTTGATGGCGATGGTGATTTTCTTCGACCTCTCGAAGAACCTGCCGGCACTCTTCGGCTCGCAGTAGAGAACCGCTCCACTTGGGTCGCCCGAGATTCGAAGCCCGCCTTGCATCGCGACAGCCGACACTCCGTCAGGTAGATCAGACAGGTGACTGACTGACCCAGCCGAGTGCTCGTGGCTGCCGGGGTCGGCTGCAGTCAATGGTATGCTCCGGGCATGTGGCGCAAGCTGTTACGGGCAACGGGATGCCTGGGCTACCTCGGTATCTTGTCGGTGATCTTCGCCCTTGTCTCCTACTTCACCTTCAGCCAGTTCGTTCGAAGAGGTGTCACCCCGACCCCCGAGCTGTACGGTATGGGCGAAGGCGAAGCCGAGCGCTTGCTCGCAGACCAGGGTTTGCGCTTGGCCTGGTCGGACGAAGGCGAGCGCTACGATGAGCAGGTCTTGGCAGGCCACGTATTGATTCAGGAGCCGCGGGCAGGCACGCTGGTCAAGCGCGGCGGAACGGTCACGGTGATCATGTCGCGCGGCCCGAGGCGAATCGAAGTCCCCGATGTCATGGGCAACGCGCTGCAAGCCGCCCAGGTCAGCCTGGCGGCAGCCGGCCTGCAGATTGGTCGGACGATCAGCGTCCACAGCCAGCAGGGTGCGACTGGCATTGTCGTTGCACAACAGCCTACGGCTGGCTCACGTGTCGAGAGTGACGCCGCAATCGACCTCTTTCTGAACGTGGAGAGCCGCGGAGAGACCTACTTGATGCCGGACCTCACCTATCTCTATCTGGACAACGTCCGCCGCTACCTGCAGGCCAAAGGCATCCGTATCGGAAAAGTGAGCTACGAAAACTACGGTGACTATGCGCCAGGCACGGTTCTACAGCAGTTTCCGCCTCCGGGCCATCCGCTACACCGTAATGACGTGATCGCCCTGAGTGTCGTCCCGCCAGCACCAGAAGTCATCGAGAGCGCCTCCGAAGACGATGCGAGCCTCGAACCCCCAACCCTTGGAGGAGCGCCATGAAACTCGCCCCCTCGATTCTCTCGGCGGATCTGACCGATCTGGCGGGCGCCATGAGGCTATGCGAAGCCGGCGCTGCCGACGTGGTTCACTTCGACGTGATGGATGGCCATTTCGTGCCGAATCTCACGTTCGGCATCCCGGTTCTGAAAGCGCTTTCCAAGGAGACAAACCTCCCGATTGACGTCCACCTCATGGTGTCCCAGCCCGAGCGCCTGCTGGATGCCTATCTCGAGGCTGGAGCGAGCTGGATCTCGGTCCATTGGGAGGCAGCCACACACCTCGATCGCCTGCTAGAGCAGATTCGAGCCGGCGGCGCGCAGGCTGGGGTGGCGCTCAATCCCGCCACGCCCGTCGAGGCACTGATCGACTGCCTGCACCGTTTGGACTTCGTGGTCCTGATGTCCGTCAATCCAGGGTTCGGGGGCCAGGCCTTCCTGCCGCACGTCCTGGACAAAGCACGACGTTTGCACCAAATCATCGAGCAGCGTAAGCTCCGCATCGCGATCGAAATGGACGGGGGCGTCGGACCTGGCAATATCGATCAGGTTACCGCTGCCGGCGTTGACGTCTGCGTCGCCGGCTCAGCCGTTTTTGGCCAACCAGACCCTGTCGCCGCCATGCGCGAGCTGCGACGGAAAGCAACCTCGGATGCTTCATGAAGATAAATAAGACGCTGATCTGGCTTGTGATCCCCATCCTACTCCTTGCCGGAGGATGCAGGGGTAAGCGGGACGATCCAATCTTGAGGCTGTCGGCTGCCGAGGCCCTCGAGATGGGTAAAGAATTCTTGGTGCAGGAGAAATTCTACAAGGCGCGTCAACACTTGACCCACGCATTCGAAGTCGAGCCCAATTCGCGGAGCGGACGTGAAGCGCTGCTCCTGGCGGCAGACGCCTACTATCTACACGGTGGCTCCGACAACTTCATCAAGTGCGAAGCCAAATATCGCGACTTTCTCAATCGTTTCCCCACCAGCAACCGAGCCGACTACGCTCAGTTCCGCGTCGCTAGCTGCCTGGCTAGGCGGGTGGAGAAACCCGATCGAGACCAAAAGGTCACCCGCGACGCCCTGCGAGCCTTCGAAGAGCTGCTGCGCTTGTATCCCACCAGCTCCTACGTCCAGGATGCGAACCAGGAGATCGAGACGATCATGGATCGTCTGGCCGCTCACGAGCTGATCGTGGGCAGCTTCTATACCGACTTTTATGGCGAGGGCATCTGCCAGGCAACCATTCAGAGACTGGAGAACCTCGGCGAGGAGTACCCTACGTTCTCCCGCATGGACGAGGTGCACTACAATCTGGTCATCGCCTACCGTCGCTGCAGACGGCCTGATGATGCCCAGCGCGAGCGTGATGCCTTGCTACGCGACTATCCGGACAGCCCGTTCATCGCCAAAGTCGAGAAGTTCGAGAAGAAGTTCGCCAAAGAGCTGAGAAAGCTGCTTCGTAAAGGTGGTTAGCTGTGGAGCTCCGCATACTCCGCTGGCAAAAGGCGCAATGGCCTCGTCGAGCCATCGCTCTGCTGCTAGCAGCCGTCATGGTACAGGGTTGTGCTACGACTTCGAAACTGATCCCCAGCCCCAAGAGTGACGAGATCGAGGCGCTCAAACGCCGCAACGTAGAGCTGCAGAAGCAGGCCACGGTCAGCAAAATCGAGCTGAATCGGCTCCAGCAAGAGAATGCGCGTCTCAGAGCCGAGATCGAGGCTTCCCGTAGCGTACCTACTGCTCCGCCTCGAACGCCTGAACCGGAGCCCATCGCACAGGCGCCGATATCTGTTCAGCCCGAGATCGAAGAGATCGACTTGGAGGAAGAACCCATCGAGGTGGCGCCACCTATCGCCCCCGAGGCGGCTTCCCCACCTCCCTCGACGGTGGGCTCCACAACGACGGGCGAGCGCCAAGTCGCAGCTCCGGTGGCCGCCACCGCCGACGCCCAGCAGCTCTACGATGAAGGCTACACGCTTTTTCACCAGGGCAGCTACGCGGCGGCGGAGGCAAAATTCCAACGTTTTGTCGACGAGCATCCCGAGACCGAGCTTGCCGACAACGCCTTGTTCTGGGTCGGCGAAGCGCGCTATGCCCAGGGTGATTTCAGCTCGGCGCTCGAGGCCTTTAGCGCTACCGTCGAGCGCTTTCCGACCGGCAACAAGGTCGCAGACGCGTTGCTCAAAGCCGGCAAGTGCCTAGAGTCACTGGGGGATCGGGAGCAGGCGGTGACGACCTATCGGGAGGTGACGCAGCGCTTCCCCAGGACCTCTGCAGCCGCCAAGGCGGCGGATCGACTCGAACAGCTCGGCCAGTAGGGCTAGTCGGTACCGATGGCTCGACGCTCCTCCTTGGAGCCCCTCGATTCAACGTCCGCAGAGTCGCCTCGCCTCGCCCCAAGGACCCAAAACTGCACAATTTCTTGACAGTCTGAAGCAAAACAAGGTACTTTGACCGAAGACCGTCTGATGAGTGTATAGTCACTTTTCTATGCCCCGCGACCGCGGGTAGCATCCACAGGTTTGGTGACGTCGACAAGCGTTGCTTCAGAGGGTCATTCTGGCAAAGGTGGCCACCGCGTCCGCAAACGGACGATGGCGACGCGCCGGGAGGTCACAGGATGAGTAGAAGACATCGTTCGATATTCCTCGTCTGCCTGGCAGCGATCGTGTGCGCCGGGATCGAGGCCCAGCAACCGCCAGTACAGCTTCAGCAGCAGCCGGACGGCCACTGGACCGCTTGGAACCCGCCGACCTCGGTGCCAGATGGCATGCAGGCCTACACGATTCAGCCCGGCGACTCGCTCTGGACCATCGCGGGTCAGACGCTGGGCGACCCTCACCTCTGGCCTCAAATTTGGCAGCAGAATCAGTACATACTCGACTCCCACTGGATCTATCCGGGGGACGTCCTGTTGCTCTCAGGAGCCGCGACTGCCGACGCATTCGGCGATTCTGCTGGTGTGGCCGGCGCCCCGCTAGGCGAATCCGGCAGTGGCGTCGAAGAGGGCCAGCTTGCAGACGGTGCCGGGGCTGACCCGTTCAGCACCGTCTTGGAAGGGGCGACTGACTCGAAGCCAACCGGCTTCACCGGCCGCGAGGAATTCACGAATCCGGAAGGCCCGGTGCCTCTAGGGTACGAGTCCGATATCTACTGCACCGGCTATATCGGGGGTATGAAAGAGGACTTTGCGTACAGCATCGTCAGCTCGGAGTACGAGTTCTTGACTCCGACCCTCGATCCCGGCATGAATGCTTCGATTCAGGGCATTTACGGCAAGGCGAGCACGGAGAAATATGGCCTTGGCCTCGGCGATATCGTCTATCTCGATGGGGGTCGCGCCGACGGACTCTCCGCTGGCGAACTGCTGACCGCGGTTCAGCCTGGTGAGAAGATCTTCCACCCAAGGGACCGCAAGGCTCTTGGCCGCCTTTACCAATATCTCGGTCGGGTGCGTATCTTGTCGGCACAGCCCGAGACCGCGATCGCCGAGATCGTTCAGCTGTGCAATCCCATCCCGGTCGGTTCCAAGCTCAAGCTCTTCGAGCCCGAGCCCATTCCGTTGCGCAAGATCACGCCGCTGCGGCCGGTGAACTTCCCTGCATCGGAAGAAGAGCTCGAGGGGGCTCCGTCGATCATCATTGCGTGGGACAAGCTCTTGTCTCTCGGTGCTGGCTATCTGGTCTACATCGACCAGGGTGATGACGAAGACATGGCGCCTGGCGACATCTACACCATCTACCGCCAAGGGCGACGCGGCATCCCGCCTACCGTGCTCGGTGAGCTGGCAGTGCTATCGGTATTCGAAGATACTGCCTTGGCCCGCATTCTCAGGTCGCGTTACACTGTTTTTGTCGGCGACGTCCTGCACCTCAAGTAAGGTCGCTGCCTGGCATTGTCCGGAGGGGAGATATGGCCCGAAAGAACCTCAAGGATGGTTTGACTCCGATTGTCGACGAGCTGGTTCGTCGCGGCGTCAGCCTGCAACAGGCGCGTCAGGAGTTCGAACGTCAGTTCATCAAGGCCTCTCTGCGTTCGAATGGCGGCAACCTCTGTCGATCAGCGCGGTCTCTAGGGGTGCACCGCAACACGCTGCGCAACAAGGTGTCTAGCCTGGGCATTGAGATGCAGCGCAGACAGCGACTGGACTCCCCTGATTCCTAGAGAGCTCCCCTAGCTCCGCACGTCTTCAGCTCCCTACCCAACGACACTTCGGGCGAAATTGGCTCGCGTCTTGCACTGCAAGTCTCGCCCTCCGTTATCTATCAGTCTCTTGGACCATCGCTAGCCAACGCGCGTACACGAGATCGAGACTGATTGCCGGCTCCCTCTTCCAGACTTGGGAGCCTCCCGAACGAGAATCAACGAGGATTGATCATGTCGATAGGAAAGTTACGTGTTGCGTTCCTTGTGACGCTTCACTTTTTAGTAATGAGCCTGGTACCAACCAGAGCCCCCTCCAACTCCCAAGCGATCAAGGACCTGCTCGCAGCAGCCCCAAGCGCTACGGAAATCGCTCTCTTCGAGGAGCTGATCGACTGGATCGGAGACGGCGAGCTCGAGTTCGTGAACGATTATGGCCGGATGCGAAACACCATCAAGGCTCGACCGGCCAGCTTCGAAGTGTTCCGCAGCTACCTCGACGACGCGACTCGCAATCAGCGCTTGGACGACATTCCCTACGGGGCATTGATCCGCGAAGCGGCCGAGCGTCATGGTGTCGACGGCCTGCTGGTTGCCGCGATCATCAAGGCAGAGTCGAGCTTCGACCCCTGTGCCATTTCGACACGTGGCGCCGTAGGCCTGATGCAGGTCATGCCTGCTACGGCAGGTGGCTTGGATCTCGATCAGCTAACGGAGCCGGAGCGCAATATCGACCTGGGAACGCAGTACATTCGCTATCTGCTGAAGCTCTACGAGGGCAATCTCGAGCTGGCGCTGGCTGGCTACAACGCCGGGCCGACCAATGTCAGGCGCTTTGGTGGCCTGCCGCCGTTCCGAGAAACCCAGCGATACGTCGAGAAGGTATTGACAGCCTATGTCGGCTATCACCAGGACGTCTGGCAGCGTAGCGAGGCTGGAGAGCTCTTGGGGTTGACGCCTCAGGCCTGATGCTTTTGGATCTCGACTTCTGCGCTCCCTCTAGAACGCTGAGCTGGCCAAGAGCTGAATCGGACAACGCTTCAGCTCTGGTCCTTGTCACCGGAGGACAAACTGTTGTCGTCTCCCTTGAGACCGCGTTTGAAGTTGCTGATTCCTTCACCCAGCCCCTTACCGAGCTGAGGTAATCGCGTCGCCCCGAACATCAAGACGACGATCAGGAAGATCAAGACAAGCTCTTGGACGCCTAAGCCAAACATCTGTTGCTCCTGTGTTGGCGAAACTCAAGCTGGCAGCCTGCGGCTACGAGGCGCGACGGCTTCTGAGCGCTCGACATTTGAGCTGGCCCGCCACGAGTCAGGCCTTTCAGTTTAGCAGACCCAAAAAATCCGGTCACTCCGGCTCACTGCCGGCCAGAATGGCAGATCGTAGGCTTCTCGTTTGACAGCTACGAACGGTACGTCGATAATTTTTGGTTGGGGATTCCGATGACGGTCGACAACCACATCAAACAGATGATGCGAGATCTGGCGGAGGCTCTTGCCCGAGCGATGTCGGATTCCGCTGAGATCAACCAGGCGATTCAACGCCTCCGACAGCATGGCTATTCGGTGCACATGGTAGTCGACCGCAACGAGGATCGGGCCCACACAGCAAAGATCGAGCTCAGTGGGCCCAAGCGGAGCTCGACCCAGGAAGTCGCGTTTCGGCTCGGGCAAGAGGATGTCTCGCTACTGCGGCAGCTCGGCATTGACGCCACGCGCGCTAGACCGCGCCGGCGGACCCCCTGAGCGTCCTACCAATGGCCACTATTGACGAGCACGTCGCCAGCGTCGAGGGCGGTCGTTTGGAGCTTCTTGGACTGCCAAAGCCTGAGCTCGCCGAGCGACTTGCTCCGTTTATCGATCGCCCCTACCGAGTCGAGCAGATTTACCGGGCGATGTACCATCGGGGCGTTACTCAGCTCGACGCGATCACGGAGCTCAGCAAAGAGCTCCGCGGCCAGCTCGCTAACGCTTTTTCCCTCACCATGCCTGAGGTCGAAAAACGGCAAGTCTCGGCAGACGGCACGATCAAGTATCTGTTTCGGCTGGCGGATCAAGCAACGATCGAGACCGTCGATATTCCCGACGGACGCCGGCGGACCCTCTGCCTTTCGAGCCAGGCTGGCTGTGCACTCGCGTGCCGGTTCTGTGTCACTGGGTATTGGGGCGGAGGCCGCAACCTCTCTTCTGGAGAAATCGTGGCTCAGGTCTTGGCGGCCCAGGAGCAGCAGGGCGGCGACCTCCGTCTGGATGGGCTGAATCTGGTGTTCATGGGCATGGGCGAGCCGTTGCTCAACCTCCAGGCAGTCGAGGCAGCGCTCCAGATCTTGACCGAGACGATCTCGAGGCGTCGCATTACGGTATCGACCGCGGGGGTGATTCCCGGCATCAAGGCCATGGCTCGCTGGTCTATTCGGCCGCGCCTGGCTATCTCGCTGCACGCGCCGGACGATCGGCGACGCTCCAGCATCATGCCGATCAACCAGAAGTATCCCCTGCCGGATCTGATGCGAGCATTGCGAGGGTATCCCACCGAGCCCCGGGAGAAAATTACCTTCGAGTATCTTCTGATCGACGGGTTCAACGACAGTCCGAGCGACGCGGAAGCGGTCGCCAAGCTCGTGCGTGGGTTGCCGGCAAAGGTCAACCTCATTCCGCTCAACCCTGACGCGGTTCTCGATCCCGAGATGAAACCGCCGCAGCCGGGTCGGGTGGAGGCGTTCCGTCGACGTCTTCTGTCTCGAGGCTTGATCGCCACGGTACGCAAACAGCGCGGCGATGATGTCAGTGCGGCCTGCGGCCAGCTGCGCGCACCGGATCGCGATCCTCGCGGGTTTCGACGCTCCAACCTACGATTCTGAGCCAGCCCTCGATCCGGCGTCCGGGAGGTCTGTTGCGCTCGTTCTCCAGATAGCGGCGACGTTTCGCCCCGCGCCTCCGCCGTCTCGGCGATAGCTCCACAGTCTCTCATCGCAGCGCGTGCAAGCTTCTACGGTGTGGATCTGCACGACACCTGATCGCTCCAGCTGTGCTCTGGCGGCAGCCTGGAGATCGAGATGGGGCTTGCCGCGGGGACCGGTGCGGGCAACTTCGCCTCGGCTGGCCTGGCAAACGGAATCAGCAACGTCGTTCCCGACTTCGTAGCAGCAGGGACCGATTGCGGGTCCGATCCAGGCACTCGTTTCATAAGGCGTCAGACGCTCTACGGCACGCGGCAGGATGCTCTGCGCGATGCCTCGCCAACCCGCATGGACTGCGGCGACAGCCACTGAATTGGCGAGCAGGACCGGCACGCAGTCGGCAGTGACTACGGTCAAAACTAGCCCCGACCGATGAGTAACGAGTCCATCGCCTCGACCCGAGAGGCCCTGCCTCGCATCGAGCACTTGGCTCGAGTGGATCTGCTCGAGCCATGCCCGCGGCCGACTCTCGAGGGGTCCACCCGAGGCTCCACGAGGAGCTTCAGCGGCTTTACCGAAGAAGCGCACTTCGACGTCTTCTCGGTGAAACGACCAAGCAGTATGGCCATCGAGCGACACGGGTTCCGTTGACATGGCCGCATGTTAACGGACCTTCGAGGTCGCAACAGGCCTCGGTGATCGCTGGTGTTTTGAGTAGACTTGGTCCGATCATGGTCTTCGAGGCGATCATCGGCTTGGAGGTTCACATACGGCTGAAGACCTCCAGCAAGATGTTCTGCCGGTGCCCCAACCGCGTGGGAGCCGAACCCAACTCGCTCACGTGCCCGATCTGCCTGGGTTATCCCGGTACCTTGCCGGTACTGAATCGCAGAGCGGTCGATCTTGGAGCGATGCTCGCTTTGGCCGTGGGTGCCGAGGTTCGCGAGCGATCGAGCTTTGTACGCAAGAGCTATTTTTCGGCCGACCTGCCCAAGGGCTACCAGATCAGTCAACTAGATCACCCCCTCGCCGAGGGAGGGAGCCTTGGCTTGTCGCCGGGATCGCCTCCCATTCGGCTCCGACAGATTCAGCTCGAGGAAGACGCAGCGAAGGTTTCCTCGGATGGTGCAACGGGTACCAGCAGGTTGGACTTCAACCGCAGTGGTACGCCTCTCGCGGAGCTGGTGACCGAGCCCGATCTACGGTGCGCTTCACAGGCGCAGGATTTTCTGCTCAGTCTGAGGCAGCTGCTGTGGTATACCGACACGAGCGATGCCCGGATGGATCTGGGCGAGATGCGGTGCGATGTCAACGTCTCGGTCCGGCCGCATGGCAGCCATGAGCTGGGCCCTCGCACGGAAGTCAAGAATCTGAATTCATTCCGCCAGGTGAAAACCGCCGTGGAGCTAGAGATCGCGCGCCAAACTCGGTTGCTGGACGCCGGAGGCACCACGAAGCGGGAGTCGCGCTGGCTCGACGCCGCTTCAGGGGTCACTCGACGGCTTCGCAGGAAGGAATCCTCTGCCGACTACCGGTATCTTCCAGAGCCCGATCTGCCAGCTCTGTACATGAGCTCGTCTCGCCTGAGGCGCCTGCATGGCGAGCTTCCGGAGCTGCCGACGGAACGCTGCCGCAGATTCGTGAAAGACTTGGGTCTGGCGAGCGAGGAGGCACAAAGCCTCACTCAAACTCCCTGGGTTGCAGAATACTTCGAAGAGCTCGTGGCCGCCTATCCGAACCAGCCAAAGACCGCCGCCAACTGGGTGAAGAACGAGCTGTTGACGAAGGCCCGGGCCAACGAGACTGAGCTGCGTCTGCGGATGCCGCCAGCGCGACTGGCGGAGCTATTGACCCAGGTGGATCGCGGTCGACTTTCGCGACGCGCCGGCAAGGCCGTACTCGAGGAGATGTGGCTGGGAACGGAATCGGCATTGGAAGTCGCCAAGCGTCTCGGCCTTCTGCAAATAAACGACCGCGCAACCCTCTCGACATGGATCGATGAGGTGCTCGACGAGCATTCAGTTCAGGTTGAGCGCTTCCGGGCGGGTAAACTTCAGCTGCTGAGCTTCTTCATCGGACAGGTGCTCGGCAAATCGAAAGGATCCGCGGATCCCAGGGTGGTTCGCGGCATGCTCGAGCAGCGCTTACTCAACGCCTCCCACAACGAAACAGACATCGACGACTCTGACGAGACGCCTTCGTGATCGAGCTGTACTCCGTCACCAAACGCTACCCAGGCGGGCAGATAGGTCTGGACGACGTGTCGCTGAATATCGACGCCGGCCAGATGGTATTTCTCACCGGCCCAAGCGGCGCGGGCAAGAGCACGTTCCTCAAGCTGATTTACTGCGAAGAGATCCCTACCAGCGGCAGCATCCTCGTCAACGGTCGCAATGTGGCGTCGCTGCCTCGACGCAAGGTACCGTATCTTCGGCGAACCATTGGCGTGGTGTTTCAAAGCTTCCGTCTCATTCCACGCAAGACGGTGTTCGAGAACATCTGCTACCTGCCACGCATTTTGGGACTGAGCATGCAGGAGCAGAAGAAGGTTGCTTACGAGACTCTCAGGCGGGTGGGCCTGGCCCATCGCATGAACGCTCTACCGCAGCAGCTCTCGGGCGGTGAGCAGCAGCGCGTAGCCATCGCTCGAGCGCTGATGAATCAACCGGAAATTCTGCTGGCAGACGAGCCTACCGGCAACCTCGATCCCGAGCTCTCTGAAGAGATTCTGAAGCTCTTCTTGGAGATCAACTCGAAAGGCACCACGGTCATTTTTGCGACCCACGATCGGGATCTGATTCAGCGTGTCGGGAGAAGGGTGCTCACCTTGGAGAGCGGTCGGCTCGCGAACGACCAGATGCTCGAGGGTGAGCTGGAGCCGAACGAGGTCGAAACAACCGTACCGAGCAGCGAAGTGGAAGCCGAGATGGAAGCCGAGACGGAGGCTGAGTCGTGACCTTCGCCCAGGCACTCGTCTACTTCTTCCGAGAGGCTTTCTCGAGTCTGGTTCGCAGCTGGAAGGTTTCGCTGGTCGCGATTGCCACCATCGCGATGAGCCTGTTCCTCGGAGGGGTCTTCCTTCTGGTGAGTAGCAACCTCAGGCAGGTCGTCGAGCGTTGGCAGGCCGAGGGCAAGCTGGTGGTCTACCTGGAGGCCGAGGCTGGCGAGGCCGAGAGCCAGAAGCTCCTGGTCTCCCTACACCGATTACCCCTTGTTCTGTGCGCTAGTGAGAGAAGTCATGCTTGATTAGGCTACACTATCTTGTCACATTCCTCGTAGTCTTAGTTTTAGTCGATACTTCAGGTTTTTGCTTGTTGGCGCTCATCTAGACCAATGGACTCAACTCTCGTTGTTTAAATCCTCAACTGGTTTTTGGTTTTTAACTTTTCTTTCTTTGTTCTACTTCGCTCTCCCTCTCTTCTTCTTCCTGTAGTCGCTTTCATGTATGAAAGGAGGCAGTTCTGCCTGTTTGTTA
>JBCCEE010000029.1:0-35074 GCA_039030415.1 Acidobacteriota bacterium
CGTCGTGGTGGTCGTCCAGTCGACACAGTCGGTGCAGCCGCTGCCGCCCTCGCAGATGTCGGTGGACTCGTTGCAGGTCTGGCCGCCCGAGCACGGCGCGGTGCCTGCCTCACAGCCGCTGGCTGGGTTGCAGGTCTCGGAGCCGTCACAGAACTGACCGTTGTCACAGGCGCTGTAGTCCGGCGCGTTGTTGCAGCTGTCGGTCGACTCGTTGCAGGAGTCGACGGTGCAGCTGACGCCATCGCCGCAATTCGGCGCGGTGCCGGACTCGCAGACGCCCGCGTTGCAGGTCTCGGCGCCGTCGCAGAACAGGCCGTTGTCGCAGTCGGCGTCGACCGAGCAGCCCGCCGCCGCGCCCACCGCGAACACCAGGTCGTCACGATCGTTGTAGGTGCCGCTCGAGCATGCCGCGTTGGTGCTCTGGTAGCGGAACTGAGCGCGCACCGCCTGAAGCGTGCCGGCCGGCAGGGTGTACTGCGCGGACAGCGTTTGCTCACCGGCCGTGGACGGGGTGATCGACGTGATCAGCGTCCAGCTCGGGTTGGTGGCGTCGGCGGCGTAGTAGAGGTCGAGGGTATCCTCGGACGGCGTCGTCCAGGCCCACACCGTGGCGTCGATCCTGACCGTGGCGCCCTCCACCATGTCGGCGCCGTCGAGGGCGGAGACCACGATGCGATCGTTGGACTCGTCGGAGTGGTAGGTGCCGGCCGAGCCGTCGGCGCAGCCGTCGAGGGTGTTGGGAGCGTTGGGCTCGGGACCGTTGTCGTCGCGACCGTCGAGCAGGGCGAGGGAGTCACAGGAGCTGCCGGCCACCGCACACGCCGGCGTGCCGAGGCCGCTGTCGTAGGCTGCGTTCTGCGGTCCGTTGCCGCCGCCCACCGGCGTGACGGTGATCGAGATCACGTCGGAGCCCACCAGGCTGTCGGAGTCGGTCACCGAGGCGGTGATGGTGTGACTGCCGAGACTCAGGGCGGAGGTGGAGAACGAGCCGCCGCTGCCGATGGCGCCGTCGATCGACGACGTCCAGCTCAGGTTGCCGGTCAGATTGCCGTCTTCCGGGTCGCTGGCGGTGCCGCTGAACGACACGGACTGGCCGATCTCAGACGACGAGCCGTTCGCCGGCGCGGTGATGCCTACCGTCGGTGGATTGCCGGAGCTGGCGCTGATGGTGAAGTTGGCGTTCGAGATGTCGAAGAAGATGTTGCCGGCGCACCGCACTCGGACGCGGGCCTGGTTGGTGGCGGAGTTGGGCACCGTCACCGAGGCCGAGCCCGAGTTGGACACGCCCGCCGCCAGGGTCGTCGGGTAGGTGTTGCCGCCATCGGTGGACAGCGTGATGTCGACCGCCGAGCAGCTGATCGGCGACAGGTCGGTGCCGGCGACGTTCCAGGTCACCGTCTGGCTGCTGTTGCCGGCCCAGGTGACCGCGGTGTTGGGGGCGGTGACCCTAAAGTTGTTGCCGACCGTCGAAGCCGTCACGGTGGTGGAATCGTCGGCCACGCCGCCGCCAGCCAACGCGTTGTCGCGTACGGTCAGGCGGAAGTTCATGGTGCGGCCGTAGGACGGCAGGATCTCGCCCAGAGTCTGGGTGTTGTTCAGCAGGTCGCTGAGCTGCGGGAAGGTGCGGCACGGCGAGGTGGTGGGGGAGAAGCTGCGGAAGATCGGCGCGTTGCCGCTCGGGCTGTTGGGCGCACCGGCCGAGCCGAGGTCGAACTGCTCCCAGCCATAGGTCAAGGAAGAGGTGCCTTGCGGGTCGGTCGCTGAGCCGCAGAGCTCGAACGGTGTGTTGATCGGGATGGTGTAGGAGGCGCCGGCGTTGACCGTCGGCGGGTCGTTACCGGTGGCCGTGCGGGTCGGGCAATTGTCGCCGCTGCCGTTGGCCGAGTAAGCGATGATCTCGTCGAGGCTGAGGCCGTGGAAGTGATCGTCGCTGTTGGGCTGGATGTTCTGTGCGCCGCAGATGCCGGCGTAGGCCTGGATGGTGGTGCCGCTGCCCGGCTCGTAGGCGGTGGAGCCGTTGCGGTTACCGCCAGCGCAGCTGCCGGCGTTGCCGTTGAAGGTGTGGTTGCCGCCCCACTGGTGCCCCAGCTCGTGGGCCACGAAGTCGACCCAGAAGGGGTCGCCGGTGGGCGACGCCTGACCGGTGACGCCGCGCGCCTTGGAGCCGTTGATACAGGGTACCCGCAGCGAGGCGATGCCGCCGCCGCCGGTGGAGAAGACGTGACCGATGTCGTAGTTGGCGCTGCCGATCACCGAGTCGATATTGCTCTGGTTCTGACCCAGCATGGCGCTACCGCTGCCGTTGCTGTAGGGATCGGTGCTGCCATTCGTGTAGACCAGCTGGTCGTTGTTGGCGATCAGTACCATGCGGATGGCGACGTCGCGCTCGTAGATGCCGTTGACCCGGTTCATGGCGGTGACGATCGCCGCCTGACCCTGGGCCACCGTGCCGCCATGAAACGCCGTGTACTCGCCGGTCGCCGCCACCGCCAGGCGATAAGTGCGGAGCGTGTCGCCGGACAGTGCCTTGCTGCCCCCATCCAGTTTACGCGGGATGCTGAAGGCGTCGTGGGACTCGACCGCGCAGGTGAAGTGATCGCCTTGCCGGCGGGCATCACGCTTCAGGTAGCTGATGTAGTGAGAGGTATCGTCCTGGCCGTAAGGATCGATGTAGAAAGTGCCGTTCGGCGACAGCACCATGGCGTGAAAGCCGGCCGGCGTCTGATCGAGTCGGACGGTGGCGGCCGGATCGTCGATGCCCTGGCCGGCATAGGTCCGAATCTCGGGAAACTTGGCCGCCAGCTCGGGCGCCATGATCGGCGACTCGACCACCCGGAAGCGCTCGAAGCCGCCTTCCGGCAGCGGCAGGCTGAGGATCAGCTCGTTACCCCGAGCGTCGGCCCGGGTCTCGAGCGGCGCCTCTGACAGCGCGATCGACATCGCCGTCTTGTCGAGACTGAGGGCGCGGTAGCGCTCGGGGACGATGGTGCGCTTGGCGGTGATGCGCAGGCCGGCGTCGTCGACGTCACTCCACATTGCGTCGCCTGCCTGGGCGTGGGTAGTGGGAGCCGCCAGGAGCAGCGCGAGGGCTGTGGCTACGACCAGCAAAACGGAGAATCGGGATCTCATAGGTCACCTCTCTCTGAGTTTCTAGCCATCGTTGCCGCCTCGTCGGGAAGCGAGGCGTTGCGGCGATGGATGGGATCCCAACAGTCGCTGCAAAAGGACTGCCACCCATCGCATTGCTCAAAATGTCGATCCGCCTCGCGCAAGGCGCGATGAATCAGGGACTTGCGTTGTCGCGGGCTGCGCTGCCCGCCACCTTCATTCTCAGGTCTGAGACTGGGTTCATCTCAGACCTGAGAATGTCACCCGTTTCGGCGAGCGCTCAATCGTTCGCCGAGGGATCAGCGTCGTACGCTGCATTCGGCTCGTTGATGAACTGCCAGTCTCCCGGCCAGAGCTCGAAGCCGGCGAGCGCGAAGTGGCGATCGAAGGCGAAGGCGCGGCGGATGCGCTGCCGCTCCATCAGGGCGAAAGAGACGCAGTCGGTGTAGCTGACCTGCTGGTCGGCGAACCTCTCGAAGGCTTGGAGAGCGCGCAGCTCGGTTTCGTGATCCGGCCGGAGAATCTCGAGCACCTCGGAGGTCAGCAGGCTGCGGGCGCGCTCGGCAGCGAAGCGGTAAGAGGTGCGCCGGGCCAGGAAGGTGAAGGTCTCGTCGAGCACGAAGTTGCTGGTGAAGCAGCGCCACGACGATCCCCTGAGCTCGTCCCAGCCCGAGCGGGCCGGAATGTGATGCTGATCGCGCTCGAGGAAGGCGCCGAGGAAGGCGCCGGTGTCGATGAAGATCATCGGCGACCGCTAGGGATCGTCGTAGAGGTAGCGATCGTGATTCTTGGACGCGTCGGTTGGGACGTCACCCGAAAACACTTCGAGATCGGCGAACAGCGGATCGGCAGCGCGCCGGGTGATCCCGGAGCCCTTGAGGTGGGATTCGATCGCTCGGCGGATGAGCTCGCCCAGTGAGATGCCTTCCTTGCTGGCCTGCCGCTGGGCCTGGATTTTGAGATCGGGTGGCAGCATGAGGGTGGTTCGGTGCATCGGCTACTCCTCTGTACGTCCTGCCGCCATAATAGCGCAGACATAACCGTGCGTCGATCAAAATCTGCCGGCCCACCCTGGGCAGGCGACAGCGAGCGGGGTCTAGACAGGATCACTCGTGGCTTCAGGGCTGCGCGAGCCGCACGATACGGTCGGCTTCGAAAGGCCCATGGCTGGACCGCGAGCCGTCGGGCCACTCGACGTCAATCTTCTCGACTCGTTTGGCGTCTCCGAGGCCAAAGTGCTGGCGCAGGGCGCTTTGCGATAGATAGCTCGAGCCACTGGTGACCCAGCGAGTCAAGGTGAGGTCGCCGGCCCGCGCCGTCAGATGGGCCCCCAGGATGTGGTGGCGTGGTCCGCGTGCGCGCAGCTCGACGATCAGCCAATGCCCGGGGTCGGTGCTGACGTTGCGCAGGATTCGAGCCTCCGCGTCGAGATCTGTCGTCACGAGATCGAGCCGACCATCGTTGTCGATATCGCCCACGGCCAGCCCGCGCGCCGCACGCTCCTGCTCCAGAGCACCGCCACGGACCGCGCTGAAAGTGCCGTCGTGGGCGTTGCGGTAGAGCATGGAGCGCTGCAGGTAGGGCGCCGAGGCTTCGAGCTCGATGTCGTCCATCTGCGGGTAAACGTGACCATTGAGCCACACGAGATCGAGCCAGCCGTCGTTGTCGGCGTCGAGGAAGGCGGTGCCCCAGCCGACGTAGGGTAGGTTGTCGTAGGCCAGGCGGGAGCGAAACGAGGCGTCGGTGTAGTACTCCCCCTTGCGATTGCGGTAGAGAGCGTTGTACTCCTCGGAAAAGTTGGTGACGAAAAGGTCGGGCCAGCCGTCGTTCAGGGTGTCGCCTACTGCGACCCCCATCGACCCCTGCTCCTTGCCATTCTCGGTCACCGCCACGCCCCACAGGTGGGCCGACTCCTCGAACGTGCCGTCGCGCCGATTGATGTAGAGGTAGTTGGCGCCGGTGTCGTTGGCGACATAAAGGTCTAGCCAGCCGTCGCGCTCGACGTCGAGCCAGGTGACTCCTAGACCGAAGAGCTTGGCGTCGTCGTGCAGCCCGGCGGCCTTGGAGGCTTCTTCGAACCGGCCCGAGCCGTCGTTGCGAAAGTAGAGATCGGACTGGCCGGGCAATCCTCGGGGACCGCACTGCACCGGCACTCCGCGGTAGCGGCAGATCTCGCCCTCGCCGAAGGCGGGCAGCTGGTCTAGCTGGAGGTCGAGGTAGCGGGCGACGAAGAGGTCGAGGTCGCCATCGCGGTCTGCGTCGGCGAAAGCACAGCCGGTGGACCAGCCGCCGGCACGAACGCCGGCTCGTTCCGTGATGTCTTCAAAGCGCAGGTCACCGAGGTGGCGAAGCAGATGGTTGCGCTCGACGCAGGTCACATAAAGATCGATCTTGCCGTCGCCGTCGACGTCACCGGCACAGACGCCGACGCCCCAGCCCAGCCGGGGGATGCCGGAGGCCTCGGTCACGTTCTCGAACTTGCCCTTGCCTAGGTTGCGATACAGGGAGCTACGCGCCAGCTCGGGGCGAGCCGCGGTCTCGACGGTGAGGCTGTCGACCAGGAAGAGGTCGAGCCAGCCGTCGCCGTCGAGGTCGAGCAGCGCCACGCCGCCGCTGACGGATTCGAGGATGAAGCGCTTTTCTTTGGAATGAGGGCCGTGGAAGTCCAATCCTGAGCGCTCGGTGACGTCTTCGAAGGCGAGGGCGCCGGAAGCCGGTGGAGCGTCATCCTCCGAAACGCTTCCGGGTTTGGCGGCGCCCTCGGCGCCTGATGCGGCAGCGACAGCCAGCGCCAGCGAGACCCAGAGGGCCGCCGGGCGGGACAAGCGCTGCCACGTCAACCGTTGCCCCCGGGCGGTCCGTCGGTCTTGGGTTGTGGAACCATCGGGCTCGATTGCGGAGTCATGGGTCGCGACTCGGGTTTCATGGGGCGCGACTCTCGAGTCATGGGGCGAGGCGGTGGCTCTCCGTCCTCGACCACGCGGGTCATCTCGACCACGTCGGCCTGCGGGCCGCCAAGGGTGCGCCGGTAGAGCTCGAGATGCCGATCGGCACAGTCACGGTCGCCGAGGCGAGTGCAAGCGAAGCTCAGTCGATAGTGGGCCCGGGCCAGTTTGGGGTCGATGGTGATGGACTGCTCCAGCTCCTTGCGGGCGAGCTCGAAATCGCCCCGATCGGCCAGCAGCAGGCCGAGCACCAGGCGAGCGCGAGCGTGGCCTGGATCTCTCTCGAGCACTCGGCGCGCCCTGGCTTCGGCGGCCTCGGCGTCCCCCAGGTGCTCATCCGCCTCGGCCAGGGCAGCCTGGGCGTCGAGATCCCGCCACGGGTCTTCGAGCGCCGCGAGGACAAGCTCGAGATGCTGCTTTGATAATTCAAATCGGCTTTCTGCGGCGAGCGCTAGGGCGAGCTCGCGGCGGGCCGGCAGCAGCTCCGGATCGAGCTCGACAGCGCGCTTGAGCGCTTCGCTCGCCTCGCTCGTCTTGCCTAGCTGCAGCCACACACGGCCGACCAGGAAGGCGTAGCTGCCGTGTTCCGTATCCATGCGGGCCAAGGTCTCGACTGGCGGCGCGGCCACTGAAGTCAAACCCGCGTCGAGGGCGGTCGTCGCATAGAAGCGCAGCAGAGGTTCGGAGCTCGGCGCGTCGTCGAGGCCTTTCTTAGCATGCTCTAGGGCCTGCTTGACTCTGCCGTCGGCAAGGGCTTTGCGCGCTTGGTCAAGCCAAGCGGCCGGTGACAGGTCTGCAGCCGGAGTGCGGCTCGGTCGATCCGACGCCAAGGCCGAGGTGAGAAGCGCTTCACTTCGAGCGATGATTGAGGCTAGAGCCCGTCGCATCGCTTCGCGCTCGGCTGCAGAGGGCTCGACTGGCGGCCCGGTGTCAATCGGCGGTTGGGAAGCGGCTCCGGCTTCGGGAGCAGCAGGGTCGCGGGCTTGGAGCCGAGGAGCCAGGGCGTTGGCGGCCTCGGCGTCCAGCCGGCGCAGCGCCTCGAGCTCGAGGGCCGCCTCGTCGAGCGTGTCCGCGTAGACCAGAGCCAGCACCAGCTGGCGTCGCGCCTCGAGATGGTCGGGGGCCGTCTGAGTCAACAGGCGCAGCTCACCGAGCGCGGGATCTAGCCTTCCCTGGGAAGCCAGCAAGCCGTGCAGCAAGGCCCGGGCGTCGAGGGCGAACGCAGGCGCTCGAGCGGCAGCTCGGGCCAGCGCGGATTCGGCGTCCCGCGGGTTCGAATCCATCATCTCGAGCCGACCCAACGCAGTGTAAGCCAAGACCAGGGCCAGCCGTGCCCGGTGCTCCGCCAGCACAGGTTGGCTGGCTGAGAGGGCCTGTTCTGCCCCCGTGGCGTGCTCTGTGATCTCGGCCAGCGGATCGGCCCTTGGCTTCGCGGCAGGTGGGTTCGACGCCAGCAGCGAGGACGCTTGGGCCAGCGTCACGAAGGTGGCGACGCAGACTTTGGAAGAGAGATTTCGCGCTGGGAAGCAGTGCATCGTCGTAAGCTATCCGGGACGAGAGGTTCCGTTCCAGCGAATAGCTTAGCATCGGTCCAGGGGCTCACCGTGTTGCTGCTGCTGCAGCCCGGGCGACCTGAAGCGGCGCCTCGCTAGAATTCCCCGGCTACGCCATCATGAATCTGAGGAGTCGCCATCATGACTTCGAAATCTCGCGCTCTGACACCAAGAAGAACCCCCGCGCTCCAGCCCGCATCGAGTGTCGGTGCTGTCTCGCTGGCGCTGGCTATGGTCGGCGCGGTGTTGGCTCTAGCAGCGTTGCCTGACGTTGCCGCCGCGTCGGATCCAGCGTCGGACCCTGCTGCGCTCGTAGCCTTGCGATCTTCAGATGAGGCCTTCAACCGTGCGGCAAGGTCGCGAGATCGAGCGGCGGTTGCCAAGCTCCTGGCAGAGGGCGCGGTGTTCTTTGCCGACGCGCTTCACCGCGGTCGCCAGGCATTTCTCGAAGGCTGGCAACCACTGTGGGAGGGCAAGTACGATTTCAGCTTCGACGCTAGCGTGCTGCAAGCTACCGTCGCCGAGTCTGGCGATCTGGGATTCACCCTCGGTACCGTCGAGACTCGCTATCAACATCCGGTGGAGCCCGAGCCGACCGTGATCACGGGGCACTACCTGAACGTTTGGGCTCTCGACGGAGAAGCCGGTTCAGAGGGCGAGTGGCGGCTGCAGGCGTCGACGGCGCTGGTGGTTCACGCCGAGCTTGGAGCCGCGCGCGATCCGAGGTCGGGGTTGATGACTGCATGGCCTGAGCTGGCTGATCAGATCGATGCTCATATCGAGATCGACTGGCGGCCGGAGCGCACCTCGCGAGCCGCGTCGGGCGAGCTCGCCTACAGCCTGGGACGCTACGCCGCTTCGTTCGAAAACGACGAGGGGCGGCAGGCTGGCGAAGGCTATTTTCTGGCGGTTTGGCAGCGTGATGCCGCGGGTGCTTGGCAGCTGGCGGCAGAGGGCTTCACGCCGCCTGAGCTGAAGACTGAGGCGGTGCCGACCGCGGACCCGGCGCCGGCTGAAAAGTCGATGTCCCCGGTTCAGTAGCTCTCTCTGGCTCTCTCTGGCTCTCTCTGGCTCTCTCTGGCTCGTTCTAGCTCGCTCTGGCTCACTCTACGCCGGGCATCGGTACCGGCGGACCAGGGACCTGGATGATTACCACGCCGTTGATGTTGCGGAACATGAAGGTGCCCTGGGTAAGGCCGTCGAGGCGCACCAGCTGTCGGCCGGTGGAGTCTTCGACCGGTTGCCAGAGCAAGGAGACTGGCATGGGGCAGTTGCTGCCCGGTAGGTTCTCGAGCGCGCCAAGAAAGCTGCCCGCCGGCGGCAACGGGCCGGCAGGCGGGATCAGCAGGGCATGGGCGTTGGCCGGGCGGAGGGTGATCTCCACCGGCTCGATCCGTTCGAGCATGCGGCAGACCGGCAGATAGTTCAGCGGCGGTACGACCCGCAGCTCGCTACCTGCACTGGCGCCGAGTAGGGAATACTCTCCGGGCTGTTCGCCAGTCTCAGCCAGCTGGCGTTGGTCGATGGCTACCAGTAGACCGGAGACGGGAAACCCGTTCGCATCCCGCACAGTAGCCACCGCGCTCTGCTCCTCGAGCACCAGCTCGACGTCGTCAGCGGGCTGGCTCTTGGTCAGCTCGACCCGGGGGCGCTCGGGCGTCGCCAGACCTTCCTCGGTGAAGGCAGAGAGCTCGTACTGGCCAAAGTCGAGACCGTAGACCAAAGTTTCTTCCCGGTCCGGCTCCAGCCTGCCGGTGCGCACCAAGCGCTTGTTGGACGGGTTCCAGACCTCGACGGTGACCGGTCCTTCAGGCTCGCCTTCAACAGAAGAGATGAATACCCGTATGCGACCGTCACCGAGGTCGAAGTCGTGCCGATTGTTACCGACGGTGAGGTCGACGTCGCGGCTGACCACGGGGTAGCCGTCCTGTGAGGTCAGCCAGAGTACTGCCGGCCCTGGCGTCGGTGCCTCGAGGCGATAGACGCCTTCGCCATCGGTGGGGGCGGATCCCACCGCCAGAGTGGCGTCATCCGGTGCGGGAGCTGCGTCCGGAGAGGGCAGACGAGTCAACCGCAGCTCCAAGTCTGGCAAGCCCTGGCCGCTGGCCGTCACCCGCCCCTCGAGGATGATTCGCGGGCGCTCGAGCGTTGCCTCGGAGACCGCACCGGCTTCGACCCTCACGGTGACCCTGGCCGTCAGAGAGGCTGTGGACGACGGCCTCATCCGCCGCATCGCCGTCGGCGTCGCGCTCGGCAGGTGCGGCTTTGGGTCGTCGAGGGAGATCATCCATTCTCCGGGGGGTAGGCCTTCGAAGCGCTGGATGCAAGTACCGGCGTCGAGCGTGAGATGCGCTTTGCCTCGCTGCTCGCGGTGGGCAAAGGCCAGGGACCGCGCCTCCGTGGTCTCGGCGCAGAGCTCGGGTTCGAGCGCTAGCTCGATGGCTCCATTGCGCGGCAGCTCCCAAGGCAAGAGCTCGGTGGTCTCCCCGCCCTCGACCAAGATCGGCGGTCCGTCCAGTCTCCAGCCACCCTCGAAAATCGCCCGCAGCCGGTACTGGCCGGGCGGCAGGCCGGGGGCCGAGAACTGGCTCCAGACGCCTGGGGTCAGCTCCCGTTTGGCCCCTGCACCTTCGAGCACCAGGGTTGCGGGCTGGAAATCTTCCGAATCGACAAAGCCGAAGATCTCGCCGCCGACACTCGGCCATCGCGGGCTGATCGGCCACGGGCTGGATGGCGTATCGGCGTTGTCCTCGGAGACGGCGGGTATGAAGAAAGTCTCCGGAGCGCCTCCCGTTCGCTGGAGGCGAAGCAGTCGATCCTCCTCGGCGGCCGTGAACAGGGTCCAGGGTTGCGAGGCAGCAGGCGGCGTCAGTCGACGTTGGGCGAGGCTCTCACTGGCCTCGCCGGCGGCTCCGAAGCGGCGCCATGCAATGTCTACTGGGCCTTGCGGATGCGGCCCGGTGAGCTCGACCGCTCGCCCGCGGAACAGCCGGAGCTCACGCTCGTCGCCGGCGCAAGTCTCTGCTCGGCAGTCGGCGTCCAGCGGCTCGTGGGCCTCGATGTCGCAGCGGACTCGGTCGCCTGGTTTGGACTGCCAGGTCCAGATGTCGCGGGTCACCTGAGAGAGTCGGCCTTCGCCGTTGTCTTGTGGGGTTTCGAGCGCACACCCTGGGCCACCACCCAACGCCGGGGAGGAGTGGAGGAGCAGAGCGAGCAGGATGACAATGACTCCGGAAACCGTGACTCCGGAAACCGTGACTCCGGTGACCGAGGTTCGGATCGTGGTCGGGGCTCCATCGCGGCACTCCACGCAAGCCTCGCTCGAGTCATGTAGATCAACACTGATCTCTGCGGAGGTCGAGAGTGCTGCCGAGGGGTAGAAAGGATTTGAGCTAAACAACTGGATTCTGCCTCTTGATTGATTTGCCAAGTATAGTAAACTGTCAGAAGTTTCTTACAGGCCGTCTGGGTCATTGCGCCCAGAGCTTTCAGTCAACGACCAATTCCCGGTCAGTTAGAGGAGATCTGTGTCATGGTGAATCGTCAGATCCGTTTTGTCCTATTGTGTCTCGCCACCTGTCTGGTCGTCGCGCCAGCCTTCGGTGATGCTGAAGTGATGCCGTACACCCCGGCCAGCGCGGTCGAGAAGTCGGTCATGATCGGCGAGATGGCGGAGCTGCATACGAAGCTGTCCGAGCTCGAGGGCGCGGACCGAGCTGCGGCCTTCGAGGTGCAGATACCAACGGATCAGCTCCTCGCACTGAAAGCCGGCCAATCCAACGGTGGCCCGCTATGGGTCGGTGTCCACGGCGACGTGGACTTTTCCTTGGGTTCTGCTGAAAAGGCCCTGTTCGGCAAGGTCGTAGAGACCGACGGCAAGAGCGTCTGGAGCGGAACCTTCCGCTCGCCGGGCGCCACCGGCGTCCGCCTCCACCTGACCGACCTCGCGCTGCCCAAGGGCGCCGAGCTCTACGTTTTCGGTCGTCACGGCCACGCCTTCGGCCCGTACACTGGCATCCACAAAGAGCTCTGGACCAACACCGTTGCCGGCGACGAGGTCGTGCTTCAGCTGCACCGTCCCGCCATCGTCGAGAAGGCGTTGGGGAACCTCTTCACCGTCAAACAGATTTCCCACCTTGGGGATCGCTATGAGTTTGGCTACAGCTTCGAGAAAGCCTTCTGCGCCTGGAACGACAGCTGCATCATCAACGCCGAGTGCGCGTCGATTCCGAGCGCTGTGCAGCCGGTCCAAGAGGCCGTCGCTTACCTCGTTTTCAGCCTCCCCGGCGGCAGCTTCATTTGCTCCGGCGGCCTGCTGAACGATACCTCCAGCTCCGGCACGCCCTATTTCCTGACCGCCAACCACTGCTTCAGCACCCAGAGCGCTGCGTCGTCTCTCGAAGCGCACTTCCAGTGGACGGTGGGCTGTGGCGCCAGCTGCGGCTCGCAGTACAACCCGCCGGGTTCGGTACCGCGTGTGCTCGGTGCCAACCTCCTGGCAACCAGCGCGACCACCGACTTCACCTTCCTCGAGCTGAACAGCGCGGCGCCCGCCGGCAGCACTTTCCTCGGCTGGACCACGAGCAACGTCGCCAACTCCAGCGGCACTCAGCTCTATCGCGTCAGCCATCCGTCGGGTTCGCCGCAGGCCTACAGCGAGCAGTCGGTGAACACCACCTCGGGCGTCTGCGGCAGCTTGCCTCGCGGCAACTTCATCTACAGCGACGCTACCCTCGCCGACTCTGAGGGCGGCAGCTCGGGCTCGCCGGTGGTCAATGGCTCCGGCCAGGTCGTCGGTCAGCTGTTCGGCGCGTGCGGCGCGACGCCGGAGACCACCTGCGACAACGATGACCGCACGGTCGATGGCGCTTTCGCCGTCACCTACTCGTCGATCTCGCAGTGGCTCGACGGCAGCGGCGGCGGTGGCCCTCCGGGCGGCGGCTCCTGCACCGGCAACAACGTTTGGACCGGTACGGCGACCGCCAGCGGTGGCGCCCTGGTCACGCCGAACTGCTCCGGTGGTGGCAACTTCCAGGGTGAGCTGGTCTGCGACACCGGCTCCGCCGACCTCGACCTCTACCTCGACAAGCGTACCTGCAGCGGTTGGTTCGGCTGCTCGTTCGGCGCCGTCGCGTCTTCGGCCAACGCCAGCTGCGACGAGTCGGTCAACAGCAACCAGTCCAGCGGCACTTACCGCTGGCGGGTGGAGCATTTCAGCGGTCCGAACGAGGACTTCACGCTCTGCACCAACCAGTGCTGATCCGCTCCGCGCGGAGATAATCGCTCGGCCTCGAGCCGAGCAGCTAGGAGAAGGCCTCGCGGTTTTTCCGCGGGGCTTTTTCTTCTGAGCTGCTGTGCCGCGTCCCGAAGCCTCAGGCGTTGTTCGATCGCCAGCGGCGGACGATCCAGGCGACTCCCCAAAGCCCGAGCAGGATCCAAAGCGCAGAGTTGACGGTGAGCGCTAGCGACCGCAGCTTTTTCATCAGAGCACCGCGCAGCTCCTCGGGCGGAGGCACACGCTCTACCACCTTCAAGCAAGATGGCACTTCGCTGGTGTCGAGCGCTCGCTTGACCGCTTGCTCGTAGTCGGACCGGTGCGTCGGGCTGACGACGAAGTACGGACTCTCGGCGTCGAGATCCAGGATTGGATGCTGCATCGAGCTGAAGCTGCTGTCGGCCTTGCCGACCCACCAGCAAAGCTCGGAGCGCCTCGGGGCTGATGCCGTCTCCGCGATCAGCGGCTTCACCCAGTATTCGGATCTCGAGACACTGCCATGGCGATCACGGTGGGTCTTGACATGAGTGCCGAATGGCTCAGCGAGGACACGCGAGGACTCGATGTATAGGATCGCTAGCCCGTCGCCCCCGACAGCTGCCAGCTCTTCTGGACTTTCGAGCTCGACGACCTGACTTCGAGCCAGCCAAATGAGGCGCTCGCCCAGCGTGGTCCCGAGGATGCAGCTCACCAACAGCACGAAGCCAAGCGCGATCTCCCAGCCGAATCCGGGCGAGCGTACGAAGCTGCCGACGCCCAAACGTCGCACCACCAGACCTCGCAGGATGCCGGGGAAGGCGATGAACATCGGGCCGGCGAGGAGCAGGCTCGCCAGGAAACCGAGCCAGGTCGCGCCCAGATGGGCGAGGCTGCCCGCAACCAGCAGGATGACGGCGCCCACGACATTCAGAGTCAGCGCGGCCAGCAGCGCATAGCTCAGCAGCGCCGCAAGCTGTTTGGGCGGCGACAGATGGGGACGATCGAGCTGATCAAAGTGCGAGGGGGGCTTCAGATCAGCCCGAAATTCGTCGAGAAAGCGTTCGTCCGCGGGACTCAGCTGGCGCTTGGTCTGCAGTATTTTCTGCAGCCTGAGCACCACCTGCTCAGCCTCTTCCGCACCGACACCGGCCGCCTCCCGGTAGGCGCGAATCGCCTGATCCGTCTCCCCGGAGACGATCTGATCGAGGATTCGGTCGCGAGCGGCTTGGGCTGTGGCGTCACCCATGGTGATGGCGAGTGTATCGAAGCGCCGAGTGTTTCGCCTGGCTCGTCACCTGGTTCAGAATCTCGCTTGGTTCAGAATTTCGCCCGGGTCAGAACCACGACTCGCGCCGCGGAGAAGCCCATCTCGTGGCGGTCCACGCCAGCAGTCCGGTCCCGGCCACCGTAAGGGTGGCCCAGAGCAACCCTCGCGCCTGTGGATTCGAGAACCACTCCGTGGGGATCGTCTGTGAGCTCGCGGAGCCCCAGGAAGCGAGCAGCAGCCATACCGCGGCCCCGAGGAGCAGCCCTGCGTTGAGCAAGACACCCGGCAGGAAGCGCTCCCACGGAAACGGAATCGGTGCCGGCGTAGCGGCTTCTTCCCTGACCGCCCGCATGACCCGAACAGAAAACCCTGTCATCGGCTGAAGCTCTTCCTCGCTGGTGAGTATTCGATCCAGCTCGTCGATCTTGGCGTGCGTCATCTTGCGGACTCCTGAGTCGCGGCCGCTAGCGGATGTTTGAGCGCTCTCAGCTTGGTTTCGAGTAGTTTTCGGGCGCGATGCAGGCGTGCTTTGACGGTTCCCGGCCTCAGCCCTAGGATCCCTGCCGTTTCGGCCACGTCCTGCTGCTGGAAATAGTAAGTCACGATAGCGTCGCGGTACTTGGGGGGCAAGAGCGCCACCGCCCGGCGTACGATGCTGTCGTTGGCCTCCTGGTCCATCTCGCCGGCGAGATCGCCTGCTGTGGTGGCCGCGTCGAGCTCGCTGAGCTCGACCTTGGGAGGTACGTGCCGCCGCAGAATCGTCCGATAGTGGTTGGTGGCCACCGAGAACATCCAGGTAGAGAACTTCGCGTCGCGTCGCCATCGACCGAGGTTGCGGAAGACCTTGAGAAAAGCCTCCTGCGCCATCTCCTCCGCCAAGAGGCGATCACGGCTGAAGCGATAGGCGAGGTTGAGGAGCGGCGTCTGCCAGCGCAAGACAATCTCCTCGAACGCATCGACGTCGCCCGCCAGCACGCGGTCGACGATGCTCTCGTCCGTGCTGCGGCTATTGCGGATCGAATCCAAGGCCGGTCTCCCGTCAATCCCTCTCGCGGGTTTCAGGGGACCAGCCGAGCGGCGGCGGGCCGGGATTCGATTTGCCGGCAACGAGGAGTCCGTAAGCGAGCATGCAGCCTCCCACGCAGAGTGGAATGTAACCCAGCTTCCAGATCTCGCCAGAGAGGAATTGAAAGCCGAGGCAGATGCCGAGACCCGTGCCAAAGATCACCAGGCCGGCCACCAGGACCTTCTGACGGACCTGCTGCTGGCTGAGCTCGTGCTCGTACTGCGCTAGAGAGGCCAGCGATCCTGCGTCCATCTTCCCGGCCTCGACCATCTTCTTGCGGAACTCGAACTTGTAAAACTCCTGACGCTCCTTCAGTCGTTTCTCGGCCCAGACGATGATCGAGACGAAGGTGAGGGTGGCCACCACAGTCGCGGCCAGGAAGAGCCAAAACGCTACATTGCCGAAGTCCATGCTCAGTTCTCCTTATTATCGGTATGGCATTGTCGCTATAGCGCCTGGCGAGCTTTGTCCGCCAGGAAGAGCAGGCTCGAGCACTTGGCTCGATCAGCCCGTTTCTAGAAACGCGTCGGGCCCATCGAGCGGCTCGTGCGTGTCAGGTTCGATGAGTAGGACTACAGCTCGCGAGCCGCGGTTGCATTTTCTTGCCTCGGATCGCGACGCATGGCGAAGCCGCCTGGAATCCGGTGGCTCAGGAGCCTGGGATCTAGGTCCGCGGCGGACCTGGGAAGAACCGATTGGTGGTGCGCTGGTACTCGACGTAGTCCGGACGCTTCTGCACCGAGAAGTGCTCCGAAGGTTTGGCGCCCGTGAAATACACCAGAGTCATGTACATGAGCCTCGGCACGAAGAAGAGTCCTAGCGTCAGGAGAGCAGCGATTGGCGTCGACTCGAGCTCAAAGAGATGGGGCAGGGCTGGAATAGCCATCAGGACGAGACCATTCCACACCATCCACTCGAAGAAGTAGTTGGGATGTCTGCTATAGCGCCAGAGCCCGACATCGCAGACCTTGTTGCGTTCGCCCGCCGCCTTGCACCGTGCGACGAACCTTGCCTTCTGCGCGTCGGCGACCGACTCGAGAGCCAGCGCACCCAGGGCGATGGCAAAGCCCAGCACTTCGAGCCAGTGGATCGAAGCCATCGGATTGATCGCGACGAAGAAGGCCGGCATGGCCAGAAACGAAGCGTTGGCTAGCCCCTGAATCAGCACTTCGACTTGCCGAGCGAACGCGAAGTTCGTGATGCCGGCCCGCTGCCACCGGATCTCCTGGTATCGATAGCGAGGCAGCTCGCGCTCGAGGGCTCCAAGACGCCACAGCTTCAGCGCGAAGCCTCCCATGCGTCCACCGACGAGGCCGTAGATTCCGCACATCATCGCGATGCGAGCGGTATTGCCGTCGCTCAGCAGGAATGTCACCGCACCGATCACGACCAGTCCCCAGGGCCACCCGATGTCAACGTAGGACATTCGACCCGTCCGCCAGGTGGGAATGCAAACCACGAGCAGGAAGAGCGCCATCTGGAGACCGCCGTTGACGAGGCTCAGGGTCTGGAGGCTTTGGGTCAAAGCGAGCAGTAGCCAGCCCGCGAGGAAGGGGAGCAGGGATGTCAGCTTCTTCAATGGGGAACCTTCCTGGCGCTGCCTAGGATCTCAGTTTCGCCAGCATTTTGGCTAGCTGCTCGAGACTGGTCAGGTTGTGTACCGGCAAAAAGTTATCGATGTATGGCAGCACGCGACGGATGCCGCGGGTCAGTGGCTCGTAGCCGGGGCTGCCAAGCAGGGGGTTGAGCCAGATCAGGCGTCCGCAGGAGCGTCGTAGGCGGGCGGTCTCGCGCTCCAGGAGGTCGACTTCGCCTCGGTCCCAGGCGTCGGAGAGGACGATCACGACGGCGCCGCGACCCAGGACGCGTCGGCCCCAGTCGTAGTTGAAGCGTTTGAAGGACTCCCCGATGCGTGTGCCTCCGCCCCAGTCGATGACCCGGGCGGCTGCCTGTTGCAGGGCGATGTCGACGTTGCGATGCTTGAGCTGGCGGCTGATGCGGGTCAGGCGGGTGCCGAAGACGAAGGCTTCGAGGCGGTCGGAGGTGGTGCTGAGGGCGTAGATGAACTGCAGGAAGATGCGCGAGTAGGCTTCCATCGAGCCCGAGGTGTCGCACAGGATCACCAGCGGCCTGGGCTTGGTCTTGCGACGGCGCCAGGAGAGCTGCACCAGCTCGCCACCGTGACGCAGGCTCTGGCGCAGGGTGCGCCGCACGTCTAGAGTGGTGCCCTTGGGAGCGATCTCTTTGCGGCGGGTGCGTCGCTGGTCGATCCGCCAGGGACGCTCGAGCATCATCCGCCGCACGAGCTGGGCTTCGTCTGCGGTGAGCTCGGCGAAGTCTTTGTGGCGCAGGATTTCACTGGCGCTGTAGGTTGCCCGCAGCTCGAGCACATCGTCATCGATCGGCGTTGCGTCGGAGGGATCGGAGTCCGGGGAGGGCAGCGCTAGGGTCGTTTTGTTGCGCTGCAGCGTTTTGCGCAGGATGCGGCCAAGATCGATCTTGGCGCGGGGCTTGATGGCGCGTTCGCTCCAGAATAGATCGAAAGCGCGGTCAAAGATGGCGATCTGCTCGACGCGCTGCACCAGGATGGTACGGGCTGCGGCTTTGAAGTCGCGACGCTCGCTGAGCGCAACGTGATCCAGGGCATCGACCAGGGTGAGGATCTGAGGCAAGGTTGCATCGACCCCGAGTCGGCGCAAGGCGCGGCCGAAGAGCACCATGTTGCGCAGCAGCTGTCGATCGCGTCGCGGTTTGAGCTCGAGCATGGAGAGCGATAGTCTAACTGCTCGAAACACGACAATTCTGAGCGTCAGCTCGCTCGATCCGGGGGCTCGATTGACGGAAGAGCGCATCGGTCTGTTGGGGATGGGCGCCTATCTGCCGGCGAAGGTGATGACCAACGCCGACTGGACGCGCCGTGTGGATACGACCGACGAGTGGATCCTCACTCGGACAGGCATCGCTGAAAGGCGGTTCGCCGCGGACGACGAGAGCACCGCTGATCTGGCGGTGCATGCTGCCCGCGCCGCGCTCGCCGACGCCGGGGTTGATCCCGAAGCGCTCGACGAGATCGTCATCGCTACCGATACGCCCGAGGTTTACACGCCGGACACCGCGGCTTTCGTTCAGCATCGACTCGGGGCGCGGTCGATTCCCGCCTACGATCTCGGCGGCAGCGGCTGCGCCGGGTTTTTGCAAGCGCTCGATGTCGCCCGCTCGCGAGCCCATGAGGCGGGGCGATGCATTCTGGTGGTCGGCGTCGAGGTGCTGTCGCGGGTGATGAGTCTCACCGATCGCACGACCTGTGTGCTGTTCGGTGACGGGGCGGGTGCGGTGGTGCTCGGCCGCGGCGAGCGGGCCGCCGAGATCTTGGTGGTCGTCACCGGCACCGACGGCAGCCGCGCCGGCATCCTGGGCATCGAGACTGGCGGCACGCGGCGCCCGTTTTCTCTGGAAGGTAATCCTTCAGGGCGACTCGAGATCACCATGCAAGGGCAGCGGGTGTTCAAGGAAGCTGTGCGGCGGATGAGCGCGGCGGCGCTCGAAGCATTGGAGAAGGCTGGGCTCGATCTCTCCGATGTCGCTCTGCTGGTGCCCCATCAAGCCAATGCGCGCATCATCGACGCCGTGGGTAAAGCGTTGAAGCTGCCGTCCGAGAAGGTCTTCGTCAACGTGCGGGACTTCGGCAACACCGGCTCGGCGTCGGTGCCGATCGCCTTGGCTCAAGCGCATCGAGAAGGGCGGATCGCTACTGGCGACCACGTGCTGCTGGTCTCGTTTGGGGCAGGTTTTCACTGGGGCGCGGCACTGATTCGCTTCTGAGAAGTTCGGCGGGCGAATAAACTCCGGGCGCCGGCAGTAGAGAGCGTGACAGCCTCTACCAACCCCGGCGTTGCGAGATGACTGAAGCCCCAAAGCGAAGAACTGCACGTCAACAGGATGCTGGCGTCGAGCTGTCGGCGATTGAAGCCGCGGAGCGAATTGTAGCCGCGGAGCAAGATGTCGACGATGCTTCGACGCCTGCACAGGCAATAGTCCGCCCCGAGACTCTGCTGGAGACCGCGCCCGAGAATCTGCCGGAGACCGTGCCCCAGACCGTGCCCCAGACTCTGCCGGAGAGCGAGGCAATCGAGCCGTATCGCTGCCTCGACTGTGGCGCCGAAGCCCTGGGACGCTACTGCTCTCAGTGTGGTCAGGAGACCCGTGAGCAGCGGGCGCCCATGTTCGAGCTGTTCCGCGATGTGCTGGACCATCTCTCGGTGGATTCCAAGCTGCCGCGGAGCCTCTATGCCCTGGTTCTGAAGCCCGGTCTCCTCACCAATCACTATCTTGCTGGCCGACGGACGTCTTACGTCAAGCCGCTGCGCATGTACCTGGTGCTCAGCGTGGTGTTCTTTCTGCTGTTCTCGCTGCAGCCGATCGATGTTTCCGACGTCAACGTTTATGTCGGTGATCAGCTGATCGGTGAAGCCAAGGACGGCTCGACCAACTCGATTCGCATCTTCAGCACGGGCACGGAGTACGAAGATCCTTCGAGATTCGGTCAGTGGCTCAACGCTCGATTCGCCGGGCAAGAAGAGCGCTTCAAGCAGATGGAGGCCCAGGCGCTCATCGACCGACTCTTCATGGGCTTGCAGAACAATCTGCCGCGGGCGTTGTTCGTGTTCTTGCCGCTGTTGGCCCTGGCGTTGAAGGTCGTCTTTCTGCGCTCCGGCGTGCTCTACTTCGACCACTTCATTTTCGCGCTGCATTTTCAGACGTTCCTGTTCCTGCTCCTCTCAGTATGCTGGGTCTTCGGCAGTGGCAAGGTCTACCTCGGGGCCGGCCTGCTCGTGGCTCCGATCTACCTGTTGCTGGCGATGCGTCGCATCTACCCGGGTAGGCAGAGATGGATCGTGCTGCGCTGGCTGCTGCTGATTGTGGCCTGGCTGGTAGTGGTGGTGTCGTACCTGATCTTGCTCGCCATAGTCTTCCTCGGCGTCTTGTTCTACGTCCTCGCGACAGTGTGACGCGGTGCGGAGGCGGTGCCGACGTTGCCGTGGTGAGGAGGCGTGGAGGTTCAGGTGTCGAGGTTTAAACATGCTGTTGTAGGATAAACAGGCCGATCGCGTTAGGGGACCGTGACCCTGGGAGATGACCTATTGCTTCGCATCGCGACTCTGATTTTTTCTCTGCTCGCCGGGTCAGCGGCCGTATTTGCCACTGAGATTCCTATCCGAGGCCATGTCCTCGGACCGGATGGTGAGCCGCAAGCCAGGGTCGAAGTGTGGCTCGAAGCGATTCCGTCGACCTACGAGCGAGCCCGGCTGCGCCTTGCTGGAAGGGTGGGGCCAGAGCCTGAGGCGCGTACGCGCAGCCGCGTAGATGGTGGGTTCGAGCTCGTCGCTCCGCAGGCGGGAAGCTGGAGCGTGGTGGTCTCGGCTCCAGGGTTTCTGCCGGTCGAGCGTTGGCTGGCGCCGCTGGTGGAGGAGGTCGTGCTGCCACCGGTCGAGCTGAAGACGGCGACGGTCCTCGAGGTGCAGTTGACGGATGCCACCGGCGAGCCGATAGCGGGCAGAGTCGGCGCGCACGCCCACGGTGTGAGTGCGACGGCCTGGCGGCCCCGCTTACGTCTCGAAACGGCTCGGGACGACAGTAGCGTTAGGATTGTCGTCGGGCGCGAAGAGAGCGTTCACATCGAAGCGCGGGCGGCGGGCTCGCTTCTGGCGTCGCACGAAGTCAAGGGCTCTGAGCTGTCGAAGTCGGCTAGAGTCAAGCTGGAGCTGCTTGCCGGTGAGGGTACCGTCGTGCGAGCGTTGGGTGCGAGAAGACGGCCTGTGGCCGAGGCTGTGATCTATCAGGGCAGCGCGCTGGTGCCCTTCGGCGTCACGGACCCGCAGGGCCTGCTGGAGCTGCCGCTGGCGGCCGAAGATTCGAAACCGATTACGGTTTTGGCCGCGGACCGCTGGAGCGGGCGTTTTTCGGTCGACATGGAGCCTGATGCTTCGAAGGCGCGAGACCTGAGGCTCGAGGCGCCGAAGCTGATCGAAGGCCGCGTTCTCGACCTCGAGACCCGAGATCCCTTATCCGCCGCCTGGGTCGGGGCGACGCGTGGTGAGACCGCGCGAAGCGATCGCAGCGGCAGCTACTCGCTCGAGGTCGCCGCCACCAGCTTTGCCCGCTCGGTGGCCGCCTACGCCGCGGGCTATGTGTCGGGCAGTCTCTCGCTCAGCGGTTCGGCTACCGAGCAGACCCTCTCGTTGGCGCTGGCCCCGGCGGCGAGGGTGAGCGGTCGCGTAGTCGATCCTGAAGGGACCGCGCTCGAGGGCGTGACGGTAGCTCTAAGGCCCGCGCCGCGCGCCATCCAGCTTCCGTCTGCCGTGCGTCGTGCCCTCGGTGGCGGTCAGCAAGCCCGGACCGATGGCGGCGGTGCGTTTCGCTTCCTCGGGCTGCCCGCCAACGTGACGTCGATCCTGACCTTCGAAGCGCCCGAGTTTGCACCGCGCCGACTCGAGCTCGGGGCGCTGGCGCCGTTCGAGCGCCGAACGGATCTCGAGGTCGTGATGGTGCCGGGGCTCTCAGCTTTCGGCAGCGTGGTCGACGAAGACGAGACGCCGGTCGCCGATGCCGAGGTGTGCCTGATCGCTCCGCCGTCGACCAATGACTGGCAAGTGGTGCGCCAGATGGGGCGGCTCGGTCGCGATCAGCCTTGTGCGGCACGCGCGGTCAGTGATGGCGATGGGCGATTCGAGCTGTCGGATCTGGCGGGCGGTCCCTACGATCTGGTGGCGCAAGCCAGCGGCTTCTTGGCGAGCCGTGTTCCCGGCCTGCAGGTCGAGGGCCGCGACGGCACGGACTTGGGAACGGTGACGCTGGCGTCAGGCGTCGCGCTCGCTGGCCGGGTTGTCGACGGTGATAGGCGAGGCATCGCTGGGGCCACCGTAGAGGTCGATAGCAATGCTTCTGGAGGCTGGCTGCAGAGCGAGCAGGGACCCGCGCAGACCGATCCCGACGGGCGATTCGTCGTCGCGGATCTGAGACCCGGGAGCCCGGTTCTGTTGGTCGTCAGCAAGCCAGGATTTGTCACCGAAGCCGTCCGGGACGTGCGACCTCGGGCTGACGAGCCGCTAGAAGTGGTGCTGCAGGTGGCCGGGCGCCTCGCCGGCCGCGTGGTCGACGAAGCTGGCGATCCGATCGTCAATGCTCGGCTATCGGCCTACGAGGACCCAAGACCTGGCGAGCGCCGCCGAAGCTCGCGCTATCGCAACCGACCCTCCAGCGTCTGGTCGACGGTCGAGGGCCGCTTCGCAATCGAGAATCTGCTGCCCGGGCGCTGGCGCCTGATTGCCAGTGCCAAGGGTTACCAGAACCGCATCGTGAATGAGATCGAAGTGGCAGCTGGCACGACCCGTGAAGTCGAGGTGACGCTGGCGACCGGTGAGCGGCTCGAAGGGACGGTTACCGCGGACGACCCGACGTCGCTGAATCAGGCGTGGGTGAGCGTTGTCGAAGTGACGGAGGACGGCTCAGCGGGCACCTGGGGATCGGTCCGCAGTACGCTCGACGCCGAGGGGCGTTTCCAAGTGGTCGGGGTACCGGTCGGGCGCGTCAATATCACCGTCTATGGCGGGCAAACTCGGCGCCTGAGCGAGAGCTTCGACATCCACACGGGCACCAATGTAGTCGAGCTGCATGTCGAGTCAGGCTTTGAAGTCACCGGGCAGGTAGTGGCGTCGGACGGTACGCCGGTCGCTGACGGCCGCGTGACTCTACAACTGGACGAGCCCACCAGCGTCCGGCAGAACGTCATCTATCGCTCGCAGGTTTCGACCGACGCGGCAGGATCGTTTCGGTTCACCGGCGTGAGCCCAGGCACCTACCGGGCGATCGCAGCCCATGCGGATCTGGCTTCGGTGAAGTCCGAGCCGCTCGAGATTACCGGCGACTTCGCCGGCCTCTACCTGCAGCTCGATGCTGGCGCCACTTTGACTGGTAGGGTGATCGGCCTCGAGCTCGCCGATCTCGGCACCTTGGAGCTTCAGGCCTATGGCGGCTCTGGCGATATCAGAATGGGGCGAATCGAGGCTGCGGGCAGCAGCTACCGGGTGGACCACCTGGCGACGGGGGATTGGCATCTGTCAGCGGTCGTGTCGAGCTCCGGTCGCCGGCTCGGGGTCGAGGTCGAGGTCGCCGAAGGCGCGACTCTGATCGAGAAAGATCTCGAGTTCAACGCCACCTCGACCCTCACCGGCATCGTACTCGACAATGGCCAGCCTGCTGCTGAGATCGGCGTCAACGCCGTGGGCTCGCAGGGCGGCTCGGGCTCTGGCACCACGGGACCCGATGGGCGATTTCGCATCGAGCACCTCGGGCACGACAGCTACCGTGTGGTGGCCTACGCCGGGCCGGGCGTCACAACGACCGAGCAGGTAGAGCTGAACGACGACCAGGATCTGGTCATCGAGCTCGTTTCGGGCTCGGTGAGCGGCACGGTCCGGGCCAGCGCCGACGGCGCACCGCTGGCTGGCGTACGCATTTCCCTGGATGCACTCGACGAAGCCGGCAGCTTCGACCGATCCATTCCCGGCGTTACCCACCAGCAGAGCGATCGCGACGGAACGTTTCAAATGCCGCGCCTGCGCCCCGGACGCTGGCGTCTGGTGGCCTCGATCGCTGGCCATGCGCCGGCCGAGTTGAAGGTCGACGTACCCGAGGCCGGTGTCGCCCACGTCGACCTTCAACTGGATGCGACCGAGGGCGTCACGTTCGACGTCGCTTTGCAGTCGGGGGCAGCGCTTGGCCTCGTGCACGTCGCGATCCTAGATGCTTCCGGGCGCCACCTGAGCAGCGGCAGATTCACGCCGATCGACGGCCGGGTGCGGGTATCGACCGTCCCGCCGGGACGCTGGGAGCTGGTGGTTCAGGCCGGCGATAGCGCTTCGACGCGGGTGACGGTCCAGGCTCCCGGCGACCAGGGGAGGTTGATCCTGCCGACCGCCGGCACGTTGGAAGTCTTGACTCCGGAAGTTGCCGAAGATGGAACCTCGAAGGTGTGGCTCATCGGTCCGGACAGTAAGCCGATGGTCAACGTCGCCACCGATTTTGACGGTGGCCAGTGGCCATTGAGATCCGGGCGCTCGATCATACCTGGCTTGGCGCCCGGCACTTGGAGCCTCACCGTCGACCATGCTTCGGGCGAGACCTGGAGCACCACGGCGACCGTGATCTCTGGTGAGACGGTTTCGGTTCAGCTGCCATGACTGAACAATCCGGAGTGCTTTGACGTAACGATCTGCGAGCGCTTCTCACATCACTCCATCACGGGAGGTGGCTATGGCCCGGCGTTGCTTTATCCTGCTGCTGTCGCTATCGATGTTGGTTCTGCCGGCAACTTCTTGGGCAGACGGTATCCCGATTCTCGGGCGAGTGCTGGGGGCGGACGGCGAGGGTTTGGCGAAGGCTGAGGTGCATCTAGAGCCAATTCCTTCGACCTACGAGCGCGCCATGCTGCGGCACGACGGGCATGCCGGCGCGGAGCCGGTGGCCGAGACTCGCACCGCTGCCGATGGCACGTTCGAGCTGACCGCTCCCGAAGCCGGCATGTGGAAGGTGGTGGTGGCGTCGCGCGGCAAGTTGACCATGGAGTCTCGCCTGGTGCCGCTAGTGCGCGAGACGGTCCTACCGGAGCTGAAGCTCGAGCCAAAGACCGAACTCGAGGTGCGAGTGCAGAGCGTCGAGGGTGAGCCGCTCACCGCTGCCGTGGGTGTGGTTACCCGCCGCGTTCGGAGCGCCTGGAGACCGCAGCTGCGCCTCGCGGAGGCAGGAGCTGACGGTAAGGCCAGCCTACCGGTCGGGCGCTCTGAACTGCTGCAGCTCGAGGTGCTGGCCGATGGCCGACCCCTGGTGGTCAGCGAGCCCTCGGCCAAGCGTAGCGTCACCGTCGAGGTGCCGGCCGGCGTGCCGGCTACCGTGCGGGTGATCGACGCCAAGAAGCGGCCGGTCGCCGACGCGCTGGCGTTTCAGGGTAGCGCGCTGCTGCCGCTCGGTGTGAGCGATGCCGAAGGGCTGCTGACCCTGGCGCTGGCGGCTGAGGAACCGCTGAAGCTCGAGGTGACCACGCTCGAGCGCTGGCACGGCACCTTCGATCTGCGCGCCGGAGACGCCAAGACTCGCGATCTGCGGCTCGAGCCGCCGACCCTGGTGCGCGGGCGGGTGCTCGATCTCGCCAGCCGCGATGCGATCGGCGAGGCGTTGGTGTGGGCGGTGCGCGGCGAGTACGTGGTGACCGATGGCCAGGGCGCCTTCGAGCTGCCGATCGGCATCTACGAATCGCGCTGGGTGCAGGCCGCGGGCGGCGGCTACCTCAAAGGGTTCAGCGAGCTCGGCAAGGGCGCTGATCTCGACAGCATCGCCATTGCCCTGACGCCCGCGGCCGCCTTGAGTGGGAAGGTGGTCGACGAGTCGGGTGCGCTGCTCGCAGGCGTTCGCGTCGAGCTGCAGCCGATGCCGGCGGACCGCATGAGTGGCGCCAGCCGTCGCCTGGCACGCGAAGGCTGGCGTGGCCGTACCTCGCAGCGCGGGGTGTTCAGAGTCGCCGGCCTGCCCGCCGACATGGCCTACCGGCTGACCTTCCGAGCCGAGGGCTACGCGCCCGAGACGTTGACAGTCGAGCCGCTGTCGGCTTCCGAGCGCAGGGAAGAGCTACGCGTCGAGCTGCGCCGTGGCTATCTGGCCTTTGGCTACGTGGTGGACGAGCACGAGGCGCCGGTGGCGGGAGCCAGGGTCTCCCTGAGGCCACCGCCGCCCGGCGGCGATCTCAGGAGCGCCATGCGGATGATGCGCCGACCGGGCAGCGATAGCGATCTGCCCACGACAGCCACCGACGCGGAAGGGCGTTTCGAAATCCCTGATCTGGCGGGCGGTCGCTACGACCTCGAAGTCAGGGCGGGTGGCTTCGCACCGGCCAAGATTCCTGGGGTGCAGGTAGTGGAGGACGCGCGGGTCGACCTCGGGACTGTCGTCATGGTGCCTGGCGTAGCACTCGAGGGGCGTGTTGTCGACGCTGATGGCGAGGGGATCGAAGGTGCCCAAGTCCGGCTCGAGCAGGCCCGTGGCGCGTTCGGCAGGATGACCGGGCAACAGCCCGGATCGACCTCGACCGACGCTCGCGGACGTTTCGTGATCTCAGACCTTCAGCCCGGGCAACCGGTGACGGTCAGCGCTGCTCGCGAGGGCTACTCGAGCGCGGTGGTGAGCGATATCGCTCCGCCGCTGGAAGAGCCTCTGACCGTCGTCCTCGAGCTCGCGGCGCAACTCTCGGGCCGGATCTTCGACGGCCAGGGCGAGCCGATCCAAGGAGCGAGAATTACTGCCCATCCCGACTTTCGAGCCATGGCTGGGAGGCGCACCGGCATGCGCGTGAACGACTGGGCCAGCGGCGAGACCGACGCTGGGGGCCGCTATCGGCTGGATAGTGTCGAGCCCGGGATGCTGAGGGTCACGGCTCATGCCGAAGGCTACAAAGAAAAAGTCCGTGAGGGGCTCGAGGCGGCGGCGGGCGGGAAGCTCGAGGTCGACTTCGTACTGGAGGTGGGAGCGGTGGTGGAGGGCACCGTCACCACCGCCGACGGTGAGCCGGTCATTCAGGCCACAGTCAGAATCGCCGAGCCGCGAGGGGAGCTCGCGTTCAGCCACCAGAGCTCAGCCCACGCTCAGACCGACGCCGAAGGGCGCTATCGGGCGACCGGGGCGGTCGTCGGACTCGCCACTCTCACCATCTATGACGGTCGGCAAGAGCGCCTATCGAAGTCCGTGGAGATTCGTCCAGGCACCAATGTCTTCGACCTGGTGCTGGAGCGCGGCTTCGAGATCACCGGTCAAGTGGTGTCGCCGGAGGGCGAGCCGGTCGGCGGTGCCGCGGTGACGGTTCAAGCCAACAGCCGGCCCGGGGTGGGGCATTTCGCGTTTGGCCAGGCCAACGCGACCAGTGGCTTTGACGGTTCGTTCACCCTGACGGGAATCAAGCCTGGCAACTACACGGTGGGCGCCTCATTCGAGGGCTACGGGCCAGCGCACAGCGAGCTCCTCGAAGTACAGGCCGACGTCAGCGGCCTGCTACTGCAGCTGAGCACTGGCGCGACGCTCAAAGGTCAAGTCATCGGTCTCGAGCTCGACGAGCTCAGCTCGCTCGAGCTGATCGCCTTCAGCGCGGAGGGTGGCTTACTGCGTGGCCACGTCGACTTCGAGGGCACCTACCGCTTTGAGAATCTGGCCTCCGGAGAGTGGTACGTCCAGGCCAAGGTCACGAGCTCGCAGAGATCGTCTTCGCTGAAGGTCGAGCTGCCGGAAGGGGTGCCGGAGGTCGTGAAGGACATCGAGTTCGGCAGCGGCTTCACCCTCACCGGCATTGTGCTCGACAACGGTGAGCCAGTGGCAGGCGCGAGCATCAGCGCCAGCAGCACTCAGGCGGGATCGGGCCACACCATGACCGGTAACGACGGCCGCTTCCGCATCGAGAACCTGCAGGCCGGCGCCTATCAAGTCCTGGCGATGGTGGGAATGGGTTTCCGCGAGGCTCAGATGATTGAGCTCAGCGGCGACCACGACATGCGTATCGAAGTCTCGACCGGCAACGTCCGCGGGGTGGTGCATAGCGCTGACGGTGAGCCGCTGTCGGGCGTCGTCGTCGTGATGAAGCTGGAGGGCGATAGCGACAGGTCGCGTCAGCTGAACTTCGGGAATCATGCTCAGACCGACTCCCAGGGCAGCTTCAGCGTGCTGCACGTGAAGCAAGGGACCTGGCGCGTTACCGCCACCAAGCCTGGCTATGCACCCGCCGAAACGCTGGTGGTGGTAGGAGCCGAGGCTGCGCCGGCGGTCGAGATCACGCTCAACCCTGCAGAAGGGGTGAGCTTCGAGTTCGCCCTCGAGTCCGGTGCCGTCTTGCCGACGGCCCAGGTAGCTGTACTCAATGCATCGGGACGCCAGCTATCGACCGGCTCGTTCCCGGTGGTCGACGGCCAGCTGAGGGTGTCGATCGTCCCTCGGGGTCAATGGGAGCTGGTCGTCCAGGCCGGTGACAGCGCTGCCACTCGCGTGCTGGTGAACGCTCCGGGGGAGCAGGGCCGGGTCGTGCTTCCCCCCGGTGGCGCCCTACACATCAAGGTGCCGGAGCTGGAGGACGATTTGACGCCGACGCGCGTCCGCCTGACCGGTCCTGACGGCAGACCCTACGTTGGCTTGGGTTACGTTTTGATGTTGGCCGCCGGCGAGTGGATGATGGCGGCTGGACAGTCGCTGGTGCCCCAGCTCACGCCAGGACCCTGGACCTTCAGCATCCAGCATAGCGACGGTCGCTCTTGGAGCGGCAGCGCCAACGTTGTCGCCGGGACGGTCACCGAGGTGACGGTACCTTGAAGCAGACCTACCTTGAAGCAGACCTACCGTGAAGCAGACCTGCTTCGAGCTAGACCATTACCGCGGTGAGCCCACAGAGCTGCGAGCCGACGGCTTCATCGCCTTCGATACGCAGCTTCTTTCGGGCTTGATCGAGGTCGATGCTGTTGGTGAACAGGCGCCAGGCGGTCTCGGCGTCGAGGGTGGTGTGGGCGAGTGAGCTCTCGGCGTTGGGTGGCTGATCACCATAGAACAGCCGCCAGACACCGCCTTCGCGCCGCAGCGACCAGGTACCGCCCGCTTCACCTTCAACGGTGACGCCGATCGAGGCGCCATCTTCCGCTGGAGTGTCGCGGTAGAGGTGGGGGAGGGCCCGCAAGAAGGTGTCGAGCACCGGATGAAGCCATTCACGCGAGCTCAGGCTCGGCTGTCCGACGGCCTCGCGGATCTGCTGTTGATGAAGCCACTTCTCTGTGGTCTCGCGCGCCACGTCGAACCAGTTTCGGGAGCTGTCCTCGCCCGCCCATGCGACGGCGAACAGCGCTGGATCTTCCGGATCGAGAGAACGGAAGAGGTCGCAGATCTTGGGACCGATGAAGGCCAGGAGCTCGATCAGCAACTGGGGGCTGAAACGTCGCGCCGCCCGCACCCAATCCGCGTTGAGCTGGTCCAGAAAGCCCACCAGGTCACGATAGCCGGTGATCGGCGTGTCGGGCTCTAGCAGTGGCAGGCCGTCGCGCTGAAAGGACAGCCGCCGAATGTCCGTGTCGAGCAGGTGTGCGGCGATGTCCTTCACCGTCCACAGCGCACAGGCCGTCGGCCGCGACCAGTCTTCGGGCTCGAGGCCGCGCAGCAGTGCCACCAGCTCGTCACCGAGGCGAGAGTAGAGCTCGAGGGTATCGATGGGTCCTGCGGGTTGCATTGTGCTGGTCTTCCCGGCGTTACTGGTCTCCAGAGGGTACTCGGCGAAGGTTCAGTCAACCTCAACAGTCTCTAAGATTGTAATGCGAGGATCGCTTTCAGAATGCTCTCGGAGCGCCGCTGCCCGCGTCCCTGTCCGTAGGCCCGCGACATGATCGAGACGACCATATCCAAGTCGGGCATCACGTAGATTTTGTTTCCACCATTGCCGGAAGCGAAGTAGACGTCGACCGAGCGACCCTTCAGGGGGTAGGTCTGGTGATACCAGTAGTAGCCATACCCGCTCGCAAAGGGATCGCTCTCGGAGATATCGAAGCGAGGCTCGAGGCTTTGCTGGATCCAGTCGCGGCTGACGACCTGTCGATCGTCGTGAGCTCCCTGGTTCAGCACCATCTCGCCGATGCGCGCGAAGCCTCGGGCCGTCAAGAAAAGATTTCCTTGCCCCTTGGTCTGTCCGGATCGATCCTCCTGCCAGTCCCACCGCTCGATGCCCAGCGGCTCGAATAGGTGGGCGCGCGCAAGGTCTTCCAGACCGTGACCGGTAGCACGGCCGATCACCACCCCCGCGACGTAGGCTGCCAGAGAATTGTAGCGATACTGCGTTCCCGGCTCATCGAGCCCGGGTACGGTCAGGGCGAACGACAGCGGATCGTCCGAGGCGTCCATGTGATCCTCATACCCAGGCGACGTGGGGTCTTCACCGTCTGCGTTCAGGCCGGTTCGCATGGTCAGGACATCGACGAGACGGACCGAGCCGATCGCACTTCCCTGGGCTTCAGGCCAGTACTTTTCGACGGGATCGTCGAGGCTTTGGATCGCCCCCTGGTCGACAGCGATGCCAAAGAGCAAGGAGGTCACGCTCTTGCCCGCCGACCTGACATCGACCAGCGTGCGTTCGTCGGCGCCGTTGTAAAAGCGTTCGGTGATCAACCCGCCGTTTTGCAGGACGAACACCGACTGCAGATCGCCATGCTCGTCGTCGAAGCTGCTCAGCGCGGCTTGCAGGCTCGGTGTGTCAGGAGCTTCGACCGCAGCGCAGGAAGCGCAGAAGGTGAGGGCGGCCAGGGTGGTGAGTCGGAGAACGTTCAACGGGCCTCTCCTGGTGAGCAACGAGAAAACCGATCGAGACATAGTCGTGGCCGCCGATGCTACCGTGAGGTACCGAGCTTTGCGACTCTAGGCTGGGGTGACCTCGACGAGGCCGAGGCGCTCGAGCAGCTCGCGATGGCTGCCCCAGGGTTCGATCCGATCCAGGTACGTGCCGTGGGCACGGTAACCCGTGAGGTTTTGTTGGTGACGGATGTCGACGGTTGGCGTTTTCTGTCGGTAGGTCTTGGCGGAGAAATCGTCGTGGTCGCCGACGCCAGGCTCGGTCCACGTGATGGTGCCTCCGGCACGGAGGAAGCGAAGCCGCTGACGCACGGCGTGGCTCAGCAGCTCGCGGTCACCGAAGCCGTTGGATGTCAGAACGACCTTAGTGGCGAAGAAGCCCTCGAGGTTGGCGACGTAGCTGTGGGTGTTGTAGAAGAATCGATAGCGGTCGGGAAGTTGAGCGTCGAAGTAGCCGTCAGGGTAGAGCACGTCATCCTCGGCCATGAACGCCGTGTCGTAGCGCGCTCGCTGGATTCCGTTGAGAAGCTGCAGGTAGAGGCTCTGATGGCAGAAGGGGAGCCGCCCAACCACTTCGAGTTGATCGGCGGAAGCGAAGAAGGCTTCGTCTTGCTGGGCGATGACGACCAGCTCCTTGCCGGCGGCGCTCTGCCGCAGACGCTGGAAGCAGGCCTGCCTTATCGACGGCTTGGCTTGGTTGGAGGTGTAGTAGACGATCGAAGCTCGGCCCAAGAACTCTCGGATCGCCCGCTCCTGTGCCGGAATCAGGTTGAGAGCCCGCTCGCGGCAGGTCTCGAGCCATGCGAAGCTCAGGGGTGACTCGACCGTCAGAGGACTCGGGTTGTGTCCGCGGGTGATGAGGGCGACGCCATGGTCGCAGTCGACGGTGGCGGAGCGCAGGTCGGAGCGAGCTCGCACGCGCTCGACGAGCACGCGCCAGGCTTCACCCGACCAGATCGCTGAGGGCGAGGGCTTGGTGGGGCTGGCCGAGCGGGTGTCTGCGGGGTCGACGTCGTGCATCGCCACGACGCCATGCGGGCTGAGGTGACGCAAGGCGTTGGCGAGATCGCGCTCGACCCGCTCGTAACGGTGGTCGCCGTCGATGAAGATCAGGTCCCAGCAGCGGTTCGGAGCGAGCCGGCCGAAGAAATCGTCGCTGGTGGTGCGAGCGATCCGTGGATCATCGACCGCTGGGTCGATACCGAGCTTGTCGGGGCACGGGATGTGATCGAAGTTGTGGCGCGGGTCGAAGACGCCGATCTCGAGATAAGAGCGGGCGTCCAGGATGCGAGCGACCGAGGTGAGTACACTCGTTCGGTTCACGGTGTCCCATTCACGTGTCTTGCCCACGTGTCCTGTTCACGGTGTCCTGATCATCGATGGGGGTTCGATTGTCGCCGACATGGGGCAGCGACACGACGTCGCCCAAGGATTCGAGCGCTCGGCTCAGCGTTCCCCCGTGGGATCTGAGCCACTCGTCGAGCGCCGCAGGTTTGCGTGGCAGCTGGTCGCAGATTCGCTTCAGGCCGCGGCGCGAGATGGCGATGGCCCAGGGTAGATCCGTCGCGGCAAGGGGTGCCGGCTGCGGTGGGTAGATCGAGACGGCGAGTGCTTCGTCCAGGGCCTGGGTGGCGTCCGGCAGCAGCTCTGCGAGCTCGGCGAGTCGAGTCGCCTCGGCGTCGAGGATCAGGGTGCTGGCGAAGTCCAGGCGCGCCGCCCGTTCCGACAGCTGGCGGAGCCGGTAGGCGAAGCGGAGATCGGGCTCTTGTGGAAGCGGTTTCCCTGCAGGATCCGGGGGCTGACGCAGCAGCTTGTCGAGACCCGTCGCGGACGCGGCCTTCGCGAAGGCGTCGGGGCTATTGCCCCCGCTCAGGTCCGGGGCACGGCCCAGGGTGTAGATGGCGTCGAAGGCCCACCACGGGCTCGCCATCTCGGCCAATACGGCGGCCTCGGTTCGCTGGTAGAGCGCGTCGCCGAGGAACGAGCGAAAGTGCGACTCGAGGCCGGTGATCGGTAGGCCGAGCTCGTGGTGGACGATCAGGTAGTTGCGGATGCGATCTTCCCAGAGGTTGGCGAAGGGAATGCCGCCAGGGCGCTGGAAGCGGTGGATCCAGCGTAGAAAAGGCAGGCAGAGAGCTCGCCCGCCGCTTCGCCGGAACTTTTCGTGCAGGTAGCCCTCCTCGCCACCGAAACCTCGCAAACGCGGGTTGAGTCCCGGCCAAGCCTCTGTGCGGCAGGCAAACAACCCCAGCCCCTGCATCGGAATCTCGAACGGCGGCGCGTCGACATCGAGACCGCGGTCGTCGGTGGCCCAAACGCCATACATCCCGGCTGACCACACCGGCTCGAAATGGGTCGATAGCGTGCGATGGTCGTCATAGAGCAGGGGACCGTGGACGAGTTCGGCGCAGTCCGCGCGAGCCTCGAAGTACTCGGTCAGCCGCAGCAGCGAGCCGGGGGACAGCAAGACGTGCGAATCCATGCACAGCACGATCGGGGCTCGCGCCTCGCGGAAGATCACGTCGCGGACCGCGGTGCTGCGGATTTCAGAGAATGCAAGGTAGCGCGCCCCCGGAACACCAGCAGCCAAACCCGCGAGAGCCTCAGCGGCCGGTCCCTCCGGATGATTGTCGACAATCAGGATCTCGAGATCCGCTGCGATCTCGGGCTGGTTGAGCACCAGCGCTTGAACCGTGAAATAGACCCCGTCATAGTCATCATAGGTCGCCATGCCGACGGTCAGTCTTGGCCCATCGGCCGCTGGGCCTGGCTGGAGATCATCGAGCTCGGCAGGCGGTCGGGTCGGCCCCGCAGCTCGAGACGGCTCGGCTTCTCGCCCGCCGGGTTGGTGAGCGGCTCGCTGCTCCAAGGCGCTGAGGAAGCGTTCCCCGAAGTTGTGTGGCGAAAACCTGGTGAGCCGGTCGCGATCCGGGACGCCTTCGAGGTCGCGCGTCCAGTCGACGACGAGCGCCCAGGTCGGGAGATGGAGATGTCCGTCGCCGTCCTCGCCGTCCCACCGCAGGGTGAGGTCGACGGTGCGGCCTTGGCCCGAGTGCCGGGGCTGACGTGAAGCGCTACCGAAGCTGATGCCGAGACTTCGCTCGTGATCCCAAGCGACAGACTCCACGTCGCAGTGAGGGCCGAAGAAGTCGAGATCGGGAATGCTGGAGGGCGGCACTATCAGGACGTCGTAGCGATAGCTCAGCATCCAGGTGAAGTAGTTGTCGCCGGGCTCGAAGTCTTGCCAGAAGCCCCCGAAGGAGACACGCAATAGCGGACGCTCCCAGGCTACCGGCCGCGTGCGAAGGTGGCCGGATTCGAGCAGCTGGTTCAACAGGCCGGGAATCTCGACGGTCACTGCTTCGGCATGATCTGGATGCAACTGCTGCAGCCGCGCCACGAGCTCCTCGGCTTCGAGCGTGCCGTCGCACAGCAGCCAAGCCAGGGTCGCGGTCCGATTCAGGCGCAAACGGGTGCGAGTGTCTCGAGCACGCAATAGCAGACCGTCTTCGAACGGTGTCATCGAGTAGCCGGGCTGGCGGCATAGATAGTCTTGGCTCATGCGGTACGCTAGTTATACTGCGTTACAATACCCGCATCCAATATCGATTTTTTCGCACAATATCCGGCAGGACTTCACCAGCATGGCCAAGCGTCACGATACGAAAAAGGCCCCGGAGCCGCCGCGCGTCGATATCGAGCGCCGCGAAGCGCTGAAGGCGCTATCGAAGGGCAGTAGCGTCGTCGCCACGGCGATGTTCCTGGGGGCTGGCTGGGCAGCTCCCTCGGTGGAGGTGCTGGCTGCGCCCGCGCCGCGTCCACGACCGACGACCGGATCCACTCCCTTTGGCACCACGAGCTCGACGACTTCGACCACCAGCTCGACGACCTCGACCACCAGCTCGACAACTTCGACTAGCACGACCTCGACGACGCTCACCTCGACAACGACTTCGACCACCACGTCGACGTCGACCACCCTGGTCCCGGTCGAGCTCCAGTCGTTCAGGATCGATTGAACGTTCGGGGCGGCTCGGAGCTGCGGCTTCGACTAGACGGCATGGGGTAGGATGATGCAACGGAGGCGCGCTATGGCTCAATGTACCGTGCAAATAGAGGTTCCAGAGGATCTGAGTCACTTCGAGCTACCACGAGGCGTTGACGATCGCTTGCAAAGACTGCTCGATCGTCAGGACAGCGGCGAAGAGCTGACGCCAGCTGAGAGGCGCGAGGCAAAGGGGCTTGTTGATCTCTCGGAAATGTTGTCTTTGCTGAGGCTCCGTGCAAGTCGCGTGGTACGAGAATCGACGCCTTGAGTGGATACATCTCGGCTTCTCTCCGTGACCGTGTCACGGAGAGAGCCGGTGGCCGCTCGCATAGAACACTGGGCCGACCATTTTCAATGGAGAGGCTTTGTCCTTGTGGGGACGAGTGCCACAGGAAGAGCTACCATTGATGCGTTGAGGATGAACCGTC
>JBCCEE010000030.1:0-35008 GCA_039030415.1 Acidobacteriota bacterium
CCCGCCTCGCGTACCCACTTGCCGGTTTGGTAATACGACTCTACGAGCCTCGCGTAATTGATTACCCATTGGGATATCGACTCTACGAGCCTCGCGGAACTGATTTCCCATTGGGATATCGACTCTACGAGCCTCGCGGAACTGATTTCCCATTGGGATATTGACTCCGAGAGCTACGTCGAGGCGATTTTCCACCGGGATATCGACTCCGAGAGCCGCGCGGACCTGAGTTTGTCAGCCCCTGGGTACGAGGAAGAACTCGGCGAGGTCGTTGCGGGCCCAGCGCATGGTCGCAAACTCGACGGGTCGAGCGCTGCCTTCCTGGGCGGCAACCAGCTTCTCGTTGACCGCCAGGTAGAGCGCCGAGGCTTCGAGCACGTCGTCGTTGCGCTCGAGGACGTCTAGGAAGGTGCTGGTGAACAGCGAGTCGCGTTCGGCCGCGGTGCCGACGCCCGGTCCGCCGGAGGCTAGAACCAGCCGCGAGCGTTTCTCTAGCAGCAGCTTGATGTGGTAGTGACGCTGCTCTGGCGTCATGCCGCGCTTGAGGCGGGCAATGGAGGAGCGGGTGCGCAGACCCGAATAGACCGAATCGGCCACCACGAAGACGTGACGCGCGGCCATGAGATCGAGGTGCTCGGTGACCACCTCGTTGGGGATCCAGTTGGCCGGATTGCGGGGCTCGGCGTCGACCGGCTGCCAGTAGGCGGTGTGGCCGTTCTCGTCGCGCAGGCCGTGCCCGGTGTAGTAGACGAGGAGGTTGTCTTCTTGGGTCAGGGACTCGCGCAGATCATTCAGGGAGTCCATGATCTGGAAGCGGTCGGCGTCGATCAGGGTACGCACCGTGAAGCCGTACTTCTGCTCCAGGATCTCGGCCACCAGCCGGGCGTCGCGCGCCGCGCCTGCGAGCTTGGGCAGGCTGCGGTAGTCGCTGTTGCCGATCACCAGGGCGTGGTAGTCGCCGAACGGGATGTCGTCGAGCGGCAGGCCCGCTGCCGGGTCAGAAGCCGGCTGCTCCTGCTGGCTGGCTTCGAGGCGAGCGATCCGCTCCTGGCCATCCGCCAGCTCTTTCTGGCGCGCCGCCAGGTCGGCCCGCAGCCGCTCCAGGATCGACTCCAGGCTCGTGCGCCGCTGGGCGTCTTCCTCGGCTTCGGATTGCGACGTCTCGAGCTGCGAGCGCAGGGCTTCCACTTCCCGCTCGAGCGCCTCGACCTCGCGCTGCTTCTCGTTCAGCGCTTCGCGCGCCGCCACTAGCTCGCCGTAGTCCGAGGCTTCGAGCACCACCAGATCTTCGGCCAGCCCGGCCGCCTTGCGGTACCAGTTGAGCGCCTCCACTTCGTCTCGCGTCACCCCCAGGCCCTCTTCGTAGAGGTAGCCCAGGCTGGTCTGCGCCGCGGCGTAGCTCTGCTCGGCCGCCTTGCGATACCACTCGGCGGCGCTGGCGTAGTCGGCGGTGGTGCCGAGGCCCTTCTCGAAGATCTGGCCGACGTAGTACTGCGCCTCGGCGTCCCCCGCCTTGGCCTGCGGCAGCCAGACTTCGAGCGAGGTGCGGTAGTTGACCTGATCCGGCTCGGTGTACTCGCCGCCCTGAATGCGGCAGTCGGCGGCGGTGGTGCGGATCGGCCGGCGCGGCAGGATGTGGGTGTTGCGACGCCCCAGGCGGCGCACTTTGTTGGGCAGCAGGCAGTCGACGATCATCAGATCATCGGCGCTGAGCTCAGGCGCAGCTTTCTTTTTCTTGCGGGCCTCAGTCTCCGCCGGCACCGCGAGGAGCCAGCCCAAGCCGAGCACCAGGCAGGCCAACGCTCGGTAACCAGCGCTTCGGTAGCCTAGGGGGTGAGGGGTCTGCTTCTGTTTCGTGCCCACGGTGCAGTCTCCTTCCTCGCTGACGGGCGCGGCGGATGCAACGCTTCAGAACTGGAAGCGGAAGCCTCCGGACAGGGTGTAGATATCGAGGTCGTCGCGCTCGAGGTCGGTGTCGAACAGCAGATAGGTGGCCATGCTGCGCGGCAGGGTGACGGTGACGCCGGCTCCGACGTTGAAGAAGTCGCGATCCGGCGTGTCGGTGACGACGGCGAAGGGGCGCCCCAGGGCGTCGCTGCGGAAGCGCGCTCGGATCACTCGCCGATCGTCTGAGAATTCGTGCAGATAGGAGAGGCGCAGGCTGGGCTGCACCACGCCCCAGTTGAAGCTGGCGGGGTAGCTGAGCTCGAAGCCGGCCTCGCCCTGCAGCGATTCGATCTCCTGCTCGCCATAGAGCAGGTCGAACGGGCCGGCACCGATCTCGCCGTAGGCGTCGACCGTGGCGTCGACCAGGCTGGCGCGCACGAAGCCGCCGAGGGTGGCGGCACCGATCGAGAAGTCGTAGCCGACGCCGAGGTCGACCGACAGCTGGTCGCCTTCCGGCTCACCGCGGGTCACCAGCCGGGCGCCGCCGCGAAACGCCACCGGCAGGTTGAGGATGCGCTCGAGCTCGTAGTCGTTGCGACCGTAGGCGACGATGGCGTCGAGGTAAAAGTTGCGCGTGTAGAACGTGCCGTAGAGCGAGAGCGAGTAGCCCGACACCTCGAGCGTACCGCCATCGTCCGCGACGTCGACGTCGGTGCCCAGGTAGCCCAGGCCGATACCGAGCACGAGGCGATCCGAGACCCGGTAGTCGACGCCAGCGGTGATGCCCTGGGTGTCGAAGTCGTAGCCCGATTCGCGGTCGGTCTGCGGCGCTTCGCCGAATGAGACCCGGCCGTTGATGAACAGCCCCCACGGCGACTCGGTGTCCACCGAGTCGGCGCTCGCCGCGCCGCCGCGCGGCTCCTCGGGAGCCAATCCCTGGGACTTGCGCAGTGCGGTGTCGACCGCCTGGGACAGCTTTTCGAGATCCATGCCGTAGCTCGACACCGCCGAGCGCAGGGTGCCCATGGCCACCGCGTCGCCCTGGATGCTGATGCTGAGGTGATCCGCCGCCGCCAGGCGCGTGCTGCCACCGCGCAGGGCGTTGAGGCGCCCGCCGATGTTGCGCAGCTGGATGCGCGGCGCCCGCAGCGCGGCATTGCCCTGGGTGACGGCGTTGCGCGGCGTGAGCCGCTCGACGGCCTGGCGGCGGTCGTCGCTGCTGGCGATGCCGAAGAGATACTCGCAGGCTTCGAGCAGATCACCGGTGGCGGTGGCGCAGGCCTCGTCGAGCACGCCGGCGATGTCCATGTCGCCTTCGTCGAGATCTTGATCGCCACCGCTGCCGAGATCGCCGAGGTCGCCCTCGACCATGATCGCGAACGACACCGCGCTGTCCGTGCCCTGCAGGCGGGCGACGACGGCGGCGGGTCCAGGCATGGTGGCGGGACGGATGCGGGCGGTCGAAAGCCCCTCGCCGTCGCTCTGGCGCTCCTGCGGGCCGACCAGCTCGGCGCGTCCCGAGACCCGCCACTCGACGGTGGCGCCGGCCACCGGGCTGCCGTCCATGCGCGTGGCCTTGACCTGCAGCTCAAAATCCTCGCGCACCCGAGCGGTGACCTCCTGGTCGCCGACCGCCTCGAGGCGCAGCGGAGTGTCGTCGTCGATTAGCCCCAAGACCTGCTCGCTCGGCGTCGCCAGCTCGGCTCCCGCCGGCTGGGAGAGACGCAGGCCGAGCGCCTCGTCGGGCTCCTGCAGGTTGTCGTCGTTGATGCGCACCGCCACCGATTTACGGCCGCCTTCGCCCGGCCGCCAGCGCACCGCCTCGCGCAGCGCCACGAAGTCCTGACCGGCGGAAGCGGTGCCGGACGCCGTGGAGACGATGACCTGAGCCGGCCCGCTGACCCCGCCAATGCGCTCGACGATGATCTCGGCCGCGCCGGCGCCTTCCATCACCGTCTGGCGCTCGCGCACGAAGCGGATGCGGCTGACTTCTGCGCCGTCGTCGTTGCGGATCAGGCCGCGGCCCATGCCGTCGGCGATCTCGGCGCCCATGGCGTTGAACAGGTTGATCGCGAACAGCTCGTCGGCCTCGACGTCGGTATCGCCGGCCACCAGAACGTTGAACGTGCGCTGGACCTGCCCGGGCGAGAAGGTCAGGCTGCCGCTGTTGGCCTGGTAGTCCTCACCGGCGGTGGCGGTGCCGTCGGCGGTCTCGAAGTCGACGGCTACGGTCTCGATGGAGGCCGCGGACAGGGTGACGGTGAAGACGGCGCTGGTGGTGCCTTCGTCGCCTTCGTCGACCGCGGCGTCGGACACGCTGAGGGTCGGCTGCTCGCCTTCGCTGTCGTCATTGCGGATCAGGCCGCGACCTCGCCCCTGCTCGATCACCGCGCCGTCAGCCGCCGACAGATCGACGAAGAAGCCCTCGTCCGGCTCGACGCGGGTATCGCCGATGACGTTGACCGTCACCGTCTGGGTGGTGGTCTCGCCCTCGAAGGTGAGCTCGCCCGAGGCCGGCTCATAGTCCATGTCGGCGGTGGTCGCCGTGCCGTCCATCGTGGCGTAACTGACGGTAACCCCACCGTTCTCGCTGGCGCCATCGCGGCTCAGGGTGACGGTGAACACCGCCTGGGTGAGCCCCTCGTTGCCTTCGAGCACGCCGACGCTGTCGATCGACAGGCTGGCGTCCTGCTGAGCGACGTCGTCATTGATGATGGTCACGATGGCCTCGCCATCGCCGATCACGGCGTTGACTGGGTTCGAGAGCAGCACCCGGAACTGCTCGTCGTCTTCGGGCCGCACGTCGCCCAGGATCGGCACGACGAAGCGTCGCATGACGGTACCGGCGGGAAATTCGAGGCTGCCCGAATTCGGCTGGTAGTCGCGGTCCTCGGCCGTCGCGGTGCCATCGGCCGTGCTGAAGTCGACGCGCGCCGACTTATCCGAGGGCGCCGCGAGTACCACTAGGATCTCGGCGGCGATAGCCCCCTCGTTGCCTTCGACGATGCTCACATCCCCGACCGAAAAGGTCGGCGTCTCGCCCGGATCGTCATCGTCGTCCTGGATCGCGCCGCGGGCCTGCGGGTCGAGGATCATGGCGCCGGTCGAGGGGTTCGACAGGTTGATGAAGAAGGTCTCGGTCGGCTCGAGCTCGGAATCGTCGACCAGGGTGATCTCGATCTGCTTGGCGCTGTCTCCCGGCAGGAACGCCACCTGGCCGCTGGCGGCGACGTAATCCGGCCCGCTCTCCGCGCTACCGTCTGCCGTCGACCAGTCGACGGTGACCGGATCCGGCCCGGGGTTGGGCGGCGTCAGGGTCAGATCGAAGAACAGCGAGCCCTGACCCTCCATGCCGATCGCGTCGGCGATCGTGATGTCGCCCATCTGACCATCATCATCATTGTCTTCGATGGTCGCCTGCCCCTGGGCGTCGACGATCTGGGCGTTGGTCGACGTACCCAAGATGTCGACGAAGAAAAACTCGTCGCCTTCGACCAGGGAGTCGTCGAGCACCGGGATGGTGATCATGGCGGAGCTCTCGCCCGGCATGAGGTTGGTGACCCCGGCGGTCGTCGCGTAGTCCTGACCCGCGATCGCCGTGCCGTTGGCGGTCGCCCAGTTTACGGACACTGGATCGACGTCGGGGTTGGGCTGCGACAGCGAGATCTGGAACGTCGCCTCGGGCGGCATGTCGCCCTCGTTGACCACGACGTCGTTGATCGAGACGTCGACGATCATCGCGCCATCGCCGAGGATGGTCACGGTCAGGCCGTATTCGGGCTGGGAGGGCGGCTGCGAGGGCACGGAGCAGTTCAGATCGACGCCGCTGACCGAAGGCGAGAGCCGGATGTCGAAGGTCTCGGGACCCTCGGTGGCGCCGTCGTCGACGATCGGCACCGTGAAGATCTGGGTCAGGGCGCCGTCGCTGAAGGTCAGACCGGCGGGCGATGGCGGGCCGAAATCCGTCGCGTCCGCCGGATCGATCAGGCCGGGCTGCACCGATACGTCCCAGGTGATCGGGGTGAAGGTGCCGGCGCACGGGTTCTGTAGCTGGACGCCGAACATCACCATGTCGCCTTCGTTGACGTCCGGCGGCAGCGGCGTCGGCGCCACGAAGACGAGCTGGTAGGGAGGGGGTGGCCCGGCCAGGGCCGGTGTTGCCAACCATGCCAGACCTAGCCACGCCAGAGTCGGCCACGCTAGAGCTGAGTAAGCGATCAGAGCAGTCCTGCCGGACCGCCTGGGCGCAGGGGTTTCACTACTTGGATGTAACGCCATGCTGGAGCCCCAATCCGCTCGGCGAGTCACAGTCACGGAGGATTAACGGGCTCGACTCTTGAAGGTCGGGTCTCGAGCCCGTCGCCCCGTTGTCGCATCGCGGAGAGCTAGATGTAGAAGAAATATCATCATAGCACGAGGGGGCCGGCGGCCCATCCGGGGCGAGCCTCAGGCGCCGCTAGGCGATCTCGAACAGAGGGTCGCCGCCCTCGACGGTCTGATCCTGCGCGACGTGAAGCTTACTCACCACGCCGGAGGCTTCGGCCTGGATCTCGTTCTTCATCTTCATGGCTTCGAGCACCAGGATCCCCTGGCCCGCCGCCACTTCGTCGCCCTCCGCGACCAGCACCTCGACCACCCGCCCCGGCATGTAGGCCGTGACCTGCTGGGCGCCACCACCGCTCGCCTCGTGGGCGAGGCGCGCCAGGTGGGTGAGGGGATCCATCAGCTCGACCTCGTCGACGCCGAGCTCTGAGTTGACCGCGTAGACGCCTTCTTTTTGACGGCGCACCGCAACCTCGTGCTGGCGGCCTTGGATCACCAGGCTGCGGGTCACTTCTCCGGCCCGGGCGACGTCCACCTCGTAGTCGTTGTCGCCAACGGAGATGCGGTAGCCCGACTCGGTGCGCTCGAGCTGCAGGCTCTCCTCGCGATCGCGATGCCGAACGATCAGCTCCATGAGTAACCTCCCAGCGCCTCGCGGCGCGCGACCGTCTTCCAATGGCTGCGCTGCCCGCCCTCGACCACCGGTTGCGAAGTGACGACCTCTTGGCGCTCGGCGTGGGCGATAGCCGCGGCGATCAGCGGCAGGTCGGCGAGCTCGGGATCCTCACCGTGCCCGGCGGCCCAATCGCCGCTCGCCAGCTTGCGCTCCAGCATGCCGATGTCGAGTCGACCGGCGCGGAAATCGTCGTCGCGCAGAATCTGCTGGTAGAGCGCCACCGGCGTGCGGATGCCTTCGATCCGCAGCTCGCTCAGGGCACGCTCCATGCGGGTGATGGCGTGGCCGCGGTCGCTGCCCCAGACGATCAGCTTGGCGAGCATCGGATCGTAGTAGATCGGCACCTCACCGCCCGAGACGACGCCGCAGTCGTTGCGGACTCCCGGCCCCTCCGGCAGCCTCAGGAGGTCGATGCGCCCGGGCGACGGCACGAAGTTGTTGAACGGATCTTCAGCGTAGAGGCGAACTTCTATAGCGTGACCCTGGGGCTGGCGCTCGCCGAGACCCGGGTCGATCGCCTCACCCTGAGCGACGCGGATCTGCTGGATCACCAGGTCGACGCCGGTCACCAGCTCGGTGATCGGATGCTCGACCTGGAGCCGCGTGTTCATCTCGAGAAAGTAGAACTCACCGTGGCGGTCGAGCAGGAATTCGACCGTGCCGGCGTTAGTGTAGCCCACCGCCTGCGCCGCCTTGACTGCCGCCTCGCCCATGCGTCGCCTGAGATCCACGTCGACCACCGGCGAGGGCGCCTCTTCGATCACTTTCTGATGGCGGCGCTGGATCGAGCATTCGCGCTCGCCGAGAGAGACCGTGTGGCCGTGGTGGTCGGCCAGCACCTGAATCTCGATGTGCCGGGGCTCTTCGACGAACTTCTCGACATACACCGTGTCGTCGCCGAAGCTCGACATGGCCTCCGAGCGCGCCTCGCGAAACGCCGCTGAGAGCTCCGCCGCCGAGCCGACCAGCCGCATGCCCTTGCCGCCACCGCCGGCCGACGCCTTGAGCAGCACCGGATAGCCGATCTCGTCCGCCGCGACCGCGGCCGCCGCTTCATCACTCACCGGATCGCGACCACCCGGCACCACCGCCACGCCGGCATCGATCATGATGCGCCGGCTCTCGATCTTGGAGCCCATGGCGTCGATCGCCGAGGCCGGAGGGCCGATGAAGATCACGCCGCGCTGCGCGGCGTAGCGCGCGAAGCCGGCGTTCTCCGACAGGAAGCCATAGCCGGGGTGGATGGCGTCGGCCCCGATCTCGACCGCCAGATCGACGATCGCCTCGCCGCGCAGATAGCTCTCGCTGGACGGCGCAGGCCCGATCCGGTAGGCCTCGTCCGCCAGCAGCACCGGCAAGCCGGCGCGGTCGGCGTCGGAGTAGACCACCGCACCCCGAATGCCGAGCTCGCGACAGCCGCGCAACACCCGGACCGCAATCTCGCCGCGGTTGGCGACGAGCACCTTCTTGATTTCCCGAGTCTCTGGTTGGTTCATTTGGTGCCGAATCTTAGCAGCCGCAAGCGGCTTGGCGGCACAACCAGCGCAAGACGACGCCCACGCCTTGGGGCCCTTACAGTCCGGTCACGGGCAGATCTGACGCAGGAAATCGAAGCGATAGATGCCGGTGGCGTGGTGGTCGGACCAGACGATCGAGATGGCGTAGTTGCCCACCGGCTCGATCTTCTCGGCGCGCACCGGCTGGGGGGGCGGATGAAACTCGATCTGCATCGAGCCGTGGCCTTGGCAGCCGGCACACGGGCAGTAACCGCGTACGTAGTCGTAAGGCAGCTCGGCGGTGTGGCCGTCCGACCAGGTGAGCCGCAGGGCTCTCTGCGCTTCCAAGCGCCGGATCTCGGTCAAGTAAAGCGTGTCGTCCACGGTCGTTTTGCCCTCAAGGCGGGTCGACGGTTCCCATCTCGGTCCAGGGACCGCAGCGTAGCAGACGCCGCGCCGTCTTGCCGCTACCGACCCACAGGCCATGGCGGCGGATGCTCCCCGCCGCGTAGTGGCTGCAGGTCGGCTCGAACCGGCACTGCACGCCGGTCATCGGCATCAGCTTGGACAGGGTCGCCTGGTACGCGGTAATACTGAGCAGCGCGGCGTGAGCCAAGACCTGCCGTTCCGGCGGCTGCTGAGCGTCGAGGCCAGCGCCCACCACCAGAAGCAGCACGACGCCGATCCACTTGCGGCGTCGCGCCGACCGCGACCGTGGCTCAGCCTGGGCGGCGCCTTCGCTGTCCGACTCGGCCGCCGCCTCAGTCACGGCGACCGACTCGGTTTCACCAGCCGAATCTGTCACGGTCTCTTCAGAAGCTGTCGGCAAGATCGCTGAGACCCGGAATGAGGAATCTCTCGCCGTTGACTCCCTTGACGATGCAGATGATGTGCACCGCGATGACCGCGATCCAAACGGGTAGCGTCACGATACAGCCGACGCAAGCCGTCATGGTGCTGACCACGGTCAGCAGAATCGAGATCACGATATCGGCGCCGAACAGCACCAGACCGTGCTTGGAGTGCCACTGCACCTCTTGATCGTCTTTCTCGGCGAGGAACGGGATCAGCGCGAACGGCCCCAGGTAGGCCAAGACGATCATCAGGTTGCGGTTCTCCGACACACTGCCGCCTCCGCCCGAGCCTCCCGCCGGGGCGCCAGCTGGCGGCGGCGGATTAGACGGCGGTGGCGGCGGATCCGTCGGCGGAGGAGGAGGAGCGTCCGAGGGTGGCGGTGGCGGAGTTGTAGGTTCGTCGCTCATCTAAGATCTCCTCCAAGTTGTGGGATACCTGCGAGTTGTCGAACAAGTGTTGTCGAACAAGTTCAGTGTATTCAGTGTATCGGAGCCCCGGGATGGGCTCAAGAACGCCGGAGGAGGCTTCGGAAGAGATCGCAGGTCTTGGAGCGCTATCTCCCGAGGCGCTACCGCAGACCACCAGGCGCCAGCTCGGTGACGTCCCGGACCGCCAGCGGCAGCCGACTCCAGAACGGCTCGCCAAGAGAGGCGTTGATCATTTGCCCGAAATGACGCGCGCGTCCTTCGACCGCCAGCCAATATTCCGGGCTGGAGACTTTGGTCATCGGCTCCGAACGCTTTGAGTCGGTACGGTCTGAGTCGGTACGGTCTGAGTCACCACGCTTCGAGTCACCGCCATAGAGCTGACTGTCGTAGGCGGCGAGCGCCGCCATCTTCTTGTCCCACACGCTCGAAACGTCGACGATGAACGCCGGATCGAACGGATCGTGCTGCATGTAGGAGAACACCGCTGCCGGACGGTGGGGCGTACCGCTGCCCCGACGCGCCAGACCGGCATAGAACGCCACGTCGGCTACCAGCTGGTGGGCGCGGCCGTGGTCGGGATGACGGTCCGAGGGCGTCGGGCCGAGCACGATCTCGGGACGCCAGGAGCGCAGCACCTCGATCAGCGCATCCTCCTCGGCCTCGCCGCGGCGAAACGCGCCATCGCCGCAGTCCAGAAACGCCATCTCGACGGCGCCGAGCGCCGCCGCCGCCTTCTCGGCTTCGACCTCGCGCTCCGCCACGGTACCGCGGGTGCCGCGCTCACCGCGGGTGAGGTGCAGAATACCGACCTGCTTGCCCTGAGCCGCGAGCAGCGCCACGGTACCACCGCACGCCAGCTCGACGTCGTCGGGATGGGTGCCGATGGCCAGGACGTCGAGCTTCATGCCGGCGCGCTCCGTGGAGCCGGCGGAATCCGAATGATGTGCAGCGTTCGCGGATCGAGCCCGATGTGATCGGCCAGAACCGAGCCGACATCCGTTCCGTAGCGCGCCAGGAAGTGGCCGACCGACAGCACTCGCTCCTGGGGTTTGCCTCCCGGCAGGCAGGCGCTGTGCAGCTGTTCGAGGCGCCGGCTCCAGACGTCGTGGCGGCGGGCGACAGCGCCCGCCACTTTGCCGGCCAACTGGTCCAGACCACGGCCGATATGGGACCGCGTTTTCTCGAGCGGTCCCGCGAGGCCCCGATCGAGCGCCAGCAGCGGCTCGTCGAGGCCTGCCAGCAGGGCGTCGACCTGCGCGCGCACCGGACCGACCGGATCTACCCCTAGCTTGTCGGCAACCAGGCGGTCCAGCGGCGTCTCGAACAATTCTTCGAGGCTGACGCCGAGCTCTTCCAAGTAGCCAGCCTGACGCGCTTCGAGCGCCAGCACTTGAGGTCGCAGTGACGTCCACGGCGGCTCGATGTCGAGCACCGAGTAGGCGGGAGCGACCTGCGACATGTAGGACAGCTCCGCCGGCCCCATGATCTGCAGCGTGGTGCCGAGCAGCGCGTCTTGAATCGCCGGACGCGCCAGGACGCCGGGGCTGACTGCCGCAGGATTCTCATCGATGAGCTGGTAGAGCTGCTCCAGCGGGTAGGCCTCATCGAGACCTCGCAGGGTATAGGAGCCTGCTTCGTCCCAGGCGATGCGACGGCGCTCCTGACCGTGCAGCAGGAACAGCGGGCTGAGGCCCGGCTGTGGCTTGACCTGCAGCGCATAGCCCCGGCGCTCGATCTCGGCGTCCGCGGCGGCCTGCTGTTCCGCGAGCTCGTCGCGACGCTCCACCAGCCGCCTCAGCAAGGGCTGCTGCAGCTTCTTGACCTCGGGCAGCATCGAATCGAGCATCAGCGGTGCCCGCGCGCCCAGAGTCGCCACCATGAGCCGGCAGAAGGCTTCCCCGATGCGTGCGTCCGGGCGGTAGGCGCCACTCGGATCGACGTCGTCTTCGAGCTCGTTCAGTATGGCTTCTAGTCCGTCTCCGAAGGTGCGCATGCCTACCGGCAGGAGCGGCGTCGGATCCGGCCCGAGATCGAATCGGCGCAGCTCGCCGCGGGTCAGGAACGACGCCTGCGCGATCTCGGCCCAGTCGTGATCTTCGGTGGCGACCCAGAACACCGCCACGGCTGGATGTCCAGCCGCCGTCAGCGTCTCGGCCCAGCGGACGGCGGCGACCATCTTGCTGAGGGCATAGAGCGGACCACCGAACAGCCCGGGCTGCTGACCGGTGACGACCACTCGGGTTTCAGGATCCGCCAGCTGCTCGGCCAGGCGCTCGGCAGCCGGGTGACCGTAGGCCGCGTTGGCGGTGGCCAGCGCACGAGCCAGCTCGCCGCGATCGACGCCGGGAGGCGGTGAATCGGTGGGCATGTCGCCGGGTGCGAGGAACCGCACTGGCGCTAGCAGATCGCGATCGCGTCCGCTCAGGAAGGCGCTCGGCAGGCTCGGCAGGCGAGAGGTCGAGAGCAGATCGAGGCCGAGCGCCGGGACGCTAGACGGGTCGGTGGCCGACGAGGATGAGGCGTTCGCTGTCACGGTCAAAGGGTACTCCCTGGAAATTGCCATAGAGATCATCGACTTCGAGACCGGCCCAGCGTGCGCCGATGGTGACCTCGTCGCGACTGTAGGCCCGGACGCTCTCGAGATACGTTTGCGAAGCCTTTCCTGGCTCTTCGAGACGCATACGTTTGTTGATGCGCTGGGTTGCTTCGTCGAACCAGCGCTCAATGTAGACCTTGCGCCCCGCGATCTCCTGCACTTCGCTCGGCTTCAAGCCGGCGATGACCGGCTCACGATTCAAGACGTCGATCAGGAAGCGACCGCCCGGTCGCAACACCCGCTCGATCTCCTCCAGCACGCGGAAATTCTCGCGCTCGCGCTCGAAATAGCCGAACGAGGTGAAGAAGTTGAGCAGCCAGTCGAAGGACTGATCGCGGAACGGTAGCTGTCGCATATTGCCGGCGACGTTGGGCACCCGCGGCGGATGCGCCAGCAGGGTGACGGAGAGATCGATACCCAGCGTGCGATAGCCGCGCGCGCGCAGCTCCTGGGTGTGGCGGCCGGCGCCACACGCCAGATCGAGCACCGCCTCGGGCTCGGGGTGTCGGGGCGCCAGGTGACGCTCCACGAAGTCGACGTGACGCGCCGCTTCACCGGCGTCACGGTGGGCGTAGAGCTCCAGGTACTCCTGGCCAAACCATTCTTTGTACCATGCCATGATTGAGGGATCTTAGCGCGGTCGGAGGATCGTGTGCGAACAGCCCGTTTCGCGGTTCCTGAGCGGGAGCGATAAGATCACTGGCATGTTTCGCATCGGCCACATTCCCGTCGATCCGCCGCTGGTCCTCGCTCCCATGGCAGGGGTGACCGACCGCGACTTCCGCCTCATCGTGCGGCGGATGGGCGGTGTCGGGGTGGTGACGATGGAGTTCATCTCGTCGAAGGGCTTGATGCGGCGTGACCCCCTGGTGCTGCACCGCCTGTCGTTCAGCGAGGAAGAGCGTCCGCTATCGATCCAGATCTACGGCTCCGACGGCCCGACGATGGCCGAGGCGGCGCGCGAGGTGGAGCAGCGCGGGGCGGACGTCTGCGACATCAATATGGGCTGCCCGGCCAACAAGGTGCTCAAGGGCTGCGCCGGCGCGGCCCTAATGGGCGATCTGAAGCTGGCGGAGCGCATTATCGCCGACGTCCGCAAGGCGATCTCTATCCCGCTGACCGTCAAGTTTCGAGTCGGCCTCGACGACCGGCGGAAGAACTACCTCGAGCTCGGGCGCATCTGCGAAGCCAACGGCGTCGCCGCCGTCGCCCTGCACCCGCGCACCGCTCGCCAGAAGTTCACCGGCAGCGCCGCCTGGCGGCACATCGCGGCGCTCAAAGAGGCAGTGTCGATTCCGGTGATCGGCAACGGCGACGTCGTCGCCCCCGAGGACGCTTTGCAGATGATTCGCGAAACCGGCTGTGACGGCGTGATGATCGGACGCGGCGCGACGCGCAATCCGTGGATCTTCAGCCAGACTGCTGCCTTGCTCTCGAACGGCGAGCTCCCTCAGCCGACCTGGGAAGATCGGCGCGACCTGATCCTCGATCACTTCCGCACCGTCATCGCCCGCGAGGAGCCGAAGTTCGCACGCTACAAGCTGCAGACTTTCACTGGCCTCTACAGCAAGGGCTTGCCGAACAGCCTCGGGCTGAGGCGCCAGATTCACGGACTTCAAACGCCGGAGAACTTCTTGGAGGCCATCGAGCGCTTCTTCGAACAGCTGATCCTGCAGCAGGCGGCCTGAGGCGTGACGCAGCCTCCAAGGGAAACCGCTGACGCGATGCGGGAGCATCAGCTGGACCTGGCCGAAGATCCGATCACCGCGCTCAACCTGGTCGCCATGGCGGCGGACGATTGGGGCGGACTCTGGCAGCCCGGCAAGGGCGGTGGGCGCCTCGGCTTACCGGTGATCGCCGGTCTGCGCCGCGGCTGGGTCGCTGGCGAGCTGACCGTGGAGGAGGCGGGTGAAGGCTCGAGGCTGACCTTCCAAGTCGACAAGAGCGAATATCGGGTACAGCGGCCAGCGGCCTTGACGTTGGCTCTGGCGGCTCTCGGTGCTCTGGTGACGGTCATCGCGCCCTTTGTGCCGGCACTCTGGGGGTTGGTGCCGATCGGCATCTTGATGAGCATCGCGGCCTGGTTTCTCGTCATCGCGCGGCTGCGCAACAGCGGCCCCGAAGAATTCTTCGAGGACCTCGAGCAACGCAGCACTGAGTAGCCGTCGAAGCCGCTCCGAGGAATAACTTCGGGCGATTCTCTGTTACTCTAGGTAACTGCGTCATTTCGAACGCCCGAACAGCGGCGACGGATGAAACCGCAAACGGCTCTTTCTCAACACAGAATTCTTGGGGGCGTACCGGCTTCGACGGGGAACAGGCAGGCTTGGAGTGGCGTGCCGGATTTCCATCCGTCAACTGGAAACTTCACAACTGCCAACGACGAATTGGCTCTCGCGGCTTAAGCCGTGACGTGCCGGCAATGGGCTTTGATTCGCTGCACTTGCCGGGGCGACGTTAATGCGGATCAAACGGAGTGGTGGGTCCGACATCACTCCCGGATCACTTCCGGACTGGCCGTGGCGACGGAATCCTTCCGCCAAAGCGCCATGGTGAGAACCTCAAAGGGAAGGATACGCACGTAGAAGCTCCCGGTCTGAGTTTTCCGGACGTGGGGTTCGACTCCCACCGCCTCCACCAAGATTCTTTTAGAGACCTGAACCCGGTCTCTAACGCGAACAGCCGGCCCTTGGGCCGGCTGTTGTGCGTCTGGTCTTTCGACCAAATCGCATCTCGAAACAAGCGTTCGTGAGGTGGTAGGTCGCGCTGGTGGAACGAGCACGGCCGAGGACTGTTTGAGCTTGTAGAGCATTTGGAGCTCATAAGCGCCTGAAGAGCAGAGATCTATGCCATCCGAAGCTGGGACCTGCGAGTTTGCGAGGTCGCGCGCAGTCCACCGAGCGCGACCGTCTATCGATCATTCTTGTATGGAGCTAGATCAAGCGGAAGCTTCGGCCCGAGCGAAGGCCTCTTTGATGCTCTCAGTGTAGGGCGCACGCAGCACGCCGACCTCCGTGATGATGGCCGCGACCAGCTCGTTGGGAGTGACGTCGAAGGCGATGTTGTGCGCCTTCTGCGAATCGGGCGAAACGTCTACACCGCTGATCCGCGTGACCTCGAGAGGATCACGCTCTTCGATCGGGATCTCGTCGCCGGTAGGGGTGTGGAGATCGATCGTCGACAGCGGCGCCGCAACATAGAACGGAACGTTGTGACGCGCCGCCAGCACCGCGACGGTGTAGGTGCCGATCTTGTTGGCGACGTCACCGTTGGCCGCGATGCGGTCGGAGCCGACAACGATCCGGTCCACCATGCCGCGCGACATCAGGGCGCCGGCGCTCGAGTCGGTCACCACCTGATAAGGAATCCCCAACCGGCCGAGCTCCCAGGCCGTCAGCCGAGCACCCTGCAGCAGGGGCCGCGTTTCATCGACCCAGACCTTGGCAATCTTGCCGCTGTCGAAGCCCGAAGTGATGACCCCCACCGCGGTGCCGTAACCGCCGGTCGCCAAGGCGCCGGCGTTGCAGTGGGTGAGCACGCGATCTCCTTCCTGGAAGAGCTCGACGCTGTGCCCGCCTATTCGGCGGCACCGTTCGATGTCGTCGCGGTGAACTTCTTTCGCCCAGTCGAGCAGCGCATTACGCGTCGCCTCCACGCCTTGCTCGCGGTGCTTCTGGTACAGCTCTTTGCCCAAGTCGAGAGCCCAGCGCAGATTGACCGCCGTCGGCCGTGTCCCCATCAGCAGGTCGTAGACTTCTTGGAACCGTCCATCCAGGTCCTCGTCGCGCTCGACGGACTGCAGGCCGACCACCAGACCGTAGGCAGCGGTCACTCCGATCGCCGGCGCCCCGCGAACTGCCAGACGATAGATCGCGTCGGCGACGATTTCAGGGGTCGTACAGTGAATCCACGTTTCCTCCGCCGGCAGCAGAGTCTGTTCGAGGAGGTAGAGCCCGTCTTCCCGCCAGGCGATGGGCGAGAAAGCGGCATCCTGAGTAGCGATGTCAGACGGTGATGATGTGTCCATGATGCCTTTATTTTATGGCCGTCCCACGGGGCGTCCAGCAAAGAACGCGTAATGGTTTGAAAAACCGTGCGCTATGGAGTGGCGCGGAATCCTGTACGAGGACCTGCGTCAAGGCGGCGATTCGGATATCATCCGCGTCGAACAACCGACAGCTTGCCGGCTGAAACTGGATCCAGACCTCGACGGTCACCAGCCATCCGCGCGGAAGCTGCGGAAGAAGGGCGACCCGAGGTGATCAACCAGGCCTCGTCCAGCCCGCACGCGGGTTCGGAAGCAGTCGCTCGAGGGGGCCTTCATGAAAGTTCTCGTTATTGGATCCGGGGGTCGAGAGCACGCGCTCTGCTGGAAGCTCCGTCAGAGCCCCCTGCTCAAAGAGCTCTACTGTGCACCGGGCAACCCCGGCATCGCAAGAATCGCCGATCCGGTTCCCATTCCAGCGGATGAAATTCATCAGCTGGCCGATTTTGCGGCCGACCTGCGCATCGACTTGACGGTCGTAGGTCCCGAGCTGCCGCTGACGCTCGGCATCGTCGACGAGTTCACGGGTCGCGGGCTGCCGATCTTCGGTCCGCGGAGTCAGGCCGCCGAGCTCGAAGGCAGCAAAGTTTTCGCCAAAGAGCTGATGAAGCGCCAGGGTATCCCGACCGCCGAGTTCGAGATCGCCCACAGTGAAGACGACGTGCGTCGGGCCGCGGCGGGTTTCGGCTTCCCGGTAGTGCTCAAGACCGATGGTCTAGCCGCCGGCAAAGGCGTTCTGATCCCGAAGAACCAGCAGGAGCTCGACGCGGCGCTACGCACCTTCTTCGACGAGCGCCGGTTCGGCACCGCGGCTGAGAAGATCGTGGTCGAGGAGTGTCTGCAGGGCGAGGAGATCTCCTTCATCTCGCTGTGCGACGGCGAGCACATTCTGCCCCTGGCCACGACCAAAGACTACAAGCGCCTGATGGACGACGACCGCGGGCCCAACACCGGCGGCATGGGAGCCCACAGCCCGGCCGGCGTGCTCGGAGGCGCGTGTGGCGAGATCATCGACCGCATCGTTCGCCCTACGGTTCACGCCATGGGCGAGGCAAATCGCAGCTTCGTCGGAGTGCTATACGCCGGCTTGATGCTGACCCAAGACGGTCCCAAGGTGCTCGAGTTCAACGTCCGGCTAGGTGACCCCGAGGCGCAACCGCTGCTCATGCGTCTCGACGAAGATCTGCTGCCGGTCCTCGCCAGTGGCGCCGCAGGCAAGTTCGATCAGCCTCGCCTGCAGTTCCGCAAGGAAGCTACCGCTTGCCTGGTGCTGGCCAGTGAGGGCTATCCGGAGAAACCCGTCAAAGGGGAAGCGATCACCGGCATCGAGAACGCCAGCCAGCAAGAGGGCATCGAGATCTTCCATGCCGCGACCGCCACCAAAGACGATCAATTGGTGGCCGCCGGCGGACGGGTGCTCAACGTCTGTGCTTCCGGCCCGAGCCTGAGGGATGCGCTCAAGCGCGCCTACCTGGCGGCCGCCATGATCCGCTGGCCCAGCAAGGTGATGCGGCATGACATCGGTCGCCGGGTGCTGAACCGCGTCGGCAGCTGACGACTCAGGAGCTGACGGTTCCGGCGCCTATCGCCTGCGCGCTGCCGGCGGGCTGTCATGGGGGCTCAGCAGCAGCGTTTGACACGCTGCGAACGGGGTTGTGATAATTTCGTTCGATTGTCGCGGCCTACAGGAGCGTGCGACATCGTCGCTAAATCATGCAATGCGAGGGTTTGCTGGGGTCTGAGCTCGGCCGCAGCTCCTCGTTTCCCGATAGGAAAAACCACACGATGTCCGGCTGCTCGGGTTGCTCTTTCAAGGGGATGTCGACTGCTGTCGAGGACACCTTTGTCGGCGTTCGTTTTGGCGAGGAGACCAACCTCACCCTCTGCCGCACCGATGGCAGGATCTACGCGCAGGGTGATCGCGTTGTCGTCGATCGCGAGAACGGTCCGGCGTTCGGTAAGGTCGAAGCCTCGCCGATGCCGGTTTTCAAGCCATGCCAGAAGTCTTCGGCCCGCAGGATTCTGCGTTCCGCTTCGAACGCAGACATCAAAGCCTACGAGAAGAAGCTCAAGAATGAGATGGTGGCCAAGCGGTTCTGCCGTGAAAAAGCCCGCGCCCTCAATCTCGAAATGAAGGTCTCGCGCGTCGAGTTCTCGCTCAACGCCCGCCAAGCGACGTTCTTGTTCACGGCCAACGGCCGGGTCGATTTCCGACAGCTGGTGCGAGATCTGGCTCAGCGATTTTCGACCCGGGTCAAGATGGTTCAGGTCGGAGCCCGGGACGAGGCCAAGCATCTCGGCGGCATCGGAATCTGTGGCCGCACCCTGTGCTGCTCTACCTGGCTCAAGGACTTCAAACCGATCTCGATCCAGATGGCCAAGCGGCAGAACTTGAGTTTGAATCCCTCGAAGATCTCCGGCCAGTGTGGACGCCTGCTGTGCTGCCTGGCCTACGAAGATCCTCAATACCACAAGAAAAAAGCGCGGCGTGCTCCCAGACAAGGCTCGGGAGCGGCAGCAAGGGCTGGGGGTGGATCCAATTGACTCAACGCAAACTCATTCGACCTGACGCGCAGGAGCCAAAGTCGGGCCGCGGCACGCGCCGCAAGCAAGCCCCGCCGGAGCAGACCAACGCCGAGGAGTTCTACTACCTCAAGCAGATGGCCAGCAAGACTCCCATGGTGGTGATGCTGACCAATGATGAAGAGCTCAAGGGTTGGATTGAGTGGTACGACAAGAACGCCATCAAGCTCAACCGCCAGGACGGCCCGAATCTGCTCATCCCCAAGCACAATATCCGCTACATGTTCAAAGAAGAAGAGCTGAAACGGTTCCGGCGTCGAGAACGGTCCTGATTTGATCCTCTGAGACGTTTAGGGCACTCAAACGATTGAGTGCGAGGGAACTCAGCCGCCATGGACTGAAGCGGCTCGGCAATGGGGAAGTGACTGAGCGTAATCGACTTGAGGTCGCCTGCGCCGACGGATAGAGTAGATGTTTCCAGCCTGCTTTTTCGGTCGCCGTCCATGGTGATCACAGCCTTTTCCCCTTCCCCCCAGGAGATCCGATGCGCAACACCGGTCTGTTCACGAGTCGCTTTGGCATTGATAACCAAGGTTTCGAGACGACGGGTACCGTGTATTGGAACCAGTCCGAGGCTCAGCTCTATGAGCACGCGATAAAGCGCGGTGAAGCCACAATCGCAGCCGGCGGCCCTTTGGTCACGCGCACCGGTGAGCACACCGGCCGAGCCGCCAACGACAAATTCGTCGTCCGCGAACCCTCGAGCCAAAACGACATCTGGTGGGGCAAGGTCAACAAACCGATCGAGCAGCGACAGTTCGACGGTTTGCTCGGCAGGATTCGCGAGCACTGGCAGGCTTCAGATCTGTTCGTGTTCGACGGCTACGCTGGCGCTGATCCGAGCTATCGCATCAACGTTCGGGTGATCAATGAGAACGCCTGGCAGAACCTCTTCGCCCGCAACATGTTCGTACGCGAGACCGAGGGTCAGAAGCTGGTCGATCACGTGCCGGACTTCACGGTCATCAACGCCCCGAGCTTCCGGGCGGATCCGGCGATCGACGGGACCTACAGCGGTACCTTCATTCTGCTCGACATCGGACAGCGGATGGCTTTGATCGGCGGCACGCAATATGCCGGTGAGATCAAGAAGAGCATCTTCACCGTCATGAACTACATGCTCCCGAAGCGTAACGTCATGGCCATGCACTGCAGCGCCAACTACGGCAAAGATCGTGACGACGTGGCGCTTTTCTTCGGCCTGAGCGGGACTGGCAAGACCACGCTGTCCGCTGATCAGAGCCGTACCCTGATTGGCGATGATGAGCACGGCTGGTCTGATAATGGCGTGTTCAACATGGAAGGCGGCTGTTACGCCAAGGTGATCCGACTCGACCCAGAGGGTGAGCCTGCAATCTTCGCGACCACCCAGCGCTTCGGAACGATTCTCGAGAACGTCATCTGCAATCCGGACACCCGCTGCGCCGACCTGGACGACGCCTCGCTGACCGAGAACACCCGCGCCAGCTACCCCCTCGAGCATCTGAGCAATGTCGATCTCGGCGGCACTGCTGGGCACCCCAAGAACGTGATCTTCCTCACCTGCGACGCATTCGGCGTGCTGCCACCGATCAGCCGCCTGACCGAAGCGCAAGCCATGTACCACTTCTTGAGTGGCTATACCGCAAAGGTTGCCGGTACCGAGAAAGGAGTCACCGAACCCTCCGCCACGTTCAGCACCTGTTTTGGCGCCCCGTTCATGCCTCTGCACCCGGGCGTCTATGGCAAGCTGCTGGGCGAGAAGCTCTCTCGACATCGCGCCAAGGTATGGCTGATCAACACCGGCTGGACCGGCGGCCCTCACGGCATCGGCTCGCGCATGAGGCTCTCTCACACCCGACGGATGGTCACCGCGGCACTCTCTGGCGAGCTCGATCAGGTCGCAACTCGCACTGATCCCATTTTCGGCCTGGCAATCCCGGAACGTATCGAAGGCGTCCCGCAAGACATCCTGACACCACGCAAGACCTGGGCCGATCCAGCTGCATACGACACCCAGGTGAATCGCTTGGCCGACATGTTCATCGAGAACTTCAAACAGTTCGAGGATGGTGTCGACGAGCGGGTCAAGGCGGCGGCGCCGGCTGCCGAGGTGGTCGCGCAGGTCTAGCTTGCAAGCTGCGACTCGTCTGCTTCCAAGCCAGAGAGCAGCGGCTTTCCCAGCGCTTCGTAGAAATCGACGACCGCGGTAGGTAGGTCCTGATCGTCGGAGATCAAGCAGCGCAGGTTTCCCCCCAACTGCTGATCGATCCGCCGAAAAACCAGAGCACTGGCTAGACGCCTTTTCAGCGCGAGCCAGGGACCGATGAAATCGGTGCGCGACGCCGCAGCGTAGCGACGGCCGGCCTCGATCCCCCAGCGGAAGAGAATCCGGCGCCATCGGCTGTCGCGAGCGGCAGCCTCCTGGATCGCTCGGTGAATCTCGAGGTATCTGTTCGACGCTGCGACCAGGTGAGAGGGTTGCTCGCTTTGCAATGTCTTCAGGAGCTCGCCGTCACTGTAGTGGATCGCCGCACCGCGATAGAAGCAAAGGTGATCGAAACTACGCGGCAGAAGGTTTGCTAGCGGCGAGCTCGAGAGCGCCAGGTCGCGGTGTGACAATGGAATCACTGGCTCGAGCTGCTGAATGTGGCGCACCATATCTCGTTGGGTGAGCTGGTCACGCTGAGGATCCTCAGAAGGCCCTGGAATCGAATAGACCAGGCAAGCTGGATCTTCTTCTTCGATCCGCCCACGATAACGCTCGATCGGAACGTCTCCTAGACGCGAAGCCCCTTCTCCCATCAACCGGGTAATCGACACGCCTCCTTCGACGGCAGCCTCGCCTTCGAAGGCCACGAGCTCGGGCGGTGTGGTCAACGTCGAGATCAGACTGAGAAGTATCTCGCGCTGCTCGAAGCTACGATAGAAGACCCAGCGGCTGGCGCAATTGCGAAGCATGAATCCCACCTGTTGGCGGGTGGTGCCGGGAGCGATTGCAACCGTCGGAGCGCCCAACAGCTGGCAAGCGAAGTCGACGGTATGCCACTCGGGTCGATTCTCCGAGAAAATAGCGACCCGCTCTCCCTTGGCCAGCCCGCGCTCTTCGAGGGCGAGAGTCAGAGAGTGGATGCCGCGCAGAAAATCCGCGGCAGAGAAGACCTCACGGCGGCTACCAGAATCCGACGAGAGCAGCTCGGATCGCCCGCCCGAGATAGCTCGAATGTGAAAGACGAGATCGACAAGGGTCCGAAGCTTCATCGATCGCTTCCGGCTAGCTCGAAGACGATCGCTCGGCGCCGAGTGGACGCCCGTATCGCCGGCTCAGGCCCATTTCGAAGCCGAAGTTGAACCAGCAAATCACGCGGGCCGCCGACCAAATATCGAAGTACCCACGCGAACATGGGTTGCACCCTCTTCGATCGCCGTCTCGAAGTCGTGACTCATGCCCATGGACAACAGACCCTGGAACCCGTGCCATTCGTTGCGGGAAGCCATCTCGTCTCGCAGCTCTCGCAGCTTCCGGAACCAACCTCGCGCCTCGTCGAGCGAGTCTTCATAGGGCGGAAGCGCCATCAGTCCGACGATCTGTAAATGCTCCAGATCAGCCAAGGGCTTGATGGCGTCGAACAAACCCTCGAGCGGATAGCCGCTCTTCGAGGGCTCGTTGCCTAGATTGACTTGGATGAACCCCTGCACAACCTTGTCTTGACGTGCCGCCTCGAGGTCGAGGCGGCGGGCTATCTTGAGACGATCGATTGAGTGGATCGCATCGAAAAGCCGCACTGCCGCCTTGACTTTGTTCGATTGCAGATGGCCGACGAAATGCCACACGACATCTACCGGCAGCTCGGCGCTCTTGGCGACCGCTTCCTGAATCTGGTTCTCGCCCAACACGCGCAGCCCGGCATCGAGAGCCTCGCGCACCCGGCTGATCGGCTGTCGCTTGCTGATTCCCAGAAGCTCGACACTCGCCGGATCGCGACCGCTACGTGCACATGCCGCCCGAACCCGCGCCCGAACGTCGTTCAAACGCTCTGCAACCCGCTCGACCGAGCTCATGTTGCTCTCCACCCTTATCGATTCGCCTGCTATCGGTTGCAGGCCGGCGCGTCGCCGCTACTCCTCATCCTCCCAATAGAGGATGCGCTTGCAGCTGTCGCACTGATTGAGTGACGCCTGGTCGCGAATCTCGACTACGACTTGTGGACGAACGTTGTAGCTACAAGCCTCGCAATGGAACATCGGATTACCGCGCGCGACCTTCATCTTGCGGACTCGCGCCAGTGCCTCGCCGCCGCTGCGCTCGAAAATCCTGTCGAACAAGGTGAGGACATTGCGCGGCACCGCAGCCCGCAGCTCCTCAGAACGTTGCGTTAGCTGCTTCACAGAGTCGGCAACAGCAGGCTTCTCGCTTTCCCACTTCGCCAGCTCGGCTGTGTAGCGCTCATCGAGATCACGAAACGCCTCGTTGAGCTCCACGAGCTGGCTGTCCGCCTGCTCCTTGCGCTCGGTCGCGGCGAGAGCTGCCTGTTCGTTGGTAGAGATTTGATTCTTGGTGGTATCGATCTCTTTGAGTAGCGCACCATACTCACGCTGCGTCGAGACCTGCCCGAGCTGCTCCTGGTAACGCTTCTGCTTCTCCTGCGCGTCGGCTAAAGCAGCCTCTGCTTCGCGACGCTCCTGATCAGCTGACGCGGCCTCCTCGTCGACCCTATCGATCTCTGCTTTGCGTCCAGAGTGCTCTTCGTGGAGCTCGAGCATCCAGTCCGGGATGCTGTTGAGACGCTTGTCGGCCGCGTCGAGCTCGGTCAGGGTCTTCTGAAGAGAGACAATCGCTTCCAAATAGCCTGGCATATTTTGCGGCTCCGTCACGCTCTTGGTAGCGCAAATTCGAGGTCTGAGAGCTGATGGGTCCACCTGGATTTGAACCAGGGACCAACCGGTTATGAGCCGGTTGCTCTAACCGCTGAGCTATGGACCCGCTTGCCCGTTTAGGTGAGCCGTAGAGTATATCAACGCTCCGTCGTGCTCAATGTCGATTCTTCTCGCGGCGTACGCTCGCGGTCGACAAAGCCTCTCCACCTGCGACGCAGCTCGAGCGCGAGCTCAGCCGCCAGGCGCGGATCATCCACGGGCATGGTGCCTTCATCGGTCCACCGCTCGAGCCTGAGGCATGGTGGCGCTTCGTCCGGTCGGCCCGAAAACGGTCGGGTGCGAAGGAAAGCCTGCTCGAGTCGCCGAAAAATGCGGTCTGCGGGCTCTGAGAGTGGCGCTTGGCCACCGCTTTGTTTCAACTGAGCAAGGTAGAACTCGGGCTCCTCGGGGGCGAACTCTACGGATCGAATGAGCTGAAGATCGCCCTTAAGCAACGAGAAAACATTGACCCCGTTGTGTTGGTATAGCGCGGAAACGATCCCGCGAGCTCCAGCGCGGAACAGACTCGGAGCATGGACCGGAGCCACCTCACCGCCGGCAGCTTCAACGAGGGTGGCCCAGAGTCGCGGTTGGCCAACGCGCTGGCTGTCCGGGACGCTCAGCTCACCTTTTCGAGAGTCTGGCAGCTTGATCAGCAGCGGCACTTCGATGGCCTCGCGTCCTAGATTCTGGCCATAGAGCACCTGGCCATGCTCCCCCAGCTCGAATCCCTGGGTCGCCGTCAGGACGATCCAGGCTGGCCCCCAGGCCGGACTCTCACGCAGAGCGGCCAACAGCTCTCCGAGCTGGTGGTCCGCCCAAGCAACTTCGTGACCAAAAAGCTCCCACACCAGTGCACGCTCCGATGGCGGAAGCTGTAGATTGGGATCGGCGAAGGGCAGCAGGCGCCGGATCGAGATCTTCTCCGGTAGGCCATTAGAGCGAGACGCGAGCCGAGGCAGGTAGGCATCGCGACGCTGATAGGTGACGTTCGCCTCCCGCAAGTGCAGCCAATGAAGCTCACCATCCGGCGCAGCAAGACGCAGTGCCGACGACGTGGCGCCCGGGATGGACATTTCTTCGACCTTCTCGAAGCCCGAGAGCAGGCCAAACTGGTCGAGTCCATACTCTGACGGCACATGAGCGACTGTGCGATAGCCGGCACGACTCAACTCTTGGGCCAGTAGCGGAGCCCCTGGCCGCGGCAGAGTCGGTTTATGGTTCAGGATCTGGTGCTGCCAGGGCGAGACTCCGGTCATCAAAGACGCCAAAGAAACCACCGGCGCGCTCGAGGCGACCACCGTCGTGCCGACCCAATCCGCCTGGCGCGCAAAGGCATCGAGATTGGGCGTCCAGGAAGGGTCGCCCCCCAAAACCCCAACGCCGTCCGGGCGCAGACCACTCAGCGTGATCAGAACGATCGGATCCCGCTGAGCGTCCAGAGATTCTGTGTTTTTGCCGCGAGAGCCTGACTGGGAACAGCCTGCGACTATCAAGACCAGCAGTAGCGTCAGGCCTAGAATGATGAGTGCGAGGCCTGGACCGAACGCGTTGCGGTTCAATAACCCAAAAGCTGCTTGTCGCCGCCAGCAAGCCGCTGGACCAGCTCCTGGTGAAAGTAGTCGTTGCCGCTGTCTTTCAGGCGGGGATCGATGCGCTCTTCGTACATCTGGCGCGATCGATCGATGTCGTCTTTGAGCCGCTCATAGATATTGCCGGCCCGACGCCCCTCTTCAATGATCTCTTCGTTGTAGAGCTTGATCTCGCTGACCAAGAGTCTCGCCAAGCGTCGGGCTTCTTCGTGCAGCGCGGCCTCGCCATCGGGAATGCCGCCCGCTGCACCAAACGCCGATCCAGGTCCTTGAATGTCAGTTGGTGGCACGACCTGGGTCGAGCCCGTGCTGTCTGGCTTTGGCGGGGGCGCGGCGAAGCCAGTGCTCGGTGGCGGGGTCACTTCGCTCGGAGCCGGGGGCACGTAGCCACCCGCCATGGGCGATGCAGTCGGCTCCTCCGCCGGCGGGGGCTCGGGGATGAGATTCGAACGCGAAGTCATAATCGTCGGATCTTCGCTGGTGTCTTCAGCGGCGGTGCCAAAATCTGGCTTGGCCATCGGCTCCGTTACCGGTTCCGCCACCTCTGGCTCGAGATCGTAGCTCGGAGCCGCAGGTTCGGACGTCGGCGCCGATTCGACCTCCCACTGCGGAAGCTTGGCGGTATCTTCCTCTGCCGGTGGAGTAACCTCTGTCGTTGACGGCGTGACCTCTGGTGCCGGAGGCGCAACCTCTGCTGCCGGCGGAGCTCCAGCGGCTGGCACTTGGCCTTGCAGCGCGGCGAGGTCGAGCCTCACGGTCTCTTGGCCTACCGCCGGTATCGATGGCATTGGCGGCTGGGGCTGGGCGAATGAAGCCGACGCTGGCGGCGCCTCGGCAGGAGCCGGAGTCGTTTCAGGTTTGCCGGCATCCGTTGCCCATAGATCGCTACTCGTATCTTCGAGCTCGGGCTCGGGCTCCAGGTCTTCGGAGATATCGTCGATCGCTTCCAGCTCCTGGCTGGCGAACGCCTCGGACGACAGGTCCGTTTCCGTCTCCGGCGCCGAAACCATCTCGAAGTCAATTCCTGCACTATCACCAGCAGCTAGCTCGTCGCCGTCATCAGCCTGGGCTTCCACGTCGCCGAGCTCTTCGACTTCGAGCTCTTCGACCCCTTCAATAGCGATTTCTCTCGTCGACTCGACCTCTGCTGAAGTGTCCGGTTCGTCGACGGCCGGCTCGAGAGCGATCTCTGACTCGGCAGCAATCTCTGCCTCGGTGGCGACCTCAGGCTCAACAGCAGCCTCAGGCTCGGTGGCGACCTCAGGCTCAACAGCAGCCTCAGGCTCAGCAGCAATCTCTGCCTCGGTGGCGACCTCAGGTTCAGCAGCGGCCTCAGGTTCAGCAGCAATCTCAGGCTCGGTGGCGGCCTCAGGCTCGGTGGCGGTCTCGGGCTCAGCAGCCAAAGCTACCTGGTCAATAGCCTCATCCGCAGCGTCTTCGGGTTCAGCGGGATCGATTGCTTCGGCAGGCTCGTCCGCCGCAACGGCAGCTCCAGCAACAGCGGCCACGCCAGCAGCTGCCGCGATGGCTGCTACCTTCGCATCGCTCAAATCAACCGGCGCCTCGCTCGCAACCGACTCTGCAGCAGCGGCTGTGTCGTCGGCGGTAGCAACCTCGGGTGGCTGCCACAAGACGACCTTCTCGTCGCTTTCACCATCGGCCGACCGCAGCGTGGGCGATACGCCACTACCCCGCAAGGCGGCGGTCTCAATCGCCTGGGCCGCTGAGTGGGTCAGTAGCTGCAGACTCGCGCGGGCAGGGGCTCCCTCACCAGCCAGGCGGTCGGCATACAGGGCGCCGCCCAGCTGTCCTCGCAGGATGAAAGGGATCAGGACGCCGTGGCTGCCAGGCTCGGCTTCGAGCTGCTCGCATACCGCTGAGCAGCCTTCCGGGTCGAGCGCCAGGGTTCCAGAAGCCTTGGCCAGGCGTGCCCAGACGCCATCGTCGCTGAAATCGAGCTGCAGTGCCTCAACGGCGACGCCCTCGCCGAAGCCGCGCCCAGCCCAGCCCCGAACTTCGCCCGGACGCGTGAGGAAGAACGCGGTTCGAGATGCGAAGCGACGCCCTTCTTCCAACAGGGCCAACAAGATGTCGCTCTGCGTCTTCTCACCGTCGATACGGGCCGTCGCCGCGAGTAGCCGGGCCACCGCCTCTTCCTCTGCCGCCACCGCGAGATCTTCGAGATCCCGCACCACTCGCTCGACCTTCGAAGCGACGTGGTGGTCCACTTGCCCCAGTCGCTTGAGCCAACCTGGCCCGCTTACCCCGGCCGAGTGCGACATTTCCACCGAATCCGACATCTCAGTGCTCCTTCAAGAGACCCAGACTAGAGACTCAAACAATCTCGATTTGACCCTTCGATCTGTCCGGACACAAGATCACGATTCTCTTTCAACCCACCCACCTTGTCAAGGCGTGTAGCTGCCCAAAACCCTTGACGAAAGGGCATTTAGCCCAGTCCTCGAGAGCCCTGTACAGGCCGGTGCTTTGTTGTGGCGCAAGAGCCGCTGTGATAGCTTTTCATGTCACATTCAGCCGTCACAAATGGAGGAGAAGCCAATGCGCAGAGGAACATCGCTCTTCGCCCTCATCAGCCTTTCGCTCGCCTGCTTGATCATGATTGGCTGCGAACAGGTCTCCGAAGAAGAGCTCAAGGCCGCCAAAGATGCCGAAGAGTGGGCCTGGATCGCTCAGGCCAAAACGGATCTAGACGCCAAGCGCGAGGAGATCAAGGCGCTACACGAGCGCATCGCCTCGGGTGAAGAGCCGAGCGAATCGGGTGAAGAGCCGAGCGAAGAAGCCAATGCGACCGACGAGCAGGACGCCGATGGTGCGGAAGGTTCAGAAGGCGAGGCCCCTGCCGCAGAGCCGACGCTGGCAGAGCAAGCCGAAGCCATGCAGGAAGAGCTCAATACGCTCACTCAGAGCTACTCGGACCGTCTATTTCAATTCATCAACGATCAGCAGATCGGGGTCGACAGTGAGCCGACGGATATCCAACGTCAAGCGCTCAGCTTCAAAAGCGACGAAGACATCCTGCTCGCCAAGGAGTACATCGAGAAAGGCGGCGACTACCAGCGCGCTATCGACATCTACACCCAGTCGCTGCTCATCGATAGCGACAACGAAAAGCTCAAGGCCGCCAAGGCAGAGGCTGAATCCCTTCGCTACATGACCGAGGAGCGGCTCGACCAGGTCAAGAAAGGCATGACCCAGGAAGAAGTCCGGGCACTGCTGGGCACGCCGAAGCACAGCAACGTACGCGAGTACGATAATGGTGGCGTGGGCTGGTTCTATCCCAAAGAAGAGCCTCGGACCGCCTCAGGCGTCTTCTTTCAAGCGAAGAACGACGTTCTGGAGGTCTACAACACGGATTTCAACGCCATCAAAGCCCCGAAAGAAGAGTCCTGAAACCCACGATGACTTGACGGCACGTTACCTCTTGGACCAAAATACCGATTGGAGTGTCCGCAGTTGTACTATTCGAGCGCTGGCCTTCTAGCTGCGCTGCCGCCGAACAACGTACCGTCTGGGCGCTCGAGCGGAGATCACCGCCGAAACCGTTCTGAGAGTCATTAGACTCGAACTTTCAACGATCTTTGCTCCCACCCCAGAACGTACCGACACTCGCTCGAGACGCAGTCAGCCTCTCGAGGCGGTCGAAAAGCGACAACACAATCGAAAGAGGGAAGCGTTAGATGCCGATAGTACACGTCAGAGATGAGGAGAGCTTCGAGAATGCTCTCCGTCGTTTCAAGAGGAAGTGCGAGAAGGCCGGTGTGTTGACCGAGCTCAAGAAAAGGCAGCACTTCGAGAAGCCTTGCGTGAAGCGCAAGCGCAAAGCGCTCCAGGGACGCAAGAAGGCGCTCCGCAAACTTGCAGAGGAACGCAGGCTCGGCCTGATCTGACCGCCTTCAGAATTGCGTTGGGAGCGGGAGTGAGGTTGCCTCGCTCCCGCTTTGCATTTTGGGGCTCGTCGCAGGCATCATTGCTCGACATAGACAGCCTTGAGTTAGAGCCCAATGCTTGCGGAGTCCCACATCTTTAGAGGGCTCGCTTTAGAGGGCTCGCCCAACGAGTATCTCGCAATGAGTGGTCATTCCGCGGTTTCCAGAGCCACCGAGCAAGCCCTCGAGCTGCCAAGTCTGCTGCGGCTCGTGGCTCACCTCGCATCCTCGGACCTCGGACGAGATCGTATCGAGACAGTGCGTCCGTTCGCGGAGCGCAGTGCTCTCGAGCAGCATCGCCAACGTTTCGAAGAGGTGCGACGTCTCCTCGCGGCTCAGGCATTGGTGCCTTTCTGCGAACGGCCTTTCGCTTCACTATTGGAGGCGATCGCCGAAGGGGGCCACCGACTCAATGGCCGCGACCTGGTCCATCTGGGAAAACTCCTCGAGGTCGCTTCGCAAGCCGTCCGCCGAATCGCGGAGACCGACCCGCCGTGCTCTGCTCTAGCCGAACGGATCGCAGGGATCCCGCGCTGCGACGAGCTGGCGCAAACCCTCCGCAAAACCTTCGACCCACGAGGCGAGATTCGCGAGGACGCCACCCCACGACTCGCTGAGCTGAGGAGCAGGCTACGGCGAGTGCGGCATCGCGTCTATCAGCAGCTCGGAACGGTTGCTGAGCAAAACAAGAGCGATCTGCGCGAAGAAACGATTCCGATGCGCGGCGGCCGGCTGGTGCTGATGCTGCACGCTGGCTCGCGCGGTCGAATCCCCGGCCTGGTTCATGGCCAATCCGGGCGCGGTAAGAGCTACTACTTCGAGCCGCTTGAGGCAGTCGAAGAGAACAACCGCCTGCAGCAGACCTCGGATGAAGAAGACGCCGAGAAGCGCCGCATCCTTGCCGAGCTGATCCAGCGCTCGATCGACGAGCTACCTGCGGTGAGAGCCCAGGCGGCTCTGGTCGGTGAGCTCGACGCGCTGCAGGCTGCGGCGCGCTTTGCCGAAGTCAGCAACGGTCGACTGATCGAGCTAGCACCTCGACATGAGCTGAAGCTCGAAGGAGCACGTCATCCGCTGCTCGATCCCGCCCTCGCCGAGCTTCGACACGAGGCCCTGAGTCAGCCCGGGCACAGCGACGCGATCGTACCGCTCGAGCTAGAGCTCAATGCCGAGAAGCGGGCTTTGGTCGTTACGGGGCCCAACGCCGGAGGTAAGACCGTCGCCCTCAAGACCGTTGGTCTACTGGTTCTGGCCCACCTTTGCGGCCTACCGATCCCTGCGGATGCGAGCAGTCGTCTGCCTTTTTTCGAAGGCGTCGTCGCCACCGTCGGCGACGAGCAGGATCTACTCGCCGACCGTTCGACTTTCAGCGGCCGCCTGTTGCGACTGAAAGAAGCTTGGGAAGTCGCGAACACCGATGCTCTGATCCTGCTCGACGAGCTGGGTTCTGGCACGGATCCCGAAGAAGGCGCCGCATTGTCCACGGCCTTGCTCGAGGGGTTGTTGGAGCGACGGTGCCTGGTTCTGGTCACGACCCACCTGAGCCAGCTGGCGGCGACCGCCCTCGAAACCGGTGGCGCCTTCTGTGCCGCGATGCAATTCGACGCGGAAACCGGCAAGCCAACCTACCGGCTGCTGCCAGGACCACCCGGGGGTAGTGAAGCACTGGCTTTGGCTCAGCGTCTCGAGCTGCCGCGCTCCTGGATCGAGCGCGCCGAGGCACTCCTTGGCTCAGAGCACCGCGACCTGCGCCGCCTGCTCACCGAGGTCGAAGCCGCGCGCCAGGATCTCGCCAATCGGCAGCGCGAGGTCGAGACCGAGATCGCTGACGCCAGCAAGCTGCGCCAGCGGCTGGCGACCGAAACGGCCGCACTCGCCGAAGAGCGCAAAACTCTCGGCAGATCTTTCAAGCGCAAGCTCGATGCATTCCAGGACGACATTCGCCGCCAGCTGAGTGCCGAGGTAGAGCGCCTTCGCAAGCAGCTCGAGGGCGGGCGCAAGCGCAACCTGGCAAGCGCGGCGGCCGAACGACTGTTCACCTCGGCCCCGGTGTTCGAAGACGAGTCGTCGGAGGCTGGAGGAATTGACCTGGTGGTCGGATGCCGGGTGAAACACCGTCGGCTTGGCTGGGAAGGAAATCTCGAGAAGCTCGACCGCGGCAAGGCTCGGGTCGAGGTCAGCGGCAAGGCCTTCAACTGCCGTCAGCAAGACCTGGTCGCGATCGCCGAGGCAAACATGCAGCGCAGGTCGCCCAAGCCAGCGAGGCCTCAGCCTTCGTTCCGCGCGCCCGCCAAGAAGCCGGACGCGGCGGGCGAGCCGTTGCCGAGAGAGCTCAAATTGATCGGTGAGCGGGTAGAGCCGGCTCTCGAACGCCTCGAGCGTTTCATTGATCAGGCGTTACTCGCTTCCCTGCCGTCGATTCGAGTCGTTCACGGACACGGCAGTGGGCGCCTGCGAACCGCGGTTCGACAGCAGCTACGCCGCCATCCAGCCGTAGCCAGCCATCGCCCTGGGCGAGCAGAGGAGGGCGGTGACGGAGCAACGATCGCTGTGTTTCGAGATACCTGACCTCCGGAGTCATCCAACCACACGCCGGCCGCGAAACTTCGCACCAGCGCCGTGCATCCAACCACGAGATCCTTGTCCGAACAGATAGAGCTTCGCAGACATTGACCACGTCAAACATCACTCCCGAGGTCGTCCAGGCCGTTCGCGATGCCTCGGACATCGTGGATATTGCCGGCAGCATGACGCGGCTGACGCGCAAGGGTAAACGTTACGAAGGTCTGTGCCCGTTTCACAAAGAGAAGACGCCCTCGTTCAGCGTCGACCCGGATCAGGGGCTGTTCTACTGCTTCGGCTGCGGAGCCGGCGGCGACACCATCAAGCTCTTCATGGAGCACAGTGGCGACGACTTCCCGGCCGCCATCGAGGCACTGGCGCAACGCTATGGCATCCCGCTTGCCGCCTCGAAAGGCTCTTGGACCGCGCCCAAACAAACCCTCACCACGGCGCTGGAGGCAGCCGCTGAATTCTTTCAGCAACAGCTGGCGAACAGCAGCTTCGCTAATCAATACTTGGATCGACGCAAGATCTCGTCGCAATTGCGCAAGACCTACGGCCTCGGCTATGCCCCCGAGAGCTGGAATCTGCTCCGGCAGGCGCTCAGTAGCCGCATACCGCTCGAAGATTTGATCGCCGCCGGACTGGTCGGCCGCAGCCAGCGCACCGGCGATCCCTACGATCGCTTCCGCCACCGCCTGATGTTCCCGATTCACAATCCTGCGGGTCGCCTGGTGGGCTTCGGCGGACGCACGCTGGGCGATGACAAGGCCAAATACATCAATACCAGCGAGACCGAGCGCTTTCACAAGGGTAGCCTGCTCTACGGCTTTCACCAGGCCAAACGCTCGCTGCGAGACCAGGGCAAAGCGGTTTTGGTCGAAGGATACTTCGATGTGCTCGGCACGGCCGCCAGCGGCGTCGACTGGGCAGTGGCGGGAATGGGTACCGCGCTGACCGAGGATCAGGCGCGTCTTCTGGCGCGCTACAGCGACGAAGTCATCCTTGCTTACGATGGCGACGCAGCAGGCGAGAAGGCTTGCCGACGCGCACTGCCGATCTTGCTAGGCGCCGGCCTAGCGGTGCGGCGGGCTCGCTTTCCTGCTGGACATGACCCCGACTCTTGGCGTCTCGAAGCAGGCGACGACGCCGTGCAGGAGCTCATCGAAGACGCCGAAGACGCCGTCTGGCTCGAGGTCCAGCGCCAAATTCCCGCAAGCTCCGAACGGACGCCGGTCACCCAAGCTCGCGCGGCAGGAGCCATCGCCGAGCTGCTGGGGGGCGTTCGCGACACCGTCGCCCGCGGCGCCTATCAGCGTCGGGCGGCGGAGTACCTGGGGGTTCCCGAAGGTGCCTTGACGGGCCAACGAGGCGCCAAGAACTACTTTCAAAGCGTCGAACAGGAAACCGGGGGCACCCCGTCTGAAGTGCGAAGCGAGGAAGAGAAGGCCCTGCTGATGCTGTTGCAGGAAGGTGCCGAGGTTCCCCACCCGAGCGAGCTTCCGGCAAGCGAGGTCTTTTTCGATCCGGATTGCCGGAATATTTATGTCGCTTTTTGCGATCTCTATAGTGGTGGAAACCGCACAGCTCCTACTGGAGCCGAGGTTGTCGCCAAGCTGAGCAGCGAGGGCAACGCTATTGACCGTGCTGCTCGCCTTCTGCTAGAAGACTTCGATTCTGAGAGGGGGACGCTTTCGGACACCCTCGGCAAGCTACTACACCGCTGGAACAAGCAACACCAAGCCGAGCTGATGCGCCAGATCCGACAGGCCCAACAAGAAGGCGACCAAGACCTCCTGATCGAGCTACTCGATGAAAAAAAAGCTCTCAGCCGTACATTGCACCCAGGCATGACCGGCAAAGTATGGTGACCGACACCGCAAGTAAGGAAGGCAGGTAACGAATTGGCGATCTCGAAAGTCAAGACGATCGAGGATAAATACAGTTCCGTCAAGCAGCTCGTCGAGCTCGGGCAGGACAAGAAGTATCTGCTGCACGACGAGATCTACGAGATGCTCCCTGCCGAAGTCGTCAGCCATGCGGAGGAGATCGCGGCAGTACACCAGCGCCTGCAGGATCTCGCGATCTTCGTTGTCGACCGTCCCGACCGGCATCAAAACCGCGGTGACGAAGCCGTCCCAACCGGCGATTTCGACAAGAAAGACGAAGAGGGTACGCCGGAGTTCGTCCTCACGGAGCAGGAGAAGACCAACGACCCGGTTCGCATGTACCTGCGTGAGATGGGCACCGTGCCACTGCTCGATCGTGAAGGTGAGGTCGAGATCGCCCAGCGCATCGAAAACGGCGAGTGGATGATCTACGAAGCGCTTTGCTCCAATCCGCTGGTGCTGCACGAGCTGCTGCGTCTGAACGAGGCTGCGCAAAAAGACAAACGGGTACTTCAGGGATTGATCGTCGGCGAGCCAGCCGAAACCCTGGACGCCAAATCGAGCAAACGGATCGAAGCCAACCTCAACACGTTTCGCCGCATCAGCGAGCAGGATCTGGCGATCCGCGAGCTGCGCGAGCAGCAGAAGGGGGTCGATGAAAAAGACCCCAAGTTCCAGGAGCGGGATCGCGAGATCGACCGGCTGCTGGCAAAAATCGCCAAAGACATCCGCTCGATCGATTTCAGTGCTCAGACTCGCAACGCTCTGGTGACCCTGCTGCGCGATATCCACCGTGAGTTCTCGCGTCTGCGCAATGATCTGCGCCGAGCCAAGAAAGCCTACACCCGCGAGACCAACGAGGAGCTGCGCTCACTGCAGGGGCGTCGCATCGAGAAGTACCAGTCCAAGCTCGATGAGCTCACCCAGCGTTATGGCACCAACTACCAAGACGTCACCAAGACGATCAGCAAGATCCGTCGCGGGGAAGCCGAATGCGAACGCGCCAAGGCAGAGTTGATCGTCGCCAACCTGCGTCTGGTGGTATCGATCGCCAAGAAGTACACCAACCGTGGACTGCAGTTCCTGGATCTGATTCAGGAAGGCAACATCGGGCTGATGAAGGCGGTAGAGAAGTTCGAATACCGCCGCGGCTACAAATTCTCCACCTACGCTACCTGGTGGATCCGCCAGGCGATCACTCGTGCCATCGCTGATCAGGCCCGTACGATCCGC
>JBCCEE010000031.1:0-34559 GCA_039030415.1 Acidobacteriota bacterium
CGTCGCGTCACTCAGTTCAAGCAGCTAATCACCGAAACGCTCGAGACGCAGGATCTCGATTTCTTCAACAAGGTCATCGACAGCTATCAGCGCGAGCAGGACGTCGATCTGCCGCAGGTAGCCTCAGCCCTCGCTTACCTGGTGCAGCGCGAGCGTCCGCTGCGCACGCCGCGAACGTTTCGCACCCCTCGCGACAGCTCCTCGACGGCGTCGACCAGCCACGGTAGCCCCCACCGTAGCGAGTCCCGCCGACCGCCCCGTCACGGCGATCGCCACGATGAACGCCACGTGCGCCGCGATACAGCTCATCGAGAGGACCGCCGAGAGGACCGCCACCGAGACGACCGCTACCGAGAGGATCGCCACCGAGACGAGCGCCACCGAGACGAGCGCCGCCGAGACGAGCGCCGCCGAGAGGAAGGTAAGCCCAGGCGACGCGAGCACTCCGACATCCCCATGGTGCGCTACCGCATCGAGGTCGGACGTAGCCACGGCGTGCAGCCCGGCAACATCGTCGGCGCGATCTCCAATGAAGCCGAGCTCGATGGCCAGCACATCGGCCACATCACTCTGTACGACAACTTCAGCCTGGTCGAGCTGCCGGACGGCATGCCGCGAGAGACCTACAAGCACCTGCAAAGCGTCCAAGTCTGCGGTCAAGCCCTGCGCATCAGCCGTGACGCAGGCTCCAAGGCCGGCGGCTCTGCGCCGCGTAAACGCAAACCGACGCGCAAGGAAAAGCCCCGCCACTCCAAGCTCAGAGGGAAAAAGCGGGTCAAGATGCTCGAGAAAAAGAAGCGCGGCAAGCCAGGCAAAAAGCAGCGCGAGTCGGGCTAGCCTCCCCTGGTATCCTTAGCCTGACGCGTCCGCCAAGGATCTACAACATCGCTCACAGGAGCCGATTTGATGAACAAGCTGAAGTCTCCCCAATCTGCAAAGCACCCTACTTCAGAGGCCGATGGATTCTCGCGCCGTGGCTTCTTGGCCGGCGCGGGATCTTGCGGCGCCCACTTGCTCTGGCTGTCCGCGACCGGCTCGGTGACGCGTCAGGTGTTCGCGGCCGAATCCGGGAACAAAATCCTCGCCGAGGAGCCCTGGGGGCGACTCGAGCAGCTGGTCGACGGCGTGTGGGCGATCATCTCGACACCGCTCGAGGCCAACGATTGGACCACGCTGTGCAACGGTGGCATCATCGCGGGTCAGAATGGAGTCTTGGCCGTCGAGAGTTTCGCCAGTGCCGAGGGCGCTCGGTGGGCCGCCGAGCAGGCCCGGGAGCTCACCGGTCGCTGGCCGACTGACGTGGTGGTCAGCCATTACCACGGCGATCACGCCAATGGCGTCACCGGCTTCGCGCACGACGGAGACAAACCGCGCATCTGGATGACGGAAGCAACGCGTGAGACTCTGCTCGAAGATCGTGGCCAAAACTCGGGGCGCGGCGATGAAAGCGCCCGCACTGCACTCTATGAGTCCGCGTCGATCATCGACGCTGAAGCCGGCGAGACGATCGACCTTGGCGGCCGCAAGGTGCGGCTCGAACCTCGTGCCGGCCATACCGAGAGCGATGTCACCATCGAGGTCGAAGACCCGAGCGTCGTGTTCTATGGCGATCTGCTGTGGAACCGTATGTTCCCCAACTTCCGTGACACGACGCCTTCGGTGCTCGAGAAGAACATTCGAGCCACCATGCGCGAGCGCGAAACCTTCTATGTGCCGGGCCATGGTCCAATGGCCGACGTCGCCGACGTCGAGGCCATGCTCGCGGTCCTAGCCGAGGTCGAAGCCGCAGCACGCAAGACCTTCGGCACCGACATGACCGCTGATGAAACCGGCAAGCTGTTCAAGCTCCCGGAGTCGATGGGAGAGTGGACGAGGTTCAGCGACAACTACTACCAGGTAGCGATGGGCGCTTGGCACAAAGAGCTCGCTCTGGCACGCAAGCAGAACCCAAGCCAATCGGCTAAGGAATCCGATCCAGAAACCTAACCACCGAGCGGATGCCGCCGTAGAGCTGGCTCAGGCCATAGCGTTCATTGGGAGCATGAAGGCCGTCTCCGGGTAAGCCGAAACCGAGCATCATCACCGGCACTCCCAACTGATCGGCAAACACTTCAACGACCGGTAGGGAGCCACCACCGCGAGCGCGTAGCGGGCGATTGCCCCACTCGTCCTCCATCGCTGCCATGGCGGCTTCCACGATCGGCCCTTCGGTGTCCACCAGCACGCCGTCGCCACCGTCCAGGTAGCGCACTGCAACCCGCACACCCGGCGGTGCGATCTGCTTCACATGCTGCTCGAAGAGCTCGGCGATGCGCGACGCGTCTTGGTTCGGCACCAGGCGCATCGACACTTTGGCTCCTGCCGAGGCTGGCAACACAGTCTTTTGACCCGCCCCCTGATAGCCACCCCACATGCCGTTGACGTCGCAGGTCGGGCGCATGCCGATGCGTTCGAGGGTCGTGAAGCCGGCCTCACCAAAGGTCGTATCGATGCCGAGGTCAGCGCAGTATTTGGCTTCGTCGTGCGGTAGCGATGCTGCTTCTTCGCGCTCCCAATCGGCCAGCGGCAAGACGTCGTCGTAGAAGCCCGGAATCGCAATACGACCGTCGGAGTCGGTGAGACCAGCGAGGATCTTGCTCAGAGCATTGAGAGGATTGGCGACGGCACCGCCAAAGAGGCCGGAGTGCAGGTCGCTTTTCGGTCCGTGCACCTCGAGCTCCATGTAGGCGATCCCTCGCACCCCGTAGTAGAGCAGGGGCTGCTCCGGGCTGATCATGTCGGAGTCAGAGATCAGGATGGCATCACAGGCGAGCTTGTGGCCGGCGTCATCGCGCACGAATTTCAGAATCGAATGCCCTCCAGACTCTTCTTCACCCTCGATCAAGAACTTGACGTTGACCGGCAGGCTGCCGCGCTCGGCGAGCATCGCCTCGACCGCCTTGAGGTGGCTGAACATCTGGGCTTTGTCGTCGGTAGCCCCGCGAGCGTAGATGAAGCCGTCTTCGATCGTCGGCTCGAACGGCGGATTGCGCCACTTCTCGATCGGGTCGGCCGGCTGTACATCGTAGTGGCCATAGAACAGGATCGTCGGCCGCCCCGGAGCGCCCAGCCATTCAGCGTAGATCAACGGATGCCCGCCCAGATCCATGCTCTCGGTCGTAAAGCCGAGCCCCTCGAGTTTCTCGAAGAGTACCGTGGCACAGCGAGCCACATCGTCGGCATAGGCCGGATCGGTCGAGATGGAGGGAATCCGCAGCAGCTCGATCAGCTCATCGAGCGTCTGATCCTCCTCGCCTGCCAAGCGGGCAAAGATGTCGTCACTGGATTGCATCGGGAAACTCCTTGGTTGATTCGAGCTCAACAGCGCGCCGAACGTGCTGCAGAGGGTATTTCTTTAGGCTGACGAAGCATAACCGGCAACGACCGCCGCGGCACAGCGACTCATGAGCCAGAGCCCGGCGGTGAAGGTGACCAGCGCCCGAACCCCGTCAAACCCTGAGGTCTGAGTCGACGCAGCTTCACTTGATCTAGATCAATGATCCGAGTCAAGGACAAGCCAAGACGAAACACCTAGGCTTCGGTCCACAATTGAGAAATTGTCTCGATTGACTGGAAATCGTACACCTCATAAATCAATCTAGCCTACCCGCGCGGCGCTTCGCCGCGTCCCTGTGTCTCGCCATATCAGCGCGGGCATCTGCTTCGACGGCCTCGGTAGAGCATCCGACCGAGCGACACCGGAACTGATGAGGAACCTGATTCCAGGTGAGGAGCCCGATACCAGTTGTTGCCAGCGACCTCTCAAAACTGCTCATCAAATCCATCCCTCTCTTACCATAACGGAAGTCAACACCATGCCACGATCTGTTTACCTGTTACTCAGTGCCGTGCTCTCCATAACGCTGGCGGCGCCAGCCGTCATAGCTCAGACCGCTAACGAGGACGAGAAAGATACCGCCTCTGAAGAGAAGAAAGAGGCTGACGCTAAAGAGGTCACCCGGGACGAAATCGTCGTCGTGGGGAAGTACCTGTACACCGATCAGGTCAATGCTCTGAGGACGCCGACGCCTATCATCGACGTACCCCAAAGCCTCTCAATCGCCACCTCCGACCAGCTTGCGGAACAGGGCTTCACGAGCATCGGCGAGCTCATCAGCTACACCCCTGGGGTGAACACGTCGCAGGGCGAAGGGCACCGCGACGCGATCGTCTTCCGGGGCGTGCGCTCAACGGCTGATTTCTTCATCGATGGCGTTCGCGATGACGTTCAGTACTACCGCCCGCTCTACAACCTGGAGCAGGTTGAGATTCTTCGCGGACCGAATGCGCTCTTCTTCGGGCGCGGCGGCACCGGAGGTATTCTGAACCGCGTCACGAAGAAGGGTCGAATTGGCGAGAGCTTCTCGAGCTACCAGGTCGGTTTCGATTCCCTGGGCGAGATCGGCGTTCAAATCGACAGTAACTTCAGCACCAGTGACACGCGGGCTTTCCGGATCAACGCCTTCTACGAAAGCCTCGACAATCATCGCGATTTCTATGACGGTGATCGCATCGGTATCAATCCCACGTTCAAGTTTCAGCTGACGCCCGACACGACGCTCGATCTGTCGTATGAGTATGCCGATCACGAGCGTTTCGTGGACCGCGGCATTCCTACGGGGGACGACGGACGCCCGGTTGAAGCCCTCGAGGACATCGTGTTCGGTGACCGAGATCTCAACATCAACGAGCTCGAGGCCCACCTGCTACGCGCGCGACTGGAGCACAATTTCTCAGACAGTCTCAAGGGCAACTTCAGCGCGTTCTATGGCGACTACGACAAGCTCTATCAGAACTTCTACGCCAGCGGCTACGACCAATCGACGAACATCGTGGAGCTCGACGGATATGTCGATATCACTCAGCGCCAGAACACCATCCTGTCGGGCGACCTGATCAAAGAGCTCGAGAGCGGAAGCGTTCGCCACACCCTGATCTTCGGCACCGAGTACATCGACACCTCGTCGGATCAGAATCGTTTCAATTCGTTCTTCGATACTTCGGCTGCCGATGGCACGAGCACCGACCGGGCCAGATTCCTGGCGACGCGCCCCATCAATCTGACCAACGGCGTCGGCGTGCTGGCCGACGGCCGGACTACGAGAAACAGCTTCACGACGGATCTCAATGACGATACCCGCGTCGGCATTGAAGTGTTCTCGTTCTATGTTCAGGACGAGATCGAGCTTTCGGAAAAATTCGATCTAACCCTCGGTGCCCGCTTCGACAGCTTTGATATCGAGGTCTTCAACGTTCCCGCGAACGATACACGGTCGCGGAAGGACGAAGAGATCTCGCCACGCCTCGGCTTGGTGTTCAAACCCAAAGAAGACGTCTCGCTCTACGCCAGCTACAGCGAGTCCTTCCTTCCTCGCAGCGGCGAGCAGTTCGCCAACATCAATGGCGACAATAATCGGCTGGATCCGAATACCTTCGCCAACTTGGAAGCGGGCGTGAAGTGGGACTTCAGCCAGCGCCTGAGCCTGACGGCCGCGGTCTTCGAGATCGAGCAAGAGTCGCCGGTCGTCTCAGATTCGGATGCCGCAACGTTCGACGTGATCGAAACCACGGTCGATGGAGTCGAGCTGCAGCTCCAAGGGCAGGTATCGGATCGATGGTTCATCTCAGCCGGCTACAGCTTTCTGGATGGTGAGCAGGCGGACGGAGTCCGTCGCCCGCGCGAGCTGCCCGAGCACATGTTCTCGATCTGGAACAGCTTCCGGGTCTCGGAGCTGTTCTCTTTTGGGCTCGGTCTGACCTACCAGGACGAGAGCTTCATCAACAACAGCAATAGCGCGGTTCTGCCGAGCTACACCCGTATCGATGCAGCGGCCTACTACAACCTGTCGGACACGCTGCGGCTTCAGCTCAATGTCGAGAACCTCACCGACGAGCTCTACTTCCCCAACTCGCACAGCACGCATCAGGCGACCGTAGGAGCACCGCTCAACGCGCGGCTGTCGATCAGGGGACAGTTCTAGTAACGGGTCGTGATCCGCAAGCGGAAGCCTGGCTTTAGAAGAAATCGCTTGGCTCAGGCGCTTGCGATTGGATCCCCCCGCGCTGCGATAGAACGAGACCTCCTGCGGCAGTCGCTGCAGGAGGTCACTGTCGTTGGTGCAGATCGGAGACCAAGGCTAAGAAGCTTGAATTCCGCTAGAGCCTTACCCATAATCGCTGGACATGTGTAGAGCCTGCTCCGTCGACCACGATAGCGCCATGGTTTGTCGAAATCCCACTTCTGACTACCTGCGCCAGCTCCTCCTGTTTCAGGGGATGAGCGAGCAACGCCTGGTGGAGCTCGTTGTCAGCTCGCGCAACCTCCAGTTGAACGATGGCCAGTGGCTCTACCGTGAGGGCGACCCGGCGGAGCGCTTCTACGTGCTGCGTGAAGGTCAAATTGCCTTGTTCCGCCAGTCTCCCGAGGGCCGCGAGTCCGTTGTCGTAATTGTGAGTGAAGCTGAAGTCTTCGGTGAAGAGCTGCTGCTGCTGGATGACGCACGGCACGACATGCACGCCAAGGCGATCGGCGCCTGTAATCTGCTCGCCTTGGACCGCAGAGTTTTTCGCTCGCTGCTCAATGATTCGGCCGAGCTCTGCCAAAGGGTCATCATGACCCTGCATCGGCGCCAGCAGATGCTGCTCGATCACATCGAGCGCTTGACCCTGCACGACGCCACCCAGCGACTGATCGCCTACGTGCTCGAGCGCAGCAGTGGCGAGTCGGGGTCCAAGCGCTTTCGTCTGTCAATCCCCAAGAGCACCCTGGCGTCGCACCTCTCGATTCAGCCCGAGACTTTGTCGCGTATCCTGACCCGGCTCAAAGAGTGTCACTACCTGCGCCAGGAAGGCGACGACCTGATACTGCTCGCGCCCGAGGATCTGCGCTCGGGCATCGGCTGCTCGCAATGCCACCTGCGCTATTGGGGCTGCCCCGGGCCTTCCACGCAGCAACGGAAGGACCTGAAGAGCACGAGCGATATGCCGGCCTGGATATCAGCCGGGCTCGCGTCTTCCAGCTAGATCGCTCCTGGAATGGTCAAAAGACGGTAGCGCTGGGTGGGCTGCGCTCGGCCTGCGTCGACCCATTTGGAAGTCTTCCGGGCTCGTCCGAGCGTCGAATGCACGTTCCTGACGGTGCAGAGACCCCATTTTTTCGTCGATCGCGGTCTCTGAAGGCTGCAGGGACCAGGAATTAGCCTCAATCGGGGTCTCTGCACGGTGCGGGGGCCGGGTTGAGCGTCAATCGCGGTCTCTGAAGGCTGCAGAAACCGCGTTTTTGCCTCAATCAGGGTCTCATCACGGTGCAGAGACTACAATCCGCGATCCCCAGTGATTTGCGCCAGATTTTCTGGCGAGCGGCTCAATTGTTGCGGTTGCCGCCGAGGAGCCCCGCGCGATACAAGAAGTAGAGCAGGGTGAGGATCGACGAAGCGGCGGCGGCGACGTAGGTCATCGCGGCAGCGTTGAGCACTTTCGACACGCCTTCGCGCTCGTGCTGGCTGACCAGGCCATACTCATAGGCCAGCTTCTTGGCGCGAGCCGAAGCGTCGAACTCCACCGGCAGGGTGACCAGTTGGAAGGCGACGACCGCTGAGAACAGCAGCGCTCCGAGACCGACGAGCCCGGTCCAGGTAAATCCCAGGCCGATCATCATGGCGTAGAGGCCGATGTTGGAGCCGATGCCCGCGACCGGCACCAGAGCCGATCGAACCCACAACGGAGCGTACGACCGAGCGTGCTGAATCGCGTGCCCGGCTTCGTGGCAGGCGACGCCGATCGCAGCGACCGTGGGCTGAGCATAGGTGGCTTCCGATAGCGCCAGGGTTTTGTTGATTGGATTGTAATGGTCCGACAGATAGCCGCGGGTAGCGACGACCTTGACGTCGGTAATGCCGGCGCGATCCAACATGCGCTGGGCAGCTTCCGCACCGGTGAGACCGGTGGATGCACGCTGGCGGGAATACTTCTTGAAGGTCGATTTGGTCAACGCCGACGCACCCATGGACAGCACCATGGTGGGCAGAGCGACGAGTAGTAGGTACATGGGGTCGAACATGGAACCTCCTGTGGTTTCATCCAACACCTTACGTCCATGAGAACGAAAGGGATGCGAACGATATTCCGTTCGGAATGCGCACAGGTCCCTCCAGCGCCCCTGCTTCTGAGGAGAACCCGCCACGATCCCTTGGATTATCCCTAAAATCAAGAGAACAGCAGCCCGGCCAGGGTGTCAGAGCGCCAAGGAACGGGCAGGCCGACTCGATCCCGGACTGTTACAATCCGGCCTGAGACACCTTCTTTCCAGGAGACCGTCATGAGCGAATCAGCCACTCTCACAATGCCACAGATGCCACCGTGTGATCACCGCCCCCGGCCCTACGACGGTCCACCCGCCGAGGAAGTGCTGGCGTTGAGGCGCCAGGCGGTCAATCCTGCTGTGTTCACCTACTACAAGCAGCCGCTGATGATCACGGACGGCCACATGCAGTACCTCTTCGACGAGACCGGCCGGCGCTACCTGGATTTCATCGCCGGCATCGCGACCGTCTCGTGCGGCCACTGCCATCCCAAGGTCACGGCCCGGGTCATCGAACAGGTGTCGCGCTTACAGCACGCCACCACCCTCTACCTCCACCCAACCCTGCCGCGGCTGGCCGAGAAGCTACTGTCCAAACTGCCGCCGGAGCTCGACACGGTCTACTTCCTCAACAGCGGCAGCGAAGCCAACGATCTGGCGATCACCATGGCACGGCTGTTCACCGGCAATCGCGACGTGATCGCAGTGCGCAATGCTTACCATGGCGGCGTCGCTACCGCTCTCGGTCTGACCTCGCACCATACTTGGAAGTATCCGATTCCGCACGGCGACGGCATCCACCATGCGATCTGCCCCGACCCCTACCGCAGCCCGTTCGACGGCAGCCCAGACGAGATCGCCGAGCGCAGTGCAGACGACGTCGCCGACCTCGTACGCTTCACCACCTGTGGCAACGTCGCGGCCTACATCGCGGAGCCGATCCAGGGCGTAGGCGGCACGACCTATGGCGCTCCGGGTTACCTCGAGCGCGCCTACGCTACGGTGCGCGAGCACGGTGGGCTGTGCATCTCAGACGAGGTACAGACCGGCTTCGGCCGCACCGGCAACCACTATTGGGGCTTTGAGAACTTCGGCGTCGTTCCGGACATGGTGACCATGGCCAAGGGCATTGGAGGCGGCTTTCCGCTGGCTGCGGTGGCCACTCGGCGCGAGATCGCCGAGCCGTTGGCCCAGCGCATCCACTTCAATACGTTCGCCGGCAATCCGGTTTCCATGGCGGCCGGGCTGGCGGTGATGGAGACCATCGAAGAAGACGGCCTGCAGGAGAACGCTAGGATCGTTGGCGGTCAGCTCAAGGCCGGGCTCGAGCGACTCGCCGAACGCCAGCGCCTGATCGGCGTCGTGCGCGGCCTCGGGCTTATGCTGGGCGTCGAGCTGGTGCGCGATCGCGCAACCAAGGAACCCGCCACCTCAGAAACCGCCGAGGTGCTGGAGGCGGCGCGCAACTTGGGAGTCTTGCTCGGCAAGGGCGGACTCTACGGCAACGTGTTGAGGATCAAGCCGCCGCTGTGCATCACTTCAGACGATGTCGAATTCGGGCTCGACGTGCTCGACCGAGTCTTCAGTGAAGTCGCAGGGCGTTAGACCAATATTCGGCAGACCAGTATGCAACAGACCAATATTCAACAGACCCGTTAGCCGCTCATGCTGGAATGACACCAGAGAAGGAACCCCAATGCGCCGCATGATCTCTAGCCTGTCCACCGCCGTGCTTTGTCTACTCCTCTACGCCTGTGCTCTCGAGCCGCCGATCTCGGTCGGTCAAAGAGAGTCGACGGTCGGTCAGGGTATCGTCATCAGCCTCACCAATACCTCGGACAAGCATCTGCACGAAGTGGTCGTCGACATCGTCAGCCCCGAGGGTGAAGCCAAGCAACTCGTTATCCCGACGCTGAATCCGCACGAATCGTTCAACGTCGGCTGGCTCAAGCTCGACGGCTGGCCGATCCCCAAGGGTTCGAGCGTCAAGGTCTCGGCCAAGGACTTCGCGATGTCCGTCGGCCCGCAGAAGCTCTGATCTACTTCCAGGTCGCGTGGTAGACGCAGCAGTCCTCGCCGCGACTGAAGATCGTCTGCATCGTCACGGTCCCCGACGAGGCGCCGGCCGCCTTCCCCATTCCCCGGATCCAGCCGGGAAGCAGGTTGCTGTGGTACGGCGAGATATCCGGGAATCCGCGCAGAATCGCCTTCAGCGTCCCGTCTCCGACCTCGGTCTCGAAGGCGCCCGTATCGCAGTACATTTGCCATAGCGGCGCGGCGTTTCTGAGCAACCGTTCGACCGTAGTCTGGCCGGAGAACAGCTCGAACATCGTGTTGCCTTCAAACTGCGACGTGAAAAGTCCAACCTCAGCCATGAACTCGGGCTCGCCGGTTCCAATCCGGTCACAGACCGCCTTGAGCATCTCTTCGTAGACCGGGTACGGATACCACTCGCCGCGCTGAATCTCGTTCTCATAGGTGGCCGCTACGTCAGGCGACAGGCCCTTGGCCAGCGCTGGAACTCCCCCCGGGAAATCCGAGTGTTTGACGTACTTGAGTACGCCTCTGATCGCGAAACCCCTCATCTTGGTCATCGCCGAGCTCCCTTTCAACGTGCCCCCGCGGCCGTAGATCTGATCATATCGGACCTACAGGACGAGTACCGGGTTCCCGACTCGATCGCCCTGCAGCGCTGTTTCCCGCGTGCGATGCGGTCTAGCTGGATTCCATCCAAGAATGATCGATAGACGGTCGCGCTGGATGGGCTGCGCGCGGGCTCGCAAACTCGCCTCGGCGCCAACGTGCAGCTCAAACTTCTCGGATAAAGAGCTTTATGGGCACGGCCACCGCGGATTCTGCTCACACAGTCCTCGCCCGTGCTCGCTCCACCAGCGCGACCTCCAGGTCACGAGCACTGTTTTGGGAAGGGAGCTAGCTAACAGGCTGCGGTGCACCCTTGAGCTTTGTCGCGTAAGAGCGCATCGCGGGAATCAACGCCGAGCGCAGATCGACCGCGGACTGATATCGATCCGCTGCGTCGTAAGCCAGGCAACGCCCAAGCACATCGCGGATCTGCCCCGTCGCACCATTGTTACCCGGAATCTCGATTTCGCTCTTCTGGATCGAGCTCAGAACTTGCCCAGGCGTGCGGCCGCGGAACGGTTTCCGACCCGACAAGGCTTCGATCACCATGACACCCACCGCAAACAGATCCGAGCGTTCGTCCGCCTCCTCGCCGCTGAGCTGCTCCGGAGCCATGTAGGCCAGGGTCCCGATGACGAAGCCTGGCATGGTGAGATCGCTGTTCTCGACCCCCGACCGCGGATGAAACTTGGCGAGTCCGAAGTCCAGCAGCTTGACGGTACCTTCTTGCCAGTGCTCGACGCTGCTGCAGGCGGTACCGGTGCCTACGTTCAAGTCTCCGACACCAGAGATCAAAACATTGTCGGGCTTGAGGTCACGGTGCACGATCCCTCGGCGATGAGCCGCTCCAAGGCCATCGAGAACGCGGTCGAACAGCTCGGCGGCACATTCCGGACCGTAGGGTCCCTCGCGACGCAGGATCTGTCCCATGGTTGACCCTTCGAGGTACTCCATGACCAAGAAGGCACAACCGTGTCGCGTCTTGCCGAAGTCGTGGACGGTGATGATCCGGGGATGCGCCAGCTTGGCGACGATGTGGGCCTCGCGCTCGAAGCGCCGCGAGGCGTCGGGAGCGTCCATCGCCGAGCGCGCCAGCACTTTGACCGCCACCGTCCGATCGAGGCGCATATCGCGGGCAGCATAGACCACCGCGACCCCTCCCTTGCCCAGAACACGATCGAGCCGGTAGCGGTCGTCGATATTGCGCTCGATCGGTAGGGTCAACGACAGCTTGGCGCCGTCTTTGGCGCAGGTCTCGTCGCTGCTGTCGTAACAGCGGCCGCAAATCGAGCATTCCTTGACCAGGAAGATCTCCTGATCTTCGAAGCGATTCAGCATCTCGCGCTGAACGCGGTCTTGCTCGTCGACCTGGAAGTGCAGACCGATGTTCTCGTAGGCTAGCGCAATTTGGCCGGTGAGCGCCCCGATTATCTCGAGGTCGTGGTCGGTGTAAGGCTCCTCCGAGGCTTTCTCGCCCAGGATCAACAAACCGATCAAGTGCTGGTCCGTCGCCATCACCGGCACGATCAGCTTGGCTCGCAACCGCCGCAGCCACTGAGCCTCGCTGGCCGGCAAGTCTTCCGCCAGGCCGTTGGGGAACGCCAGGGCCTCGCCGCTGCGGTCAGCTAGCCTGAGGATCTCGAAACTCTCGGGAATATTGCCTACGCCGACCCGCGCTCCGGACGAATGCACCGACGTGAGATCGCTGTTCGAATCGTCGCGAAAGAACACATAGTTGCACTGAGTGTTGAAGGCAAGGTTCAGATCTCGACTGATCATCTCGGAGATCTTCTCGACCGAGCCGGCATGCTGCAGCTTGCTGGCCAACCGCAGCACCAGGGTGTTCTGGATCATCGACTGCATCTGAAGCACGATAAACACCGTGATCGGCAGCGGCACCAGCGAAACCCGCCAGAACCAGGTGACTTCGAGCCACGCGGGAACCTCGCGCCCCAAGCCAATCAGCCCGTTGTAGACGATCATGAAGAGGCACCAGGGCAGCGCGCCGAGCAGCACCCAGCCAGCCTGCCTGCGCCCCTGGCGTGTCGGATGTCGCAAAGCCGGCAGACTCAGGAAGGCGATCATCAGGATCGCCCATGTCAACAGCCAGACGCGATTCATGGGCCCTCGCACGAAGGCGAAGCTCCAAGGCAGGAGATCGAGCTGCCAAACGGCTTCGAGCAGATAGGTCACCGTTGCGAAGGTACCCAGCCCGAAGCCCACGACATAGAGGAGAGGAATGACCCAGGGTCGACGTCTCAGCCAGCGCTGCTTCTCTGGGATGACTCCTGCCAGATGCAGCATGGTGCTGAATTGCGCCCCTGCCAGCAAAAACGCCGCAGCCGTCGTCACCGCCGCCAACACTGGAGCGCCGATGACCTGAAACGGCTGAGCGATCTCGACCGCCGCCAGCACGAACAGCCAGTAGAGCAGATCTGCCGGCAGCGAGCCGGGACGCTTGGCGATCGAAAGTAAACCCATCGACCCGAAACCGGCCACCAACAGCGCGTTGAGCAACAGTGGCCACCAATCGATCGCCATGCCTGGCGAAACGGTCAGAGTCAACTCTTCCCCACCGCGATGGATGCGGTAGTCGACTTCCCTGCCACGCTCGAAGCGCCCAGCCGCCAGCCCATAGTCGACCATCGAACGGATCGCACGACCGTCCACCTCGAGCATGACATCCCCGGCCCGGAGCCCGCCGAGCGCGGCGGGTCCCTCGGATTTGACGGCGACGATCTGGGTGTGCTCCCCGAGCGGTTCTACCGTGATGCCGATTTGCTTGTCGGAGCTCTTCTTGGCCTCGAAGACCTGGAAGACGAGCAGCAAAAAGATGGGGAGATAAACGAGCCCCCGCCATAAGAGCTCGCGCCGTTGGCGCGACTGAGACACTGGCATTCCTCTATCTTACCTTCAGATTCATATCAATCTCTCGAGGAAAGCCGAGTAGTGGCTTTGACTTTAAAACTACTGCGGTAGTACTATCTTGGTAGGAGTTGCTTCTGAAACGAACAACAGCCGGCAGATAACAGCCGCCAGACAACAGCCGGTATGTAACAGCTGGGAGACCACGTGTTCCGAGAAACTCGAGATTCAACGCAATATCGCCTGGGCGATCTCCAGCTCGCCATCATGCGAGTCCTATGGCACCGTGGTGAAGCGGCGGTATCCGAAGTTCACGCGGCGCTTCACGAAGAGCGGGGCCTGGCTCCCACTACCGTCGCCACCATGCTCACCAAGCTGGAGAAGAAAGGCGCGGTCACGCACCGTAAGGAAAGCCGCAAGTTCATCTACGCGCCTCGGATCAGTGAGAGCGAGGTACGGCAGTCGATGGTTGCGGAGCTCAAGAATCGGCTGTTTCATGGCAATACGACCGCCTTCGTCAGCCACCTGCTGGCCGAGCACGACCTCGATCCCAAAGAGCTGGAGCGACTCAAAGCCGCCATTACCGCCAAGGAGGAAGAGTCATGTTGAACGACGCGAACCCGGACACCGTTTCTGCTTGGCTACTGTGCTGGCTTCTAACCTATGGACTTCACAGCACGCTGTTCCTGAGCGTCGCTTGGGTTTTGACGACGGGCCGAATCGGTAAGCGCTGGCTGGGAGACCGCCCAGGCCTCATGGAGGCGCTGTGGAAAGGCGCACTGCTCAGCGGAGTGCTCACCGCCACCCTGCAGCTGCTTGGCCCGTTAGAACCTGTGGCCGGCACCTGGACGCTCTCGCAAGCACCGGTCGAGGCGACGGGTCTCGAACCGGTGATCACCGTCGCTCCGACCACGGATTCGATCGCCGGCCCCGTCCCGTCCCACGCCTCGCTAGAAGCGCAGTCGACAGGATCTGAAGCTGCTCGGTCCAGCGGCTCGGCGCTGGCGATCCGTAACCCCGATCTGCTCAACGGGCTGCTGCTCGTTTGGCTGCTGAGCGTGCTGACCTCTTGGCTCGCTCTAGCTCGGCAGGGATGGCTGCATCGACGACAGCTGCGAGATCGGACTCCCCTCAACCAGGGGCCGCTGCCTGAGCTGCTCGCTGAGATTTGCCGAGACGCTCAGTGCCGACGGCGAGTCCGCCTGAGCACCTCGAACCGGGTGACGGTGCCGATCGCCCTCGGACTCGGCCAGTCGGAAATCTGCGTGCCGCCACGGGTCACCGAGGAGTTGTCTCTTGACCAGCAGCGCACCCTGCTGTCACACGAGCTCGCTCATCTGCTGCGCCGAGATCCCTGGTGGCAGCTGACCGCACTGTTGATCGCTGGCCTGTTCCCTTTCCAGCCTCTCAACCGACTCGCCGTGCGTCGACTACGCCAGCTGTCCGAGCTACTCTGCGACGATTGGGCGGTACGCCAAACTGACAACGCCAACGAGCTCGCCCGGTGTCTGACCGAAGTCGCTGGCTGGGTGGTAGCAAAACCGCGCTTCTTCCCTTCACCCGGTATCGCGGGGCACGAGAGCGAGCTCGGCCAGCGGGTTCATCGCCTGTTGGAGCCTCAGCGCCTCCAGGGTAACCCCTCGCCGCGCCGCCTCCTGATCGCTGGAGGGTTTTCTCTGCTGCTGGTCACCGCCCTCGCTCCGGGTTGGAGTCTCACTCCGTCGATCGAGGCAACGCCCGCGACTCCTGACGAGGAGGAAGCTCGGGAGGAGGAAGCCCGGGAAGAGGCTGAGGACGCCGATACGATCGACGGCACTGCCCCGCAGCGGCTCGAGCGCCATCCAGAGCGCAGCAGCGACCTGGACTTTCCGCCGAGTCCTCCTCCGTACCCGTCCGCCGCGCCACCGGCCCCACCTCGGCCAGCACCGTCTAAACCCTCATTCCCCGACAAGACGAGGCGACTCGCTGAGCCGCCAGCGGCGCCTCAGCCACCCGAGCCTCATCCACCCGAGCCAAAGCCACCGCAACCCGCCGAGCCAGAGGTATCGTCACAGCCACCCGAGCCCCAGCCTCCTGCTGTTCAGCCACCCGACGCCGAGCCGCCGAGTGAGCCGGTGCCCGCGGTCCCGGTAAAAACGCCTGCCGTCGAGCCTCCTGCTTCGCCGGCTCCAGCGGTCGACGTGGTACCACCGCAGCCGCCGCAAGCGCCCTTGGAAGTCGAGGCCGCCGCGGCGCCGGCACCGCCATCTATCGAGCCGCCGGTCCTGGTGCATCGACCGAAGCTACGGTATCCGAGCATGGCGCGCCGGCTGAACAAATCTCGGGCGACGGTAGAGTTCGACGTCACGATCGACGAAAACGGTCGGGTGACCCGAGCCGAACAAATCGGCCCGGAATACGGCTATGGCTTCGAACGCGAAGCGATCAGAGCGACGCGCGATTCCGTCTACCGACCGGCTCGGCGGGACGGTATCCCGATCGCGTTCGACACCCGCGTCACGATCCACTTCGAGCACGTTCGCTAGCGATTGCTGCCGCTGCGGGCGCAGGAGAGGGCGCGAGAAGAGGCGTCCGGCAACCAAATCGTTCGCAGCGGCAAGACGCGGGCGCCGTCTCGCATCGTTATCCGGGCTTCTCGATCGCTGAGCGGATCGCCTCGGCTTCCAGGGCTCTGAACCAGCCGGCTGTTGCAGTGTCTCTACCCATCTGGTAAACACGCGCTTCATATCCCACCGGTCAATTCTCTCGAGGAGTCCTATGTCGAGAAAGTCCGTGGTGCTGGTCACCGGAGCAAATGGCGAGATGGGTCACGGGCTGATCCAGCGGCTGTCGGAAAACGACGGTTTCGACATTTTGGCACTCGACATCCGCGAGCTCGATGCCGAGATCGCGCGACTCTGCACGGCGACGATCGTCGGCGACATCCTCGACCGTCGGATGCTGGAGCGTCTGGTCAGCGAGTTTGAGATTCACGCCATATTCCATCTCGCGGCACTGCTGTCGACCCGCTCCGAATTCACTCCCGAGACCGCGCACGAGGTCAACGTCCAAGGAACCCTGAACCTACTCAAACTAGCGGTCGAACAGTCGCGTTGGCATGGCCAGCAGGTGCGCTTCCTCTTCCCGAGCTCGATCGCTGCCTACGGCCTGCCAGACCTCGAGACCAAACAGTCCGCCGGCGAGGTTGCCGAGCAGGATTGGAACATGCCGACGACCATGTACGGCTGCAACAAACTCTACTGCGAGCACCTCGGGCGATATTTCACTCACCACTATCGCCAGTTGGCAGCAGAGGCCGACAGCCTGGGAGTCGACTTTCGCAGCATTCGCTTTCCGGGGTTGATCTCGGCCTTCACCGTACCCTCGGGCGGCACCAGCGACTTCGCTCCCGAGATGCTCCACGCCGCAGCTCAAGGACAGCCGTACCGCTGTTTCGTAAGGGCCGATACCCGTATCCCTTTCATGGCGATGCCAAGCGGCATCGATGCCCTGCTCGACTTGATGAAGGCGCCCGCCGAGGCGCTATCGACTCACGTCTACAACATCCGTAGCTTCAACCCGAGCGCGGGTGAGCTCGCCGACCTCGTGCGGGGCGCGTTCCCGAATGCCGAGATTCGTTTCGAGTCCGACCTCAAACGCCAGGCGATCGTCGACTCCTGGCCCGCCGACGTCAACGATAGTCTGGCGCGGAAGGAATGGGGCTTCGAGCCGCAATATGATCTGCAGCGGGCGCTCGATGAATACTTGGTGCCCAATATCCGCCAACGCTACTCCTGAGCCGTCTCGGACGGCCTCACCGCAGCCCTCGACCGCCCGGGCGCTGCGTGCACTTTTCGCGGAGAACCGAACATGTACGGTGACGTTCAGCAACGTTTGCAGCAGACACTGAAAGAGATCGCGGACGCCGGTCTGCGTAAAGACGAGCGAGTGATCGAAACTCAGCAGTCAGCAGAGATCTCGGTGGCAGGTCATGAAGTTCTGAACTTCTGCGCCAACAACTATCTCGGACTAGCCAACGATCCGCGATTGATCAAGGCCGCTCAGGACGGCCTCGAGCGTTGGGGGCTCGGCCTCTCCAGCGTGCGCTTCATCTGCGGCACCCAGACGATTCACAAGCAGCTCGAGGAGGCGATCGCAAGCTACCTCGGTACCGACGACACCATCCTCTATGCGGCCTGCTTCGACGCCAACGGCGGACTGTTCGAAACGCTGCTCGGTCCCGAGGACGCGATCATCTCGGACGCCTTGAACCATGCTTCGATCATCGACGGCATTCGCCTTTCCAAGGCCCAGCGCCACCGCTACGCCCATGCCGACATGGGCGAGCTCGAGCGTATCCTCGAGCAAACGCAGGACGCCCGCACCCGCTTGATCGCGACCGACGGCGTCTTCTCGATGGACGGCAACATCGCTCCCCTCGGCGAGATCTGCGATCTCGCTGATCGTTACGACGCGCTGGTCATGATCGATGAATGCCACGCCACCGGCTTCTTCGGCCCCACCGGACGCGGCACGCCGGAGCATTGCGGCGTCGAAGGCCGTGTCGACATCATCACCTCCACACTGGGTAAAGCGCTGGGGGGTGCGTCGGGCGGCTTCACCGCGGGACGGCAAGAGATCATCGATCTGCTGCGGCAACGCTCGCGTCCCTACCTTTTCTCGAACACGCTGGCGCCGACTATCACCTGCGCCTCCCTCGCCTGTCTCGAGATCCTGAGCGAGACCACAGAGCTGCGCAATCAGCTGGTCGCCAACACGGAGTACTTCCGCAGCGCCATGACCGACGCCGGCTTCGACATCACCCCCGGTGAGCATCCGATCGTTCCCATCATGCTCGGCGACGCACGCTTGGCCGGCGATATGGCGGCGGACATGCTGGATGAAGGCATCTACGTCATCGGCTTCTCGTTCCCAGTCGTTCCCAAGGGCAAGGCCCGCATCCGCGTCCAGATCTCAGCCGGCCACAGTCAGCAGCATCTGGAGCGCGCTGTCGAAGCCTTTGTGAGGGTCGGGCGCAAGCATGGCGTGATCTCGTAGCGCTATCGAGCTGCGTCTCGGCAGGTCTGTTGCGAGACACCTGTCACGGGACGCCTGCTAGAGGCTACTCGCTCGGGCTCGACGGCTCAGCCCGGGCGATCAGCCAAAGGCAGACGCCGCACCCGACGAGGCCCAGCGCAGTGCCGAACCCAACCGCCCACAGCTCCCAGATCGCGAACGTCAGCGGCTCGCCGTCCGCTACCGCCAGGGAGCGCCAGGAGGTGGCCCGCCACCCGTTGCTCGTCGCCCAGGCATAGCCAAAACCGAGCAGTGCAGGAGCTGAGCGAGGTCGTGCAGCCAGGGAGCGGCGAGCTCCAAAACCGAGCAGCAGCATGCCGATCAGATCGACCAGGTAGAACGGGCTCCACAGACCTTCGGGCTGCGAGACATAGGTCTCAGCCGGGAAGTAGATAGCGAGACAGCCGAGGGTCCACCGCGCCAAGCCGGTCTCGATAGCTCTCGCTTTGGCAGCAGCTGGTGGAACATCCATCGGCGGGTCATCCGTGATCGATCAAGGCTCGAACGATCCGGTCTTGGGCGGTCTTGGCCTGGTTGAGGCCACGAATGCTGTTGAGCAGAATCGAGAATGCGTAGGTCTTGCCCGAACGGGCGGTAGCATAGCCAGAAAGCGTCGAAACACCGCTCAGGTAGCCCGTCTTGGCGCGCACTCGCCCGCGGTAGCGAGAGCTCGCCAGCCGCTTGCGCCAGCTCAGGTCGCGCTCGCCGCTGGCCGGCAGCGTCGCGAGGTACTCCTTGCCCCACTCATGGAAGTACATGTGCCGCAGCAGCCGGGTGAGCTGCTCGGGCGTGAAGGTGTTGTTGCGGCTCATTCCCGAGCCATCGGCGAGACGGTAGCTGCCGTCTGGAATCCCGACTTCGCTCAGCAGCTCGCGGGCGACCTTCAGGCCTTCGCTCCAGCTGCCGCGTCCGCACATCTCGGCTCCCAGCAGCTTCAGGACGCTCTCGGCATAGAAATTCTGGCTGCGTTTGTTGACCACCTCGAGAATCGTCAGCAGATCGCTGCGATGGGTCGTGACCCGCCGCCACACCCGCTCATCACGCGGCAGACGCTCGGACGCCAGGATTCGTCCGGTCACGAAGATCCCCTCTTCGATCAACGCCGCGCGCAGCGCGACGCCAAAGTAAGCCAAGGGATCTGCCACCGTCACCCACGCGTCGCGGGGCTCGCTACGGCGATAGAGTCGACCCGCTACCGTCAGCACATGCTCCTCGCCCGGGGTCGTTCGACGATCGATCTTCAACCACTGCTGGTTCGCACGACTCGTGATCGTGGCGCTACTCTCTACCTCGAAAATGGGCAGCTCGGGTACGGTTTCGACGCGCGCTTTCTGGCCTGGCAGAGCTCCAGGGTTCACCTTCACCAGCACGCAGTTGTCGTTGAAAGAAAGACCCGATACCGGTGCCTCGTACCAGCGGCTGAGCTGGTCCTTCGGCCAGTCGGGATGCACCAGCTCATCGTCGAAGATGCCGTCGACCAGCAGCAGATCGCCCTCGACACGCCGAATCCCGGCCTGTTCGAGCGCGGCAGCCCACTCCCGAAACGGTCCATAAGGATCGCCCTGATAGTGCCGGCCCGACAGGCTAGGATCGCCGCCGCCGAGCACCGCCAAGGTTCCGTTCAGGGTTCCGTCGACGAGCTCGCCACGCACCAGGATCTCGGTTTCGAAGGAATATGCCGGTCCCAAACGGTCCAGCGCCACTGCCGAGGTGATGATCTTGGTGTTCGAGGCCAGGATGCGACGCGTATCTGCATTGTAGGTGTACTTGGCTTCGCCGCTGGCCAGCTCAAGAATATGAACGCCCAACGCTGGCGCCACCTTGCGGGCCGCGGCGACCTGCGCGTTGACCGCGGGACGAAATTGCGCGGTCTGGCTCAGTACCGGCGAAGCGATGAGTCCCAGCGAAGCGAAGAGCACCAGCGCCCAAAGCCTGCAGAAGCCCTCGACGCAAAGTCTGGCACCATTCCAGTGCCGCATTGCAGGCCGTTGTCGCGATACAGGCCGTTGCCGCGATAGTCGATCAGATCGCATCAGGAGACGAGCCGTGGGTTTCGCCTGGGATTCCGGTGGATTGAGCTTGGACAAGAAATGCTCTCACAGCTGTCTGAATTCTACTGGGTCAAAGACCAAAAACCATCAGGGTTTATGGTCCGCGGGAATGCTCTGGCGGAGCGGACTCTGGTAGCCTCGCTGCTGTCGATGGCAGGTATCCAACGCTTGCGGGAACCCTCGAGCCTTTCCCGCACGGCGGCGACTGGCTCTGTTGCGGTGTTGGGAGCAGGCATCCAGGGTGTGTGCTGCGCACTCGAGCTCGCCCACCGAGGCTGGCAAGTGGACCTCTTCGATCGCTCGGCGCAGCCAATGATGGGCGCCAGCGGCTTCAACGAAGGCAAGATCCATCTCGGCTTCGTCTACAGCAACGATCCTTCGCGTCAAACCGCCCAAATGATGATCGAGGCGGCGTTCAACTTCCTACCGTACCTACGCCGATGGCTTGGATCGAGCTGGCAGCTGCCGGATCTGTCGACTCCGTTCGTGTACTCGCTACACCGCGAGTCTCTGCTCAACGCTCTGGATATCGAGGAGCAATTCGCGTTCATTGCTCGGCGAATCACTGAGCTCTACGCTCGCGGCGAAGCGTATCTCGGCCTGCCGAGAGGAGCCTCGCCGGTCCTATCACGCATCGACCCACCCTCCGCCAAACTCGATGCCGAACAGATTCCAGCCGCTTGGCAGACCCTCGAGCGTGCCGTCGACGCTGAAGCCCTGGCCAGGGACCTTCGAGCTGCCGTCTCGCGGTGCCGTTCGATCCGCTTCATCGCAGGCACCGAAGTCCTCGCCGCTGATCCCTCCCAACACGCTGTCCGTATCGACGTTTCCCAAGGTGGCCAGGCCATAGAAGCCAGCTATGAGCACGCGGTCAATACGCTGTGGGACGGTCGTCTCGCGATCGACGCAACGGCCGGGATCACTCCGCACCGACGCTGGCTGCACCGCTTCAAATACGGCATCATGATTCACGGGGCGCGCTGGGAGCATGCGTTTTCGACCACGGTCGTCCTCGGCCCCTTCGGGGACATCGTCACCTATCCCTCGGGCAAGATCTACCTCTCGTGGTACCCCGCCTGCTTGGCCGCCGTGTCGGAAGACCTCGTTCCGCAGTCGCCCCCCCAGGAGCCCATCGAGCCGGCGCGTAGTGAGCTGATCCACAAGTCGCTGTCGGCGCTCGGCGCCATATATCCTCCGCTCGAGGCGCTCGATCTAGGAGACGGAGCCTCGATTCAGGTCGAAGGACGCCAGATCTTCGCCTGGGCCAACCACTTGGACATCGACCGCCACGAGAGCGAGCTCCATGCGCGAGCTGACGTCGGCATTACCTCGAAAGGCCGCTTTCATTCGATCAACACCGGCAAGTACACCCTGGGGCCGACCTTCGCCGTCGAGCTTGGCGAGCGCCTCGGTGCAGCAGCTCGATCACCGGCCCTGGTAACCGCGAGCCTCTAATGCCTCTCCCCTCTGCCGTTACCGTAGGGGTCCCGGTATACAACGCAGAGAGCTTCGTCAGCGAAACGCTCGAGTCGCTGCAGGCGCAGAGCTTCACCGAGCTCTCTATCATCGTCTCCGTCGACCGATCGGACGACGCGTCGGTTGAAGAATGCCGGGGATTCGCCGGGGATCCACGCTTCGATATCGTTGCCCAGCCGCAAAGATTGGGATGGATCGGCAATTGCCGATGGCTGATGGGACGGGTGTCCAGCGCTTGGTTCATGCTGCTGTCTCACGACGACCTGCTGCTGCCGAATACCCTCGAACGCCTTGTCCGTGCTGCCGAGCAGGCCCCGGCAGCCGCCGCGGTGTTCGGTGACGCCTTGACGTTCGGTACCTCGCAAGGTGTCCGGTTCCATGCTCCTTCGCTTCGCGGCGGCCCCCTGGGGCGACTCGCCACCTACCTCGTCGAGCACTTTGACGCCCTGGCGTTCCGAGGTTTGATCCGCACCGACGCCGCGCGGGCCAGCGGTGGCCTGCAGCCCAATTCGAGCCATGACTTCGCGGCGGAGGCGATCTGGATGTTCAAGCTGGCCTGGCAAGGCGAGCTGATCCGGATCGAGGGAGCCGACTGGCGCAAGCGGATGCAGCCCGGCACGGTTTCCGACGGCTGGCTACACTGGCCCGCCGAACGCCGGCGCGAGGCCTGGATCAGCCACTGCGTCGAGATGATGGCCTTCCTCGCCACTCTCGAGCTGCCTCCGGGCTGGATCTCGCTGCTGGCCCATGCTGGGCTCCTGCGGCTGCTGCGAGCCACGTCGAGCCTTGGACCCTATGCCGAGGTCTCGGCTCTCGACCACTCACAACGAGTCGAGATGGTAAGAGCGTACCGCCAGCTCCTGGAAGCGCAGCTCTCCGACGGCAAGGCTCGCCACAGACTGTTGCAGGCGACAGCTATCGCCGCTGAAGCCGTGCTGGCGGATGGCGAGTAACGGCTCGAGCAGCGGATAACCGCCGCTCGGCACGTCGGCTAGGACAGAATGCCAGCCACCGTAGCAGTCATGAACGACGCCAGAGCCCCACCGCACATCGCCCTCAGGCCGATCTTCGACAGCACGGGGCGCAGCTCGGGAGCGAGAGCGCTGAGGCCGCCGATCTGAATGCCGATCGACGAGAAATTGGCAAACCCGCATAGGGCATAGGTGGCGATAATCTCCGACCGCGGCTGCAGTTCGCCGGCGGCGATGTACTGCGATAGCACGCCGTAGGAGACAAACTCGTTGACCGTCATCTTGATGCCCAACAGATTGCCGACCGCTCCAGCATCGACCCAGGGCACGCCCATGACGAAAGCGAGTGGAGCCAGCAGGGTGCCGAACAGCGTCTTCATACTGCCCGGAAAGTAGCCCGCGTACTCGGTGATGGTCTTGCCGGCCCGCTCGTACTCGATGGCCGCACCGCCCAGCATACGGCCGTCGATGATGCCGTCGAAGAATCCGAGGATCGAATCGAGCACCGCGATCAGGGCGATGAAGGCGATCAGCATGGCGCCGACGTTGAGCGCCAGCTTCAACCCGTCGGTCGTGCCGTTGGCAGCAGCTTCCACCACGTTGTCGGCAGTTTGTACTCTCGGAATCTCGACATCGCCAGCGGTCACCGACTGCTCGGTCTCGGGGTAGAGCAGTTTGGCGATCACCAGTGCCGCCGGCGCCGACATGACGCTGGCGGCGATCAGGTGGCCGGGATTGACTCCCATCTGAATATAGCCGGCGAGCACGCCACCAGCGATCGTGGCGAAGCCGCCGGTCATCACCGCGTGCAGCTCTGAGACCGTCATGTCTTTGAGGAACGGTTTCACCAGAAACGGCGCTTCGGTCTGTCCAACGAACACGTTGGCCGAGCACGACATGGTCTCCGAGCCCGACGTCTTCATGCTCCAATGCATGAACTTGGCGAACGAAGCGACGATCACCTGGACGATACCGAGGTAGTACATCACCGACATGAAGGCCGAAAAGAAGATGATGGTCGGCAGGACCGAGAAGGCGAACTGAAAGCCAAATCCCGGCCAGGTATCGCTGCCAGGAAAGAAATACTGCGGCTTGGCCAGATTGTCGAAAAGGAACACGGCTCCCTCGTTGGACAGACCGAGAAACGCCGCCACCTTGTCGGACAGCACTCCGAAGAACGTTACGCCGTCAATGCCATTGGCCCACATGGCTCCGAGCCCTAGCAGCAGCGAGGCTCCCAGCCCCCGGCGGGCGAGCAAGGGCTTGCCGAGCGGGGTTGCGACGAGCACCGTGAGAACCGCCAGAACCAGCGCGACGTCGGTGATGCGGTAGGGCGACAGGAAGTAGGCACCGGCCACGATCGCCGCGCTGCCGACCAAGGCGATGGCTCGCACCGCCCAGGCCCCAAGCTCGAGACCTTCGAGCTCCTTCTCGAACAGAAAGAGCGTGATCAGAAAGATCAGAACGAACATGCCGAGGAAGGAGACGACACCCTGGCTGAGTATGATCACAGCCAGGGTGAGCTGAAGCCCCACTCCCCAGACGATAGTGCGGTACTTGATCGCCTTGCGGTCTTTCGAAAACAGATAGGCCAAGCCCATCAGCACCAGCAGTCCGAGAAAGCTCACCGCACGTTCCGCCATGTATCGCTCCTTCTGTTGATCTCGTCGCTAGCCTTTCCTCCCGCCGGCTCGCTACTTGCCGTCTCCCGAAACCAGGAACTTGAAGAAGTCACCTTGGGTGGAGAGCACGACCCAGGTATCTTGATCGAATGTCGCGTCGTAGCTCTCCATGGTCTTCAGGAACTCGTAGAAGGATCGCGAATCCGCGGATTGATTGTAGGCCTGAGCGTAGATTTCAGCGGCTTCGGCGTCAGCTTCACCGATGATCTCCCGGGCCTCGCGGTAGGCTTCCGATTGGATCCTCTTGAGCTCGCGCTCCTTGTCACCGCGGATGCGTGAGGCTTCGCCTTCACCCTCGGAGCGGAAGCGATCCGCAATCCGGCGCCGCTCGGCGATCATCCGCTCGTACACGCTGGTCCGCACCTCTTCAACGTAGTTGATGCGCTTGAACTGAACGTCGAGGATTTCGATCCCGAAGTCCTTGACCCGCTGCTGAGCGTTTCTCAGGATCTCCTGGCGGATCGCTTCGCGGCCGATCTGAATCGGTTCGAGACCGCTACCCGCTTCGTCTCCCAACAGCGACTCGTCGCGCACTTCCTCACGATCCGTCGTGCGGATCAGCTCGGCGAGATCGTGACGCGCCACCGCGTCTCGCGTCTCGCCGTTCAGGATGCCGGAAAGCCTGGCCTGGGCCCGACTCTCGACCTGGAAACGTTTGAGGAAGACCAGCGGATCGGTAATCCGCCAGCGGGCGTAGGTGTCGACCAGGATGTTGCGTTTCTCCTTGGTCGGGATCTCGGTGACCTTTCCGTCCCACTCCAAGAAACGTTTCTCAAAACGTCTCACGGTGTCGACGAACGGCACCCGGAACTTCAGTCCCGGCTCGGTGATTGGCTCGCCAATCGGCTCACCGAAACGCGTGATGACCACCTGCTCGCCCTCGGGCACCACGTAGGCGGCCGAGATCACGATGATGGCGATGATGATTCCAGCGAATCCTGCTGCGGTCCTGGCCATCAGCTGCCCCCTTCCTGAATCGGGCGAGCCGCCACCGGCAGCCTCGAGCCCGCGTCGAAATTCAGCAGCGGCAGAACACCGCGCACGTCTTCGTCTACCACAATCTTCTTACCGACCTTGGGCAGGATCTCGCGCACCGTTTCGAGGTAGATGCGGCGCTGGGTTACTTCCGGCGCCTTGCGGTATTCAGTGTAGAGCGCGTTGAACCGCGCGGCTTCACCCTGGGCGCGGTTGACCCGGTCGAGAGCATAGCCCTGCGCCGCCAAAATCGTCTGCTCCGCTTCACCCTTGGCGCGTGGCACGACTTTGTTGTATTCCGACTGGGCTTCGCTCACCAGCTTCGACTTCTCCTGCTCGGCCTCGTTGACCTGGTTGAAAGCCGGCTGTACCGGATCTGGCGGCGTCACGTCCTGCAGCACCACCTGCTCGACTTGAATGCCGGTCTCGTACAGATTAGCCAGCTCTTGGAGCTGATCCAGCACCACCGTCGCCACTTCTTGACGACCGACGGTGAGCACTTCGTTCACGGTACGGTCGCCCACCACCTCACGCATCACCGCTTCCGACATGTCGCGAAAGGTCTCGCGGGTGTTTCGCACCTTGAAGAGATAGGCCACCGGATCGATGATCCGGTACTGCACTACCCATTCCACAACCGCGGCGTTGAGATCACCGGTCAGCATGCGCGACTGGTCATTGAGCTCGTCCATGCGGAACTCGAGCTGGGTCCCGGCCTGTGGCGTTTCGAAGCCAAAGTCCTCGGTCAACTGCCGCTGAACTGGAATCCGGGTCACGGTGTCGATGCCCAGGGGCAGCTTGAAGTGCAGCCCTGGCGGCGTGTTCTCGACGTGCACGCCGAACCGCAACACCACGCCGACCTCGTCGGATTCGACCTGATAAAAGCTAGTGCTGACGAGAAGGCCCACTGCCGCTGCGATCACCGCTACCCGAATGAAATTGGGTGAGATCGGTGGCGGCTCGAACTTGGGCCGGTTGATTTGACTTCCGAACTGATCCTGCGCCATCTAATGCTCCTCGCAATGTTTGGAATAGCCACTACGGACTCCGCTCCGACCGCGAGACCCCGCCTCTCTGAAGGCCTGACTTACCTTTCGACGTCCCAAAGAGCCCATGCTCGACTGTGACTGCCCGGACAGGTCTACACAACCTAGGGAGTGATATAGCAACCGGCCTGTGTAGCGGGAGGTCTGGAGTGCAAAAGGTCTGGAGTGCAAAAGGTCTGAAATGCAAAGGAGTCTGCATTGCTATCGCTGTGCAACGGATCAACTCCGAGGAGGTTAACGGAGGCACATCCGGTTGGCAAGCGATAGAGTCGGCGCTGCCCAGCGCCGAGCTTTCACCCGTGAGCCAGGGAGCCATGCATTCAATGTTTCGCCGAGACGTACCGCGTGGATTAGACCACGGGTTGTCGCCAGCAGGTCGCGCGCTGCTGCTCGCCCTTTTGCTGCTCGGCGCGGGCCTCAGGATCCACGACTATGGCGAGCCCCCCATGTGGGTCGACGAGTACGCCACGTCGTGGGTCGTCGCCGCCGACAGCTGGTCCGAAGCGGTAGCCCGGGCTCTGTCACGCGACACCCACTCGGTCTTTCACGGCCTGCTAGCGAGACTCGCTGGCGAGACGTTCGGCAACCAGCGAGCGGCTTTGCGGCTTCCCGCACTGCTCTGCGGTCTGGCAGCCCTGCTGCTCGCCTACCCGCTGACGTTCGCAGTCTTTCGCGACCGCCAGGCCGCACTGCTAGGTACCTTGGTCTTCGCGATCCATCGCGACTTGATTCAGATCTCCCAAGACGCTCGTCCCTACTCCCTGGCGCTATTCTGCGCTATGGCGTCCTTCCTCGCCCTGCTTCGGCTGCGCGAGCTGGAAACCACCGATACCGCCAGCTCGACCGGTTTCGCGACTCGCTTCGGCTACATCCTGGCGACTGTCGGCGCCTACTATGCCCATACCCTGTTCGGGTTCATTGTCGTCATCCAGCTCGCCTACCGGACCCTAGTCGACGGCTGGAGCTGGCTGCGCGATCGGCGCTGGCAGGTGACGCTGGCCGCCATGGCGACGCTCGTCGCCCCCAGCCTGGTTCAGCTGATGAATCTCTTCGGCCGTCGTGGCGAGCTCGATTGGATTGGCGTCACCCCCTGGCAGTTTCCGTTCAAGATCTTCGTCGACTTCCTGACCCCCAACGTCTTCGTGCCCGCTGCCTGCTACCTGCTGCTGGCCGGCTTGCTGCCAGCCCGGGCCAGCGCTGACTGGCGGCGGCTAGCGGCCGAGGCAAGCGTGACGCCCCATCGCCCCTTAGTCCTGCTGGCCGTATGGCTGCTGCTGCCACTGGTGTGCTTCGCCATCATCCCGCCGCTGCTCGGCACCCACCTTGCCTTCCCGCGCTATGTCCTGTTCACGCTCCCGGCGGCGCTTCTGTTGAGCGTCCGCCTGCTGACGCTGGCACCGCGGGGATTCCATCGCTGGGCCGTGGCAGGCATCTACTTCGCAGCCACCCTGGCCTTCCACCTGCTGCCCACCCACGCCGCCCACGGCACCTTCGCCTCCAAGACCCAGGGCGGCTGGGACGCCGCCGCCCGCGTGATCGAGTCAGAAGCCGGTCCCGAAGACCTCGTGCTCTTCGCCTGCGGTTACATCGAAGCCGACCTGGTAGCCACTACGCACCCCGGGCCAAGGTTTCGCTCATACATCGACTGGCCGCTCCTCTACCATCTTCCGCAGGAGCGCTGGCCGCAGGTACGCAGTCTCCCTTTCCGTATCACCGACGCGACGTTTCCCTACTTGCGTGGCCTGCTGATCGAAGCCGGCCAGCACCGCCGAGTGTGGCTGGCGGGCGACGCCACGGTCGTCGATCGCATGAGCCGACCGTTCTTCCTCCCCACCTCGCAACACCGATTGCACCAGGAGCAACGGTTCGGGGTCACCAAGGTGCTGGAGTTTCGCGCGACCCCATAGTCGCCTCTACAGTCACCTCTGGCGATCGATCTGCCGCAGATGGTGACGATGATGGTCGAGATAGTCTTCGATCAGAAACTCAAGGGTGGCTGGCTCATAGGGCTCGATCTCGCACATTGTCCCGAGCTGCTCCGCGGGAACGCGCTCGACAACCCGTGCGACGTGACGGTTGGCTAGTCGCCAGAGCTCGATCAACTCGAGCCACGGCATGTCGTTGTAGCCCTGGAGCGCTATCCAGGTGTCCTGCTCGTACTTGGGAAACTCGAGGCGGTCGACCTGCTGGGCTCGCACGAAACGCTGATGATTGTTGAACGCCGAGTCCAACAGATGGCCCAGGATCTCTTGAATCGACCATTTGTCGGATCCCGGCTTGGTGCGCGCCGTCTCCTGGTCTAAAGCACGTAGCATATCGGCGGTCGTATCGACCAGCTCCACCAAATCCCGGGCTACCTGCTTCACCATCACCGCTCTCCTCAGTCTCTTTGAAAAACCTGTCGGGTTGCCTTGGGATGCCAGCGTACCAGGTCTGTACGGCGGCCAGGTCTGCGGGCCGACCCGTCCTTGGGTCACTCCGAACCAAGAGCCTGAAGCTGGATGTTGAATCCGAAGACGGCGAGCACCAACGGTACGAAGACCGCGCTCGAACCCTCTATACTTGACTGCCGTGGCTCCTCGCGTCGACTTCCAAGAACGTAGCATCGATCTCGCCGTCGCCGACCTGCTCGACGCCAAACTGCTGCGCTCGATCGGCTTTGCCGGCCGCGGCGGCTATGAGCGCATGTGGCTGGGGCAGGCGATCCACAACCGCTATCAAGAGCAGGCGCTGACCGAGGATCCCACGTACCAGCGCGAGGTGACGATCAAGCACACCTTCGAGCACCGCGGCTGGCGAGTGACGATCCAGGGCCGCATCGACGGCCTACGCCGCGCCGACGACGGTGCCGTAGTGGTGGAAGAGATCAAGTCCGTCCGCCGCGGCGCTCAGCTGTCCCCGACCACCCGCGAGCTCTATGAGGAACAGGCCGCACTCTACGCCCTGCTGCTGCACGAGACCGGCGAGTATCTACCGGCCAACGGCAGCTCGACGGTGAGGGTCGAGCTGATCTTGATCGAGATCGGCAGCGACACGGTGGCTCGTGAGCCGGTGGAATTCGATCTCGAGACCCTTGCCAAGCGCGTCCACCAGCGGATCAACAGCCTGATCCGAGGCTTTCGGGCCGAGAAGAAGGCCCGCAAGGCCCGCTATGCCGCGGCCGAGAATCTGGCGTTTCCCTACCCCGAGAAGCGCCCCGGGCAGGATGAGATCATCGAAGCGACCACCCTGGCGCTCGAGCAGCGCGAGCACCTGCTGATCGAAGCGCCGACCGGTATCGGCAAGACCGTCGCCTGCCTCTATCCGGCGATGCGCTTCGCCCTCGCCAACGACAAGAAGGTCTTCGTGCTCACCGCCAAGACCCTGCAGCAGGACATGGCCACCGGCGTGCTGATGCTGCTCAACCAGGTCGGCGCTTTCCGCTCGCTGCGGCTGCGCGCCAAGACCAAGATGTGCGCCAACGATCAGGTGCTGTGCCACGAGGAGTACTGCGACTACGCCCGCGAGTACTACCTCAAAATGCAGCAGAGCGGTCTCGTCAAGCGCCTGCTCTATGACCTCGAGACGCTCCAGCCCGACGACATCTTCGCGGCCGCTCGGCGCGAGATCGTCTGCCCCTTCGAGGTCAGTCTCGAGCTCACCGGCAGGGTGCAGGCCGCGGTGTGCGACTACAACTACGCCTTCAACCCTTACGTCGCGCTGTCGGAGCTATCGCCGGAGGCCGACCTCTCCAACACCATCCTGATCATCGACGAGGCCCACAACCTGGTCGATCGCGGCCGCGGCTACTACAGCCCGACCCTCAGCTCGGTGGCGGCACGGCGTGCCGGAGAGGCCGCTGGCAGCGGTGGGGCACCAATCCACGGCGAGCTCGCCAGCCTGTGTTTCGATCTCGACCGGCTGATCTTCGAGCACGTGTCGGACGCCCAACCGCCCGGCGATCCGACGTCCTGGGCCCTCGAGCAAGCCCTACCAGAAGAACAGCTCTGGCGCCTGCGGCACAAGCTCGACCGAGCCTTCGTCGACTACCTGGAGCACCGTCGCGAAACCCGCACCTTGACCGCTGACGATCTCTTCGTCGAGCTCTACTTCGACTTCCTCAAGTTCCTCAACGCACTGATGGTCTCTGACCACGCTTTCAGCCACTACTTCGAGCGTCAGGGCGAAGACTACAGCTTCCGTATCTTGTGCAAGGATCCGAGCCGCTTCCTGGGCGGAGTGATCAATCGCTGCCATTCAGTCCTGGCGCTCTCGGCCACGCTGTCGCCGCACGAGTTCTATCGCGACCTCCTGGGCTTCGATTCCGAGCGCACCGTGCCGCTCAACGTTTCCAACCCCTTCCCGGTGGCAAACCGGGAAGTGGTCGTCGACACCAGCGTCACCACCACCTGGCGCGAGCGCCCGGCCAACTACCCGCTGATCGCCCGACGCCTGGCCGACTTTGCTGACGCGGTGCCGGGCAACTGCCTCGCCTTGTTCCCGAGCTACGCCTTCTTGAGCGAGGTCGCCGGCATGCTGTCGACGGCGCGCAAGCGGGTGCTGGTGCAGAGTCGAGGCGACAGTGACTCCCAGCGCCAAGAGATCCTCGACACCCTGCGCGAGGCCATCTTCGGTGACGTCCTGCTGCTGGCGGTAGCCGGCGGCGTCTTTGCAGAAGGCGTCGACTATCCGGGCGACGTGCTAAAGGCGGTTGCCGTCGTCGGTCCCTGCCTGCCCGCGGTCACCCTCGAGCAGGAGCTGCTTCAGGCCTACTACGACGAGCGCTTCGACCGCGGCTTCGAATACGCCTTCGTCGTTCCCGGCATGACCCGCGTCGTTCAGGCCGCGGGTCGCCTGATCCGCTCGCCCCAAGACACCGGCGTCATCGCCTTATTCGACAAGCGTTTCCTATGGTCTACCTATCGCAAGCACCTGCCTCCGGACTGGGCCCCCAAGGGAGGAATCCGTCGCCTGGCCGGCGAGCCGGGAGAAGTAGCCAAAATGTTTTTTGGTCGAGTCGAAGCCAAGGTCTGAGTCGAGCCAAGGTCTGAGTCGAAGCCAAGGTCTGAGCTTCACCAGCGTTCGACAACCACTTTTTCTTCCGTGTAGAACTGCACCGCATCTCTACCCTGGCCGTGGAGGTCGCCGTAGAAGCTCAGCTTCCAGCCGCTGAACGGAAAGAACGCCATCGGAGCCGCCACGCCAATGTTGATGCCGATGTTGCCGGCCTCGACCTCGTAGCGGAAGCGACGCGCTGCGCCGCCGTCGCGGGTAAACAGGCACGCCATGTTGCCGAAAGACCGCTGATTGACGAGCGCAATCGCCTCATCGATTGTCTCGGCGTGGTGCAGCCCGAGCACCGGGCCGAAAATCTCGGTCGACGCCACGGGGCTATCGACACCGACGTTCTCGAGAATTGTCGGACGCAGGAAGTTGCCGCACTCGTAGCCAATAACCCGCGCGTCGCGACCGTCCACCAGCAGGCGACCGCCGTCGCGCACGCCTTGATCGATCAGGCCGGCAATTCGCGCCTTCGAGGCGTCGGTGATCACCGGCCCCATCTCGATGCCTTCATCCAGCCCGTGCCCCACCCGGCGATCGCGAGCGGCTTCGACGATTCGCTCGGTGAAGTCGCCGCGCGCCTCGCCGACGGTGATGGCGAGCGACGCGGCCAGGCAGCGCTGGCCAGCACAGCCGAAGGCCGACTCGGCAATCATCGGCAGTGCCTGGTCGAGATCAGCGTCGGGTAGCACCACGACCGGGTTCTTGGCGCCACCCTGGCACTGGACGCGCTTGCCGCTGGCCGCCGCGCGGCGGTAGACGTCGGCCGCTACCTCTGAGGAGCCAACGAAGCTGATCGCCTGGATGCCCGGATGGTCGAGCAGCGCCAGCACCGTCTCCTTGCCACCGTGCACCAGCTGCGCCACCCCCGGCGGCAGATCGATTTCGGCGATCAAGTCGAACAGCCGCTGCATGGTCATCGGCACCTTCTCGCTCGGCTTGAGGATGAAGGGATTGCCGCAGGCGATGGCGTAGGGCAAAAACCACAGCGGAATCATGCCGGGAAAATTGAACGGCGTGATCGCTGCTACGACGCCCACCGGCTGACGAATCATGTGCTCGTCGATGCCGCGGGCGACGTCTTCATTGTTGTAACCCTGAATCAGCGACGGCATGCCGCACGCCACCTCGACGTTCTCGATGCCGCGCTGGATCTCGCCGTGCGCCTCCGCCAGCGTTTTGCCGCATTCGCGGGTCAAGGTGCGGGCGAGCTCGTCATGCTGGGCTTCCAGCAGTCGCTTGAGCCGATAGAGCGGCTGCACCCGCTCGGTCACCGGCGTGCATCGCCAATCGGCAAACGCCTGGGTCGCGTGCTCGACCGCAGCGTCGACGTCAGCCGCCCCGGATAGCGGTACTTCGGCCAAACTCTCGGTCGTGGCCGGATCGTCGACGGTGAGAACGTCGGCGGTCGTGGGACGCTGCCACTGGCCGGCGATGTAGTTGGGGAGCTGCTCGGGCATCAGGGGTCTCCTCGGCTCTATTGGCGGGCTGTATGGATCGCGATGCGCACAAGACTGGCAAGACATCCTATCCAAACCACCAGAAACAGAAGATCCCTCACGCCACCCAAGACGTGAGGGATCAACCGTTGGGAACGCTTCTACGGAGCGGGAGGCGGATCGACGAGTGGCTGTCCGTCGTCTAGGCCGGCTTGGATCTGGGTTTTGACGTGCATGGTGGTCTCCTCAGAAAGAAGTTCTTGGGATGAAACGACTTCCATACCTTGCCACGTCGGCCCCCAGAGGATCAACTCGTTGGGTTGATCTTCTCGAACGGAGGGCCGAGCAGCCCGCAGAGGCCAACGATTCGAACAAACTGCCGAGCACGTAACTGGTAGAGTCTTCGGGTGAGCTCGTCGACTCGGAAGCGGTTCGCCCGAGCGTGGCTCGGCGCTGCCGCCCGCTTGACGATACTCCTCATGCCCCTGGTGTCGGCCGAGGGTGCCGAGGTGCCGGGACTCGAGCGCCTCGAGCACCTGCCGATGGAGAATCCACTGTCGTCCGAGTGGGTCCGAGTCATTCACCAGGACCACCAAGGATTCCTGTGGCTCGGCTCAATCAACGGGATTCATCGCTTCGATGGCCTGACGGTCAAGAGCTTCGCCCACGACCCCGGCGATCCCCACTCCCTACCCAACAACTTCATCAACGCGATCTTCGCGGACCGTCGAGGCGTCCTGTGGGTCGCAACCGCGGATGGGTTGGCGCGGATGGACACCTCGCCAGCGCCGACCAAGACGACGACTCGCGAATTCGTCACCTCCAACACTGCTGGACGATTCCGCACGTACCGCCATGATTCAGACAGCCCAGGCAGCTTGAGCCACAACTACGTGCACGCGCTCGTCGAGGGTCCGCAAGGAGAGCTCTGGGTGGGAACCCGCGTGGGTGTCAGTCGTTTCGATCGAGAGCTCGAACGCTTCGAGCATTTCGAAGGCGAGCCTTCTGACCTGCCCGGTACCTTGACCTACTCGGCGATGCTCAGCCGCTCTAGCGAGCTGTGGTTTGGCAGCTCGGGCCCGAACTAACCTTGGTCGTTGGCGAGTATAACTCGTCGTCCTGGTCGTTGAGCGCGTGGTTGTTGCTCCGGCTGACCGGGTTGCCGTTCGAGGAAATCCGTATCCCTCTCAATCAATA
>JBCCEE010000032.1:0-34438 GCA_039030415.1 Acidobacteriota bacterium
ACGCCCGCCTCGGTAATGGTCGAGATCGCGTGCTTGTAGACCAAAATCTCCTGTGCGCCCGTGTCGACAACGACAGCAAAGCGATCGAACCGCTTGAGTCTTCCCTGAAGTCGCTTACCGTTGACCAGCTCAAAGGCCATCTGTCGAGCTTCCTTTAGGCTTTGGAAAAGAAATCCATCTTGAATATTGATGTTATGCCTACTCATCGAGCCACTGAACCTCCGCGGTTGAGCTGTTCGAACAAATGTGGCAGCTCCGCTTCGATCTCGGAAGCCGGAATCCACCGGACGTCTTTTTCTTTTCGAAACCAGGTCATCTGACGCTTGGCATAGCGCCGGGTGGCTCGGACCGTATCATCCATAGCAGCCCGTAAGCTCCAGCCCCCTTGGACGTGCCGAACGATCTGCCGATAACCGATGGCCTGGAAGGCGGGCACCTGAGGGTCGACCCCACGTTGGAGAATCGCTGCAACTTCGTCGACCCAGCCCCGCCTGACCATGTCCTCGACCCGGCTCGAAATGCGATCGTACAGGATGGTTCGAGGCAGCGTCAAACCTATCTTGACGGCTTCCAGAGGCTTGGTTCCAAGGGGTCGCTGCCGGATCCAGCTGGACAAGGGGCGCCCGCTGGAGACGGCAACCTCCAAGGCTCTCAGGATACGCTGGCGGTCCCTCGGGGCAAGCCGTCGAGCGGTATCGGGATCCACTTGGAGTAGCTCACAATAGAGCACCTCGAGTCCTTCCCGAGCGAGCCGCTCTTCCAGCATCGTACGCGTCTCAGGATCGCTTGGGGGCATCGGGCTCAACCCCTCGAGCAGCGCCCTCAGATAGAGCCCACTGCCACCCACCAAGATCGGAGCCCGCCCGCGGTCTCGGATCTCATCGATCAGAGGGCGAGCACGGCGGACAAACTCTCCCGCCGAATACAGCTCTTCCGGATCGAGAATATCGACCAAGTGATGCGGCAGCGCGGCACGCATCGCCTCCGAAGGTTTGTCCGTACCAATCTCGAGCTCTCGATAAACCTGCAGCGCATCGGCGTTGATGATCTCGCCATCGATCTCCTCGCCAATCCGGAGGCCAAGGCTCGATTTGCCGGTTGCGGTCGGTCCAAGAATCGCGATCAAAGGTCTCATCTTGCCTGGCTCTGCGGTTTGCGTTTGAGTGGATTCTTCAAGATCGGTGACTCGATAGGGGAGCTCCCAGTACAAATCATTGTGAGCGATCATCGTTACGTTGTCCATGACGGCCTTGGGGCAACGGTCGGCAGATCACCTTCGACGCCCAGCCCGCGGCTCATGGCGTCAGCAGAGGTTGATACGGACGTTCGATGTAGATTGGCTCGCCCGGACGGAAGCGCAGACGAATCATTCCCATCAGATCTGTCCGCAAGACGTGAGCTCTCACCGCCCGCAGGCGCTCGAGGATCTTGGGGTGAGGATGGCCGAAGCGATTGCGGAATCCACACGAGACGATCGCAATCCGCGGCGACACGGCCCGTAAGAAGGATTCCGTCGTCGATGTCTTGCTGCCGTGATGGGCAACCTTCAGCACATCCGCTCTCAGCGACTGTCCCCTCCTCTCGAGGCCAGCGACCATTTGGCGCTCTCCCGATGCCTCGACGTCACCAGTCAATAGCACTCGATGCCCCAAGGCCTCGGCCATGACCACCAGCGAGCGATCGTTGCTGCCGCGGCGGGCGCCAGCCCTGGGGTGCAGTACTCTCAGCTTCCACCGGCCAACGCGCGCGCTCTCACCACCCCACAAGACCCGCCAACGATGCGTCTTGGCTGCCAATAGCTCGGCCACGCAGCGCTCGTCCAACCAGCCCGGGCCCATCCACAGCTCTCGGATCGCGACATAGCGCGACAGGCCGACCAGGCCCCTGCAGTGGTCGGTATCGGGATGCGTCAGCATCACCGCATCCAGATGGCGAATTCCCAAACCTGCCAGCGCCGGCACCAGGACGCGCCCTGCGAGGTCGCCGTGAGGCCAGCCGCCGCCGTCAATCAGCACCGCCCGTCGGCCATCGTGTACCACAACGGCATCACCCTGACCGACATCCAGCACTACCAGCTCGGGATCCGATGATCCCGCCGCCCCCGTCTGCACCAGACACCAGATCACCAGGACCCACTTCGCTACCCTGGCAGGCCACAGCCCCCAGGCAGCTGCCAGAGCTGCGACGACACCAGCACTCCATGGCGACAGATCGATGGGCACCAGGCTGCCGGCCAGCGGCCCCAGGTCGGCCAACAGCTGCAGTGGCATTACCACCCAGTCCAATAGGCACCCCAGCCCGAGATCGACACCGGCGAGCACCATAGCGAACGTCGCGATCACGCCGGTCACCAGGCACACCGTCAACCAAGGGATCGCGATCAGGTTGTACAGCGGCGACAGAGGATGGATTCCACCGGACAGAGGAGCGAATATTGGCATGGTGACGAGCTGCGCCGCCACCGACACCGCCAGAGCACCCCGGATCGAGGGTGGGAGATAGTGCCACCTATGGACGAAGGCCGGTAGCAGGACCAGAATCCCGGCCGTTGCCGCGACACTGAGCTGGAAGCCGAGGTGAGTGACGATGCTCGGATGGTGAGCGATCCACACGGCGACACAGCACATCAGAGCGTTCAGACCTTGGGGTGGCCGCTGGAGGGCGAACGCTCCGAGACCCAACAGTCCCATGGCAGCGGCCCTCGATACCGACGGCAAGGGCCCGACCAAAAGCAGGTAAATCGTGATTCCCAGGGCTGCCGGCAGCAAGCGGGCGCCCATCGACAGTGGACGGCTGACGAGAAACAGCAGGACGGCGACCAGCCCGACGTGAAGGCCCGAGACCGCCAGCAGATGCCCGAGTCCGCAGCGACGCAGCGTCTGCTCCCAAGCTCGAGGCAGCTGGGATCGGTCGCCGAGCAGCAGCGCGCGGGTCAACGCGACCCCGGGACCGGAATCCACCTCGAGCTTCGCCAGTGCCTCCTCGACAACCCGGCGTAGTGCCCCGGCAACCCTCAGCAGGGGCCGCGGAGGAGCTACGACGGTCAGAAATCTCGGGCTCTTGAGACGCATCCGCCAAGGACCCGGCTTGGTCTCGGGGCGATTGTTGAATCCCTTGGAGCGCCTGACGTGCCCCTTCAGCCTGAGCTTTGTTCCGATAACCGGCTGCGCCTCAGATGGCGGCATCACGACCTGAAGCTCGAACGACTCGACCGCGATCACGTCACGCTGACGCCAGAATTGAACGTCGACTCTAAAGAAGAGCTCGTCCGACCGCAGCAGGGGATGGCTGTGAACGACCCCGACCACCTCCACCGGTCTGCGGGTGTCCCAGCTGGGCTCGACAAGCGGCTTCAGCGTGGCGATCAATAGGCCACATGCAACCCCCGCGATCACTCTCCCCGGCCGGCCGGCTAGGGCCAGGCCGAGCGCCAGCAGCAGCATTACGAGCGACAGCGGATGCCAGCTCACCTGCAATCCATAGACTACGCCGGCCAGCAGACCGAGCGTTGGCTCGAGCGCTGGCGAGGCCGTGTGACGCAGTGCACGCCAGGGGTCGATGGTCCGAGGGCAATCCACATAGATATAAAGACGTAAAGCACGTCCCCGATCTCGCGGTCTGCGCTGTCGAACCTAGACTTTTCTTTCGCGGGTCCCTCTGAGGTTCAGCCCAAGGGGGCTGCACGGCCCTTCCTGCCGATACCTGGCAGGGTCAGCCAAAAGGTCGAGCCGGCACCAGCGCCGGCGGACTCGACCCAGATCTTTCCGCCGTGGACCTCGACGATTCGCTTCACCAGCGCCAAACCGATGCCGGTACCTTCGACGGACTGGTCGAGGCGATTGAACAAGCCAAAGATCTTCTCGTGATAGCGCGACTCGATGCCCGCTCCGTTGTCACGCACAAAACACGCGGTTTCGCCCCGGCTCTCGCCGATACCGATCTCGATCTTGGGATGCGGATGCTCTCCCATGAACTTGATCGCGTTTTCCAAGAGATTCTGGAATACCTCGACCAACCTCGGCTGGTCACCCGTCACGAGCGGAAGACCTTCGGCGATCTCGAGCTCGATGTTGCGTTCTGCCAGGTGCCCTGCAACGAGCTCGGCAGCTTCCTTCACGAGCGTTGTCAACGCCGCTTCGGTCGGGGGCTGAGTCACCCGCCCGATACGGCTGAGCTCGAGAAGCTCGTCGAGCAACCGCCCCATGGTGGCGGCTGCATTGTCGATGCGCTCGATGTCGCGCTGAATGCGATCTTGCTTGCCGCTCGCTATGTCGCGCTCGAGCAGACCGACAAAACCCCGAATGGTCACTAGCGGGCTCTTCAAATCGTGGGAGACCGTGTAGGTGAAGCGCTCGAGCTCGGCGTTCTTGGTCTCGAGCTGCTCGACGAAGGCCTCACGCTCCGCCTCCACCTGCTTGCTCCCACTGATGTCGCGGATCACGGTGAGGGTATGAGGCTTGCCCTCGATCTCGATCGCCTCGATCGAGATCGAGCACGGTACCGTGCGAGAGGAGCTACCGTCGCCGGTGCGAGTCTCGAACCGCGTCTCGAAGTCACGCACCTTGCCGTCCCTGGCCAGCACCTCGAGGGCTCGCAAGCGATCGTTCCGGTCCGTCCACATCCCGAGCTCGGCGCTGGTATGGCCGACAGCTTCTTCACGACTTATACCGAAAAATCGGCTGAATCCTTCATTGACCTCGAGCAGCGCGCTGTCTGCCTTGGCCGTGATGACGATGGCATCAGGGCTCGATCGAAATACGGTGTAGTACTTGGCGCGGGATGCCTCGAGCGCCTCCTTCGCCTCGTCACGCTCCTTGAAGATACGCTCCAGGACAAAGATCAACAGGAAAGTGATCCCGCTCAAGAGCAGACCGGGAACCTCGGACAGCGGCATCGACCACGAGACTTTCCAGGCCACGCCGTCCTCGAACAGGTCGATGGTCTGGCGCATGACCGTCAGGATCATCATCAACGGCAAGAACGACAGACGCCAATCGCGCACCCTGCGGACCAAGGCGATAGACCAGAAGAAGTTCAGCACGCGGATCGCGATCGACAGACAGATCAGGATACTCATCGACTCGAGTCTCCCTGAACCGCAGTGAGGCTCCTACCGAAGCGTTCGTCCAGAAACGATGCCATCGCACGAGACCCGAAGGTCTCGAGGAGTCGCCGCTGGAGTACGTCGAAATCCATGTGCGGTGCTAGACCTCGGGCTCGAGCGCTTCGGGAGCAAAGAGAGACAGTACCGGCAGCCCGGTGTGCCGCCTCGAGATCTCCTCTCTCAGGCGATCTGCAGCCCGATCGAGCTCGTCGCGAGGCAAACGTTCCGCCAAGGCTTCACGCGCCTGGGCCAGCTCGTCGGCAATGGCCTGTCGCTCAACCACCCTGAAAGCCCCCTCGGCGACGGCGACGACTTCGCGGTCGATCTGCGCCAGCTGATGTTCGATCGACTCGGCATCCCCCCGCAGGCTACGAATCTTCTCGCTGAACTGCTCGCGATCCTGCAGCGAGCCCGGCAGCGCATCAGCAAGACGGGCCAGGCGATTCGCAAGATCCAGCGCCTCGGTCGCCTCAGCCTTGCCGGGCGTCAGCTCCTGTTGACGCTGCCACGCTTTATCCACCGCTCGTTTGCAGTGCCGCAGACTCCAGACCTTGCCAGAGTCCTGTCGCGCCTGCCGACGCTCGAACACCTCGCGCACAACTCTCTCGACCAGTTCCAGGGGCACCCCAGCGTCATGCCACCCTTTGGCAATCTGCCAGTCCTTGGGAGAGAGCTGAAGCGGCGAGCCGCGCAGCTCCAGGAAGACATCCTCTATCGCCAGGAAGTACGGGTGAGGTCCCGCTTCAGGCTCAGCTGGCTCGGTATCGATCATAGATCAGCTTGAGACCTGACAACGTCAACATCGGATTGACTTCCCGAACGTACTCGGAACCTTCTGCGATGAGCTGCGCGAGACCGCCAGTCGCCACCACCGAGCGCAGACCGGGAATCTCGTCGTGCAGTCGTCTGAGGATGCCGTCCACCAGTCCGATATAGCCGTAGTAGATGCCTGATTGCATAGCGTTCGAAGTGTTGCTGCCCACCAAAGATGCGGGCTTGCGGACGTCGACGCGATAGAGCCGGGACGCTCGCGAGAACAGAGCCTCTGCAGAGATCCCGATACCGGGAGCAATGACCCCGCCAACATACTCGCCGCGCGCATTGACGACATCGAACGTCGTGGCGGTGCCGAAATCTACCACCACCACCGGCGCGCCGTAGATCTCGCAGGCGGCCACCGAGTTTACGATGCGATCGGCTCCGACCTCAGCGGGATTGTCGTAGCGGATCGGCATGCCCGTCTCAATGCTCGAATCAATGAAGACCGCGGAAGTGTGGAGGTAATCCTTGGCCAGATGCTCCATGGTCCCGTTCAGCGGGGGCACCACAGACGACACCATCATGGCGTCGGTCGCCGCCAGATCCAACCCGAGGCGCGCGAACAAAGGCAGTAGCAGCGCTCCATATTCGTCCGCGGTGCGTTCGCGATCCGTCGACAGGCGGAGGTGCTCGACCAGCTCATCGTTGCGGTAGACGCCAAACACCGTATTGGTGTTGCCGGCGTCGATCAAGATGACTTGTTCGCCAGCTTGCTCAGGCATCTCCGCCCACGCTACCCGTTGCGCCAACGTTGCCCGTTACCCCTACGCTGGCCACATCCCCGGACGTCAGCACCCGCAGCTCACCATCGACTTCGAGGCGCAGGAAGCCGTGCTCGTCGAATCCTCGGAAGATGCCTTCCAGCTCGGTGCCGTCATACTGCCAGCTCAGGGAATCTCCAGGCTGGTGTATGGCCAGCTCAGCGAACCTCTCGGCGGTATCTTCAGCTGATTCGGCCCGCTTCAACGACCGGTCGACGGCCGCTACCAGCTGGGCTGCGAAACCCGGTAGGTCGAGCGAAGTCGCGGCCTCGTCCAGCAGAGAGGTCGCTCCCGGCACCTCGCACTCCGCCGCGTAGTTGATGCCGAAACTGATGACCGCAACACCAGGTGCCTCTGCCCGGCTCACCACGTCGATCAAGATGCCGCCCAGCTTCCGACCGCCGACCAGGAGATCATTGGGCCACTTCAAACGGCACTTGCCTGCCAAGAGCAGATTGATCGACTCCGCCAAAGCACACGCCACCCTCAGCGGAAGGGTCTGCACGGGTACCGCCAGCTCAGGGTCAGGATGCTCGAGGGGCCGGATCAGAGTGGCATAAACGCCGGCTCCCGGCGGACTCGACCACAAGCGCCCCTCCCGCCCGTGGCCTTCGCTCTGCTGCCAGGCCAAGAAGTCCGAGGCAGGCGCAACTGCGCTCTCGTCACCATATTCCACCACGATCCGACGCGCCAGCTGGTGGGTAGATGCGGGGCATCGCAGGATGACCAACCGCGAGTCGTCGCCGGACCAATTCCGCCCGACAGCCCGTACATACTCGGGAAAATTCATGACGACAGCGCCGCCTTCGAGGCGGCGAGAAGCATCTACTCGACCTGGCTCTCCAGCTCGCGAATCCGCTCTTTGATGATTACCTCAGCAAGATCGGGAACGACTTCCCAAGCCACTTCGCGCAGGGCCTTCTCGCCCATGATCTCTGCGACGCGCTTGGCGATCCGCTCGATCTCGTCATCATCGAGGGATCTCGAGCCGTTTCCAGCCGCGGCCGAGCTACCGTCTTCCGATGAGCTATCGACTGGCGCGACCTCTGCCGGGGCTTCGCTGGTCACCACCGCGGAATCGACGCTGGGGGCGACGGGCTCGGGTTCAGCAACCGCTACTGCCGGCGACTCGACCGAGCTCGCTGGCTCTGAATCAGCAGCGACCACTTCCGGCGCCATCTCTTCAGTCGCCGAGGCAGGGCCCAGCGAGGGGGCCTCGAGATCCGCACCGAATGCTGGACTGACCTCGGGAACCGAGGTCTCGATTGCCGGCACGCTCTCGGGGGCGATCTCAGTGACCGCGGGCTCATCAGGCTCTGCGGGAGCCGGGGTGGAAGCTGCAGGCTCGCCGCCCAAGCTGCCTAGACTCGCCAGGTCGAAATCCCCCGGCGTAGTCTCGAAGACGTCGGCCGGAGCTGCCGACTCGGCGGCGCTCGTCTCTTCGACCTCGAACGGCGGATCGTCGGCCGGGATTTCAAAATCCGCTTCCGGCGGATCCGCGGCAGGCCGCGCTGCGGTTGGCCGTGTATCCGCGCCAGCCGTAGCAGAGCTGCCGAGCTCGTCCAGGGTCGGTGGCTCGAGCTCGGCGAAAACCGGCTGCTCACTGGGCAAGGGCGCCTCGGGAGCAGGCGCCTCGAGAGCAGGCGCCTCGCTGACGGCTGCAGGACCGGCAGAGGTGGCGATCAGATTTTCGACCTGATTCAGCAAGTCCTGCGAGTCGAACGGCTTCTTGAGATGACCGTCGGCACCGACTTCTGCGGCCTTGGCTTCGTCGAACTGTTCGAAGGTGCCCACCAACAGCAGCACGGGTATGCCGGGATGATTGGATTTTGTCTGGCGACAGACCTCATAGCCATCTGTCTGTGGCATATGAACGTCCGCTATCACCAGATCAGGTCCTACCTCTTGAAGCTGCTCGAGCGCCGACCGGCCATCGCTGGTGGCGACGAGCTCGTAATCCAGATCCATGAACGTGAGCTCCACGACTTTCTGGATCGTCACGCTGTCGTCGGCAAGTAAGATCTTCTTGGCCATCGGCCCTCCACCTCTAACGGCTACATTGCTCAGCCGAGATCCGTAGCGCGGGGTTTGCTACCGACCCAGCGGCCGGTTTGCTACCGACCCAGCGGTTCTTGATCGAATGCACAGTTCTGCCGGGTCGATGTTGCAATCTGACGAAAATTAAAAGTAGCACCACCGGTCGGTCTAGTCAACCGAGCAAATCCATCCAAAACTCTTTATTTCCGGGGATTTAACGGCTTACAGATTGCGCCGGTACTCGCCACCGACGGCATAGAGCGCCCGCGTGATCTGACCGAGCGAGCAGAAACGCGAAGCGGACAGAAGCTCGGCGAACAGATTTCCGCCGGCCAGGGCGACCGCTTGCAACTGCTCGAGGGCTCTCGGGGCCTGCTCATCATGGCGGCTATGAAAGTCGGCCAGCCTCCGAATCGAGCTCTCTTTTTCTTCCGGCGTCGCCCGCGTCAGCTCGACGTCACGCGGCGTCTGGTCGGCCGATGCTTCTCGAGGCCGGAACGTATTCACTCCGATGATCGGCAGCTCTCCCGAGTGCTTGAGACGCTCATACTTGAGCGAATCGTCTTGAATCTCGCCCCTCTGATACTGCAGCTCCATGGCCCCCAAGACTCCCCCACGCTCGCTGATGCGATCGAACTCCTGCAGAACCGCCTCCTCCACCAGGTCGGTCAGCTCCTCGATCACGAAGCTGCCCTGGGTCGAGTTCTCACAGAAGGTCAGCCCGAACTCCTTGTTGATGATCAGCTGAATCGCCATCGCCCGCCGCACCGACTCTTCGGTGGGAGTCGTGATCGCCTCGTCGTAGGCGTTGGTGTGAAGACTCTGTGCGTTGTCGTAGGTGGCCAGCAGAGCCTGAAGGGTGGTCCGGATATCGTTGAACTGGATCTCCATGGCGTGCAGACTGCGACCGCTCGTTTGGATGTGATACTTGAGCATCTGCGAACGCGCCTTGGCGCCATAGCGCTCCTTTAGGGCTACCGACCAGATGCGCCGCGCGACCCGTCCGATGACGCTGTATTCGGAGTCCATGCCGTTGGAGAAAAAGAAGCTCAGATTGGGCGCGAAGTCATCGATCCTCATGCCCCGTGACAGGTAGTACTCGACATAGGTCAAGCCATTGGCCAACGTGAATGCCAACTGGTGGATCGGGTTCGCTCCGGCTTCGGCAATGTGGTAGCCCGAGATCGACACGCTGTAGAAGTTGCGCACGCCGTTCTGGCTGAAGAACTCCTGCACGTCACCCATCATCCGCAGAGCGAATTCGGTCGAGAAAATGCAGGTGTTCTGGCCCTGATCTTCTTTCAGGATATCGGCCTGCACCGTGCCGCGAACCTTGGTCAGCGCTTCACCGCTCAACCTCTCGTACTCTTCGTCGCTCAGCAGGGCGCGCACATCACGCCACCTGGCGTTGCGCAGCCGATCGGGCTGTAGATCCTGCTCTTCGCTGATCTCGAGGCGCCCTTCGAGGCGCAAAAAGCGCCGACAGCGCTGGCGGATCGCGGCATTGAAAAAGAACGCCAGGATGGTCGGCGCCGGGCCGTTGATGGTCATCGACACCGAAGTGCGCGGGTCGCACAGGTCGAAACCAGCGTAGAGCTGCTCGGCCTCCTCGACCGTAAAGATCGAGACGCCGCTCTCACCGATCTTGCCGTAGATGTCCGGACGCCAATCCGGATCTTCACCATACAGCGTCAGGGAGTCGAAGGCCGTCGAAAGTCTCTTGGCGGGTTGGCTCGCCGCCAGGTAGTGGAACCGCTTATTGGTGCGCTCGGAGGTGCCTTCACCTGCGAACATCCGGGTCGGATCCTCGGCTTCCCGCTTGAACGGGAAGACGCCCGAGGTGTAGGGAAATTCACCCGGCACGTTCTCGGTCAAACGCCAGAAGAGTCGGTCGCCAGCCGCCTTGAAGCGGGGTCGCACGACTTTTGGAACTTGGGTTCCTGAGAGGGTCTCGCGATAGTTCGCCACCGAGATCTCGCGATCGCGCACCAGGTAGGTGAATCGCTCGCTGCGATAGCCCGCATCCCAGGACTCCCAGCTCTCTACCATCGCCCGGCATTGCGGCTCGAGACGCTCGAGCAAACGGTTGTGCTCGATCGCCAGAGCGTGCGGCGCTCCATGCTCATCGCCTGCGGGAATCGGCTCCCAATGCCCTGAAACGCTAGCCCCTAGCCGACGCAGCGCGATACGCAGCGCTTCGATCTCACGCGCCAGCTCGGACTGTTCACGAGCCCAGGCCCGGTACTCGCGGCAGGCAGTAGCAACGTCGGCCAGGTAGCGCTCCCGCCCCTGCGGAATGATGGTGCGCGCCGTCGTCGTCACCCGTCGCTCGTCGGCCGGATAGCTGCTCTTCCAGCCCAGGCCGAGCCGCTGATCCAACTCGGCGACGAGGTGAGCATAGAGCGCGTTAACGCCCTCGTCGTTGAACTGTGCCGCGCTGGTCCCGAAGATCGGCAGGGTTTCGACATCGTCGGCGAAGCGCTCGTGGTTGCGCTGAAATTGCTTACGCACATCGCGCAGCGCATCCTCCGAGCCCCGCCGGGTGAATTTGTTGATCGCCACCAGGTCGGCGTAGTCGAGCATGTCGATCTTCTCGAGCTGGCTGGGGGCGCCGTACTCGCTAGTCATGACATAGAGCGCCAAGTCACACACCTCGGTGATGGCGCTGTCGCCCTGACCGATGCCCGCCGTCTCGACGAACACCAGGTCGAAACTGCCGGTCAGCACCTTCAGCACGTCGCCGATCGACTCCGAGAGCTCCCCTTTGGCTCCGCGGGTCGCAATCGAGCGCATGAACACCCGCGGATTGCGCAGGCTGTTGAATCGAATGCGATCTCCCAGCAGCGCACCGCCGGTGCGACGACGGGTTGGATCGGCACACACCACCGCGACAGTCTTGTCTTCGAAATCGTGCAGGAAACGCCTCACCAGCTCGTCGGTCAGGCTCGACTTGCCGGCACCGCCCGTGCCGGTGATTCCGACGACCGCGGTGCGACTCGCCTGGTCCGAGGCAGCAATTGCCTGCCCGATCGCTTGACCGTTGTTCGAGTGCGCCAGCTCGACCCTCGAGATCCGCCGTGCCAGCGGCTGATTGAAGCCGTTGGTCGTGACTTCGATCTGTGTCACCGGAAAATCACACCCCTGAACGACCTCGTTGATCATTCCCTGGAGCCCTAGGTCGCGCCCGTCGTCGGGCGAGAAGATGCGATCGATCTTGTCCGCGTGGAGCTCGTCGATCTCGCTCGGTACGATGGTCCCGCCACCGCCGCCGTAGATCTTGACGTGCTGAAGCCCTTTCTCGTCGAGCCGCTCGCGAAGATACCTGAAAAACTCCATGTGACCACCCTGATAGCTGGTCACCGCGATGCCCTGAGCGTCTTCCTGCAGCGCGGCATCGACAATCTCATCGACGCTGCGGTTATGCCCGAGGTGGATCACCTCGACGCCGGTCGACTGCAAGATCCGGCGCATGATGTTGATCGACGCGTCATGGCCGTCGAACAGAGAAGTTGCGGTCACGATACGGACCGGATGAGTCGGCCGGTAAGCCTCGGATGCTGACATGGCGTTCTCCGGATCGAATGGATAGGAGGCAGAGGAAGCGGCTGCTCGAGCCACTCTCTCGAGATTGTATCCGGTTTGCAGCCGCCTTGGGATGGCAGCTGCCCAAGCCTCAATCAGGAAGCTTCGCGAGGCAGCTCGCGACCTCTTCCGCCGCTCGACGGCTGGCCCCCGAGGTTCCCAGCCGACCGCTGAGCTGGGCCAACGACTCGCGCATCTGCCGGATGCGTTCGCGGTCCTTGAGCAGGGCCACGGCCTGCTCGCAGATCAACTTTGGCTCGGCATCGTTCTGGATCAGCTCCGGCACCACTTCCCGATCCGACAGCAGATTCACCAGGCTAGCGAACTTGAAGTCGGCGAGCATCTTGCCGATCAGGTAAGTCAGACGAGTCACCCGATAGACCACGATCTCCGGGGTGCCCACCAGCCCGACTTCGAGCGAAGCCGTTCCGGATGCACACAGCGCGAGGTGCGATTCGGCGATCTGACGATAGCGATCCTCCGAGGCAATGCGGATCTCGACGTCCGCTACCGCGAGCCTCGCTTCGAGGTCTTGGAGGTCGATGGTAGGAGCGCGGATCAAGGTGAAACGCACCGGCAGCTGGGCTGCGATCCGCTGCGCCGCGTCGAGCAGGATCGGCAGCAGACGGTCGACCTCGCTGGTCCGCGAGCCGGGCAGCAGCGCGATCTCGAATGGCCCCGACGCCGGCAGATCGCGCTCCCAAATGTGCGGCAGCCGCGGCACCTCGTCGACCAGAGGGTGGCCGACGAACACCGCGTCGACGGCGTGCTGGCGATAGAAATCGACCTCGAACGGCAGCACCACCAGCATTTTCTCGACCACCCGCTCGATCGTCTTCACCCGGCCCTTGCGCCACGCCCAGATCTGCGGACTGATGTAGTAGACGACCGTGACCCCACGCTGCGCCAGCGCCTTGGCCAGCCGCAGGTTGAAGTCGGGAAAATCGATCAGCACCGCCGCCTTGGCCTGCCGACGATCGACTTCGGCCAGCAGCTCGTTGAAAATCTGCTTGGCGCGAGCATAGATCTTGATCACCTCGGTGATCCCCACCACCGAGATCTCGGAGCTGTGGGCAGGACTGTCGAGCCCGGCAGCCTGCAGCTCGTCGCCGCCCAAACCGAAGGGGACGATCTCCGGCTTCAGCTTGCGGAGCTCGCTCAACAGGCGGGCACCATGCAGGTCGCCGGATGCCTCCCCAGCTACGATCAGCAAGTCGTGGCTAGCCATATCACGCGCCTGCTCGGAGTGGCCGCGTCAGCGCGACCGGTACCCTCTTCTCATGCGAAGCGCGAACTTACCAGACGCGACCGAGGATAGATAGCTCGCTAGCCCGTGATCCAGGCCAGCAACCGCCACAGGCGATCGTTCGCTCGCCGACGCCACGGCGCCCAATCCTTGCCGGGCAAGACATAGGGTAAGCGGGACGCGCCGGGCTGATCCCAGCTGTTTTCGGTGCCCGCGAGATCCCATAGCAGATCGGCACCAGGATAGCCCGCGGCGGTGACGATTTCATCCGGAGCCTTGCCGTTGTCGGCCATGGTGTTGCCGTGGATCCAGCAGCGCTCCGGGTTGGGGTCGACATCGTAGGTCGAGCCGGCACCGAACTGGCTGTCGAGCCCGACGACGGCGACGCCGAACGAGTTGTTGCCCCGGATCTCATTGCCGGTGACTTCGACGTCGTCACCGGCCAGGATCATGATGCCGGTGCCCGAAGGTACGCCCGCCACGATCGAGTGAGGATCGGCGAAGTTCACATGATTGTTTTGGATCACGCGATTGCCCACCACCCGGCAGCCCGAGGAGACCTTCGACGGTACGTTGGGCAGCGCGAACACCAGGATACCGCCAGCATTGTCGGTGACGTCGTTGTCCTCGACCAGCGCGTTGACGGAGTTCTCGATCTCGATGCCGGTCACGTTGCCGAAGGCGCGATTGCGCCGCACCACGATGTCCTTGGACTGGCCGACGTAGAAGCCAGCGTCGCGAGCACCCGTGACCGAGCTGTCTTCGATCACTACGCCCACCACCTCGACCGGATAGAGGCCGTAGAGGCCGGTGTTGTCCAGGTGCAGATCGCGGAAGACGAGGTTAGCCCCGAGGTTTATCATGATGCCGTTGGCGGTGAAATCGCGGATCTCGAACCCGCTGATCTCGAGATCGCTACCGGTACCGATGATGCCGTCGGACAGCTCATTCTTGCCGTCGAGCACCGGCCGCTGCCCGCCTTCGACTTCTCCGGCCAGGGTGATGCCCGAGAGGTCGAGGGTCAGAGTCTCGTGGTAGGTCCCGGGCTTGACCACCACCGTGTCGCCGAGCTCCGCGGCGTCAATTGCATCTTGAATGCGCTCGCCAGGCTCGACGATCAGACGCGTACCTTCTCTCCGCACCACCGGCTCGCGCGTCTCCTCAGGCATCGGCACGAAGGCCGCCAGCTCCGGACTTTGATTGGCCAGCGGTGGCACGACCTCGAGCCCCGATGGCACGGAAGCCGGAATCTCTGGCTGCCGAGACGTGTCGGTCAAGGCATGAAGGAAAGCGATCAGATCGTGCTTTTCAGTCGGCGAGAGCTCGAACCGACGGATCTTGTCGTCCAGGTTGGGCAGCTCGAGCCCCAGACCCGCACCGCCACCGTCGGCGTAGAAGTCGATCACCTCCGAAAGCGTCTCAAAGCTGCCGTTGTGCATGTAGGGCGCGGTCAACGCGACGTTGCGTAGCGTCGGCACCTTAAACGCTCGGGCGTAGGCTTCTCCCCCCTCGACCTCGCCCCGTCCGAGATCTGGCTCGTCGAGCCCGGCGGTCTCCGGCACGCCGATCACTTTGAAATCGGGATTTGCGAAAGTCGGCAGGTTGTGGCATTCGAAACAGCGCGTCTCGAGCGATCGGAACAGATTCAAACCTCGACGCTCGGCAGCCGTGAGCGCCTGGCGGTCGCCTCGCGCATAGAGGTCGTAGCGCGAACTCTGGGAGAGCAGGGTCCGCTCGAACGCTGCGATGGCAAACGTCACGCGCTCGAAGCTCACCGCTTCCAAGGGGTCGCCGCCGTTGCCAAAGGCCGCCTTGAACAGGTCGACGTACTCTGGAATCGCCCTCAGCTCGGCTACTAGCTCGTCGGGATCCTGCGCCATCTCGGCCGGGTCTTGAATCGGCTTACCGGCCTGCTCTTCGAGATCGTGCGCCCGGCCATCCCAGAACTGCAGGTGATTGTAGGCCGCGTTCCACACCGTCGGCGAGCCGCGCCGCAGGAGCGTTCCGCCGGTCCGGCTGGGGCCGAGGCCGGTGCCGCCCTGGCCCATCGATCGGCCACGATTGTCCGAAAAGCCGAGATCCGGATGATGGCAGTGCGCACAGGACGTCCGGTTGCTGCCGGAGAGGACGGGATCGAAATAGAGCATGTGCCCCAGCGCGACCCGAGCGTCCGTGGTCGGATTCTCGGGCCTCATCGGGATCTCCGGAAATGGGCGGTCCAGGTTGCGCCCCGTAAGGATCTTCGCGAAGTGCATCTCGCCGCGCTCAGCGAACGTCTCGAGAGCCTCCGGCGAGCTCGACTTCGGCTCGAGAGCCGCGATCGGCAGATAGACGAACGCTATGCCGGCGACGACGAGCGCAGCCAGGCCCGAGAATGCAAGGCGAACGAACTTCGGTCCGGTAGATGCCACGGCGAAGCTCCCTGAAGTGGTGTTTCAGGGAGTATATCGCCCAAAGCCTGGATCGCAGGTGAGCTACCCGCGCGTCAGATGGCGCGCGATCACCATACGCTGCATCTCGCTGGTGCCTTCGTAGATCGTCGTCACCCGCACGTCGCGGTACAGGCGCGCGATCTCGTAGTCCTCACAAAAGCCGTTGCCACCGTGGATCTGCAGAGCTTCCCAGCACGCCCTGTTGGCGGCTTCCGAAGCGTAGAGTTTGGCCTGGCAGGCCAGACGACCCGCCTGCGGTGTATGCTCGGCGACCGCCGCCCCGTAAGTGAGGGCCCGGGCCGCCTCGAGCTCCGTGGCCATTTCGGCGATCTTGAATTGAATCGCCTGATGGCGCGCGATCGGCACTCCGAACTGCACTCGCTCTTGCGCGTACTCCACCGCCAGCTCGAGCGCTCGGCGATGGATTCCGACCGCCTGAGCCGCAATGCCGAGACGCGAATGATCCAGGGTCGACATGGCAATGCGGAAACCGTGACCTTCCTCCGCCAGCAGATTCGCCGCTGGCACTCGGCAGTCCGTGAAATACAGCGGCGCGGTCTGCGACGCCTTGAGTCCCATCTTTTCTTCCGACGTACCGACCTTGAAGCCTGGCGCATCTGCCGGCACCACGATCGCGCTGATGCCTCGGTTGCCGGCTTCTGGGTCGGTGCGGGCCAGCACGACAAAGAACTTGCCGTACCCGGCGTTGGTGATCCAGGCTTTCTCGCCGTTGATCACCCACGAGTCACCATCGCGTAAGGCGGTGGTGCGCATGGCGCTGGCGTCCGAACCCGAGCCCGGCTCGGTCAGGCCAAAGCCGCCAATCGCCTCGCCTCGGGCGAGCTCCGGCAGCACGCGCCGCTTGAGCTCCTCACTGCCGAAGCGAGCAATCGGCCAGCAGCACACCGAATTGGTGACGCTCATGGTCACCGCCGTCGCCGGGCACACGGCAGCTAGCTCTTCCACCGCCAGGGCGTAGGTGAGCACGTCGAACCCCGGGCCGTCGTAAGCCTCGTCCACCATCATCCCGAGCAGGCCGAGCTCGCCCATCTCGCGCAGGATCTCGGCGGGAAACTCGTGCTTGCGATCGCGCTCGGCCGTCCCGGGACGAATGCGCTCTTCTGCGAAGCGTCGGACTTCGTCCCGCAGTAGCTTCTGTTCTTCGCTGAGCGCGAAGGACATCTGCGTTGCGTCTGCCATGGGATCAGCTCTTGTTGAGCACCCAGTCCGAGATCACCATTTTCTGGATCTCGCTGGTGCCTTCGTAGATCTCGGTGATGCGCGCATCGCGGAAATAGCGCTCGACGTTGTACTCACGGATGTAGCCGTAGCCGCCGTGGATCTGCACCGCCTTGTTGGTGACGTTCTGGGCGATCTCCGACGCGAACAGCTTGGCCTGCGCCGCTTCCAGCGTGAAGCGCTTGCGGTTCTCCTTCGCCCAAGCCGCCTTCCAGGTCAGCAGGCGGGCGGCGTCGAGCTCGGTCGACATATCCGCCAAATAGTGCTGGATCGCCTGAAAATTGGAGATCGAAGTCCCGAACTGCTCCCGCTCCTTGGCGTACTGGAGCGATTCTTCGAACGCGCCCTGGGCAATACCCACCGCCTGCGCGGCGATGCCGATGCGACCGCCGTCGAGGGTCGACATGGCGATCCGGAAGCCATCGCCCTCTTCGCCGAGGCGCTGGCTGGCCGGTACGCGCATATCCTGGAAGGCCAGCTCGGTCGTGCCCGACGCGTTGACGCCCAGCTTGTACTCGTGGATGCCGTGGCTGTAGCCCGGCGTGTCTGCCGGCACGATGAAGGCGGTAATGCCCTTGTGCTTGAGCTCGGGATCGACAGTGGCGAAGACCAGGGCAATGTCGGCGTTAGTGCCGTTGGTGATGAAGACTTTGTTGCCGTTGATCACATAATCGTCACCGTCGCGCCGCGCGCTGGTGCGCAGGCTGGCGGCGTCGGAGCCAGCTCCGGGCTCGGTCAGGCCAAAGCAGCCCAGTTTTTCGCCCGACGCCAGCGGCTCGAGGAACTTCTGCTTTTGCTCCTCGTTGGCCCACTTCATCAGCGGGTCGCAGACCAAAGAGTTGTTGACCGAAAGGATGACGCCGGTCGAGCCGCATACCCGGCTGACCTCTTCGATCACCAGGCAGTACGACAGGACATCCATGCCGGCGCCGCCATACTCTTCCGGCACCGAAACCCCGGTCAGGCCCAGCTCCGCCGCTTGGCGGATCGTATCGGCCGGAAAAATCCCCTTGGCGTCGATCTCTTTGGCGATCGGACGCACCACTTCTTCGGCGAAGCGGCGGACCTCTTCGCGCAGCAGCTTCTGCTCGTCGTTCAGCTCGATATGCATCGGGACTCCTGGATCGCACGGGTGAGTCCCTCAGGACGGCCCGGCGGATAAGCTCGTGATGGAAGCAGGACCTCGTTATGCACGCATCAAGGAGATCGATCATCCATCTCCGAGTACGACCCAAGTCGTCGCAGGCAGCGACTGGGGGGATTACCGAGAGTCCCAGCAGGCTTTTCGGACTCTAGCAACCGACCCCGAGAGGGTCAAGAAATCCGCTCAGCGCCGGCCCGCGCCCGATTGGCCTCATGTGGGCTTTCGCGGGCGCGGGCTATCCAGATGCAGAAGTGTCGTAGCGACCGTCAAGGGGCACTGAAGCGAGACTTCCAGGGCACTGCGACGGTCACCGGCTCATCCAACCTGAGGGTCACGACGGTACCGCCGGGAATCTCGATCTCGTCCCCCGGCCGGTTGGCAGCGGCGGCGGTTCCGATCGCGGCTCCCAGAATCGCGCCCAGCACCGTACCGCGACCCCGGTCGTCATCATCGAGAATGCGACCTAGCACGGCACCGCCGGCGGCCGCGCCGCCGATCACTTTCTTGCTGCGCCGCGACTGGTTGCGGCCCGCGTCGAAGAACGACGCGTTGATCTCCACCGTCCGCCCCCAGGGCAGCATCAGCTCGCCGAACTGCAATCCGAGCTGAGCCTGGCCGCCAACGCGCTTGAGGGGCACGGCTTGGGTCACCTGCCCGACCAGCTCAGTGCCGGCGGGAACGACCAGACGCCCTCCATCGGCGACCAGATCCTCGATGAGGCGCGTGCGGAACGTGTCGCCCACGTGGCTGCTGGCGCTCGACACCGTGGTCAACAGCTCGACGTCGAGCAGGGTATCCGCCTGCAGACTGACTTCGGTGTAGACCGCCGGCGGATTGCGTCGCGCCGCCTCGGCACGACGGGCCGCCTCTCTCTCCTCGGCCTGACGCTCGGCGGTGGCTCGCGACTCGGCCAGGGCCTCGCGGTCTTGGGTCAGCTGCGCCGTGCTGGTGCCGAGCTCGGCTTCCCGACGGGCGACGTCGGACTCGCGGCGGGTCAAACCTGCGGAGCGCGACGCCAGGTCTGCGTTGAGCTGCTCGAGCTCGGCTTGACGCTGTTCGAGACGCTCGAGGCGTTCGGTGATCTCGAGCGCATGCTCGGTGATCGCTGCCTCGCGCTGGGCCGCTGCCCGCTCCCGCTCGGCGATCTCGGCTTCACGATCGGCCAAACGCTGCATCGCGGCGATGTCCTCAGGGTTGGCCTGAGCCTCGGAGCTGCCGCAGCCGGTGCTGAGAACGAACAGAGCGAGCACGGCGAGCAGCGTCGCCAGGGACTTCCACTGTGGCTTGGGTGTGAGTTGCATCATCAGTACCTCCACGGCACGAAGTAAGCAAGCCAGGTGCCAAGCGACTCAGAGCATCACATCAGCTAGATCCGGGGGCGAAACCCGCTTCCACGGGCTAGAGCGTAGGTTCGATGGGACGCATCGCCCTCGCAGCTGGACGCTGTGCCACCGCGCAAACGCCTAAGCAGTTCAGGGCCTCAGTCCAGGCCCGCCATCGGCACCGGATCCCCGATTCGACGACCCGCGCCGCGATACTTTGGTCTCTCGAGGATGTCTTCGTAAGCTGCGAGCAGAGCGGCTCCGGAGCGCTCAGGCGTGTAGCGCCGGGCCCGTAGCCGCCCCAGGGCGTTCACGGCTCGGTGCAGCTTGGGATCGCCGGCCAGCCGCTCCATGCCGGCACTGATGGCTTCCGGGTCCTTTGGCGCCACCGGCACGAAGGCTTCCCTGGCAACTTCGTGGAAGATCGTCAGGTCCGACGCCACGACCGGCGTGCCGAATCCCATCGCTTCGACGAGCGGCATGCCGAAGCCCTCGGCGAGCGAGGCAAAGATCAGGGCGAAGGCGTTGGCGTAGAGCCAGGCCAGGGCCGCGTCGTCGACGTAGTCGAGGCGCACGACCCTACCGCTCAAGCCGAGCGCCGCAATCTGACGGTCGAGCTCGGGATCGCGCGCTGCTCCACCTCCCACCCGCGCCAACGTCCGAGCCCGCGATGCCTGCCCGAGATAGCGGGCAAAGGCCTGCAGCACTCGGTCGCGGTTCTTGCGTGGGCCGCGCTCCCCGACGCTCAACCAAAACTCACCCCGCGCCAACCGCTCCTCCACCGCCGCCAGCTGAGTCGGGACTGCCTCGAGAGCTGAGTCGGGAACGCCTTCGGCGTCCTCGCCTGCGCTGAGCCGCGCCGCAAAACGATTCGACGGGTAGACCACCGTCGTGCGATCCTCCGGATAGCCCGGGAAGGCGTCGAGAAACTCCTGCCGGCTGGCTTCGGAGATCGCCACCACCAGATCAGCTTGCTGGGTGGCCGCCATGACGCCTGCGCTGCACGCCAGGCGATTGGCCTCGCTGGTCATATCCGGAGTGTTGAGGAAGATCAGGTCGTACAGCGTGTAGACCAGCCGCGCCTGCTCAAGGCCGTGGGGAGCGAAAAAGTTGTTGGCGTGGACGATATCCGGCGCCCCCAGCTGGCGCTCGAAGTCGGCCGGCGGCTGGCGCCAGAAATCTCGCATCTCCGCCGCCGATCGGTGGAAGGTGCCCTCGCGGACGTTGGGCCGCAGGAAGCGATCGACCGGCGGTGGCCCCGAGGCTTCCCAGTAATGATCGCCGAACGATCGATACAGCAGCCAGGTGACGTCGTCCCGCAAGGCCAGGGCGCCGTCGAGCAGGGTATCGGCGAACCAGCCACAGCCCGATTTGCCGGGGCCGGTCTGCGACACGTCGAAGCCGATGCGCAGGCCCGAGTGTCCATTGCGCCCTACAGACGCTAGCGACTCTGACTTGCGATGGGCAGCCGCCGCTCTCGGCGACGCGACTTCCGTAGGCTCACCGTCCGCGCGCCACCAGTCCGTGAGCCGCTGGCGGTGCTCCGTCGTGAGCTCGCGGTTCCAGTAGCGAGCCGCCGCCCAAGACGCCAGCGCCACCCCGCGGTAGTGGCCGCGACTGCCCTCGCCGCCCCAGCCCCAGCGGCGTTGCACTTCGGTCGCCCAGTTGACCAGCCAGCGGTCGGGAACGCGGCCGAGAGATCTACGGGTCATGCGGTTGATCTCGGCGTGAGCCGCGACCCGCTGCCCCAGGGTCTTGTTCTCGGCATAGAGACGCGAGCCGGCGAGGCGTTGACGCAGGTAGGCGAAGCGGGCACCACCGGCCGCTAGCCGCAGCCATAGCTCGTAATCCATGCAGAAGTTCAGCTCGGGGTCGAGCGCGCCCCAGCGCTCGATCGCGCGGCGGCGGAAGAACACCGCGGGCTGACACAGAAAGCACGTGTCTTGCAGCCGCTCCGGATCCCACGGCTCGGTCGGATAGCGCTCGAGCCAGCCGTCGTCTTCGTCGATGTGGTCGGCGTCACCGTAGACGACGTCGACTTGCCGGTGCTCGTCGAAAAAAGCGAGCACCTTGCGCAGAGCGCCGGCGTAGTAGACATCGTCGGAGTTCAGCCAGCCGATGATCGCGCCCCGCGCTCGATCGAGTCCATCATTGACCGCCGCTGCCTGGCCGCCATCGGGTTCCGAGCGCCACCATAGACGCTCCCCGTAGCGCTCCAGAATGGATACCGACTCATCGCTGCTGCCGCCGTCCATCACCAGGTACTCGAGGCCGTCGATGTCCTGGCCCAGCACGCTTTGGATCGTGCGCTCGAGGAACCTTCCCTGCTGATACGAAGGCGTGATGACGGAAATCTGAGGGTCAGCCACCCGTCGGCTCCACCTCGACGACCACCCGATGATCGAGCAGTACCAGCCCGAGGTGACGGTAGTCTTCGTTCTCACCTCGCTGCTGCGGGCTGAACGTGGGCGCGATGCCAATCTCGAGCAATCTCGGACCTGACGGCAGCCGGCATCCCAGGTAAAACAGATGGCGAGGCGGTACCGTGAAGCAATGCTGCTCAACGGTCACCTCGACCGCGTCGTCACGCGAATTGGCGAACGTCAGCTCGACGCGACGCTCGCGGCCGTCGGGACTCGACACCAGCAGCCGGTGCTGGGTCCAGCCGTCTTCCCAAACGCCCGCCACGCCGTCCCGCATCGGCCTTGGCGAGTCGCTCAGCAGCCGAACCTGCTCCACGTAGCGCCGCGAGCACGCCTCGGTGTCGTCCATACGGCTGAGCCGCTGGCGGCCTGCCGCCACCAGCTCGCTCTCGAGCTGCGCGTCGTCGAGCAGCCGCTCGATCGCGGCACAGAGGTCGTGGGGCCGGCGCGGATCGAAGGTCAACGCTGCGCTGCCGGCCACTTCCTGGAAGGTCGCGCTGTCCGAGCACAGCACGGGACGCCCCGCCGCCATCGCCTCGACCACCGGCATGCCGAAGCCCTCGTAGAGCGACGGGAAGATCAGCGCCCGGCAGCCCTGCAGCAGGCCGGCGAACGCCCGGGTCGGCACGAAGCCGAGCCACAGCACGTCTTCCGCCAGGCCCATGCGCTCCACCTGATCGAGCACGCCAGCCGGGTCCGGCTGATCCGCGCCGGTGAGCACCAGGTGGAGACCGGCCTCGGGACGACGCTGGCACAGCCTGGCGAAGGCGGTCAGCAGCAGCGCGTGGTTCTTGTGCGGCCAGCAATTGGCCGGATAGAGCAGATACTGGCCACGCCGCAGGCCGTGGTGACCGCAGATACGCTCGACCTCGCGATCGTCCAGCCGCGGCAGGCGATCGCGCACGCCGTGGGGAATGCTCACTACCTGCTCGCGCGGCAGCTCGAGGTGGTCGAGCACGGTCTGACGCACGAACTCCGAGACGGTGATGATGCGCTCGGACCAGCGCGCCGCATGCTCCAGGTTGAGCTGTCGCGCCTGGCGATCTTGGTCGGCGAAGAACTCGGGGTACGCCGCGTGCTGCAGGTCGTGTACCACGGTGAGCACCGGCACCCGGGGGTCGACGCTGCGCGCGCCGCCCATCGGGCAAACCAGCACCGAGACCGGCTCGCGCTCATGCAGTTCCATGAGCGCCGTCGGCTCGGAAGGCAGCAGGCGGCGACGCACCCGCGGACCGTCGAGCTCGGCCAGCTCGTCGTGGCACAGAGGCGCCGTCAACAGGACAAACTCGTCGTCTGGACACAGCCGAATCAAATCGCGCACCAGCAGCAGGCTGGTGACCTTGGCACCACCATTGGTGGCGCCGGGAAGCATCGGCGTCAGGTCGATGGCGATGGCGCCGCGGCGACGCGGCGCCACCGATGCCTCGACGCTCACCGTCGCTTCGAGGCTCGGCGTAGGCGGCGGCTCGACGGGCGGCTCCAGCAGAGTTCGGATCGCCTCGTCCGTCTCGCGCCAGCGACCACTCTTCACCAGCAGCTGGAAAAAGCCGCTGTGGCGCAGACGGTCGAGCAGCTCGGTCAGCTGTGCGACCTGCGCCCGCGCCTGCGCTCCAGCCTGCTCGGCGATATTCGCCCGCTCGGCGGCTCGCATCTCGCGCTGCCTCAGATCGCGCGCCAAACGACGCACCTGGACGAGCCGCGTCGTCGCCTCGTGCTCGCGCATCTCGGCTTGCCGCAAGGTCTCAGTGCGGGCTGCCAGCGCCGCGTCGAGATCGAGCAGGGCGAGCACCTCGCGCTGACTCGGCGAGCCCAGCAGCAGGTCACGCACTTCGGCGTTGGAGCGCAGGCGCAGCGGTCGGCGGCTGGCGACGGCCAGCATGTCGTAGGGAAAAGGCGCCTCCGGCCAGGCGAGCTCGACAAAACCGAGCTGCTCCAGCAGCTGCTCCAGCGCCGGACGCGGGAAGAGGAAAACGTGCTCGTCGATCAGCATCGAGAGGAACGGATCCTCCGCTGTCTCCAAGGCTTCGTAGCTCAAACCTCGCGCCGAGTCGTCGCCGAGCGGATCGTCCGGCCGACGCGGCGTCTGCAGCACCAGCAGGCCATCCTCCGCCACCCGTTCGGCGACCCGCGTCAGCAGCTCGCGGGGATCGAGCGCATGCTCCAGCACATCGATAGCGACCACCACGTCGAACGTCTCGCCGGCCGCTGGCGCCTCCAGCGTCCCGGACTGGACCTCGACGCCGAAGCTCTCGCCGGCGAACTGGGCAGCCGCTCGGCTGAGGTCGTGGCCCTGGACCTCGAAGCCACTCTCGCCGAGGAGAAACGCCAGCCCACCGTGGCCACAGCCGACCTCCAGGCAGCGTCCGGGAGGCGACGCATAGCGCAGCACCGCGCGCAGCCAGCGCGGCACGCGATCCACCAGATCGCGACGGCTACGCTCGACCAGATCCGGCTGGCCGCGCTGCGTCTGGTGCTCGAACCAGTAGTCACGACCGTAGAAACCGTCTTCCTGGCCCAGGCCCAGCTCCTCAGCCGTCGGCAGCTGGCGCCGACGCAGCGTGCCGCAGCCCGAGCACGCCAGGTAGTCCTCGCCGAACGATTCGGCCCTTGGCTCGCCACACCAGCAAGGTTTGCCCTTCGAGGCTTCATGAACGGGCAGGCTGGCGGTTTCGTGCAGTGGGGGCATATCTGGGTTGGGCACGGTTCGCGGGGCAGGTCTCCCGAACGATTCTTGTCGCCCGATCGACTTATCGCCTGATCGATTCTTGCCAGATCGAATCAGCGACGGGTGATTGTAACGCCTCGACGCTCACTTGCGCCGTCCAGCTTATAGCTGAATCCCAATCAATATACGGTCTACGGCGCGACAGCGTACTCGACCACCGCGTCATCCGGCCGCACGCGGATTTCCAAGCTGTGCTCTCCGGTGTCGACCCTGAGACTGCCACTCCCCCATTCCTGGGTGACTAGCGGCGGCCCGTGCGTTGTTTCCCAAGCTTGCCAGGACGCGTAGCGGACGGCCCGGCCGTTGATCCAGAATCGAGGAAGCTGCCCAGCCGGATCGACCGAAGTTCCATCGATCAGCCGATAGATCTCGAGCGGCTGGTACTCCAAGAGCAGGCGATCGCCATGGGTCGAGGTGTATTCGATGCGATCGTCTTCGAGTCGCCGTAGCCGCGGTTGATCAGTCGCGGTAGCCGCGTCGCGATAGCCGACCTCCATCACCACCGCCCCTAACTCCCCTGGGGTCACTCGCCACTCGATCTGATGATGAGCGTCTTCCAAAGGGTAGCGGCGCAGGGTCGGCGCTTGCGTCCCAACGGAGCGCCAGACGACGGAAACCCGAGGCGTCAAACGCGCGACGACCGTTCCGTCATGGATCTCGAGGTCGGCGACTCGAGGTACGGCGACCCACAGACGCCCCGTGTCTAGGCGTCCTTCCGAGGACTGCTGCCCTCGCAACAAACGTATCAAGACACCACGATGCTGCCCGATCTGCTCATACGGTGACCGGCCGGTTGCCAGATCGGAAGCCCCGGCATTGCCAAAGACCTGGTGCGGCGGCTGGCCTTCCCGGCGGACGCCGAGCCCCCAGACTCTCAACTCAGAAAAAGGCGCGTGGCCTGAGGTCCTGAGCTTCGCTTCACCATCAGGCTTGAGACTCGCAACGCTTCCCAAGGTGTAGTCGCGCTCGAGATACAGGGTCTCGAATTCGTGGGGTCGACTGCTCTCGCCGCTGCCGGAGAAATCCGCGTAATCGTCCCAGCTGAGGCGATAAAAGGGTTTGGCACTGCGCAGCTCCACCGGCACGGGAAACCTCCGCCGGGCCACGTCCAGGATGGCTCTAGGCGGTCGGTAGCTCGAATGCGCGGCGAAACCGACCAAACGCGGGTCGACGTGACGCTCGGCCAGCTCGTCGAGCCACTCGTTGCCTCCGTCGAAACCATAGAGATAAGCGTAGAGCCAGGCAGAGTCTTGGAACGGCAGGTGCGATTTGGCCTTGCCGCGAGCCTGGGGACCGACCTGGAAGCCGTCCAGCGAATGCAGCGCCAGGTCCAGGGCCAGCCAGTCGAGCGCTGCCTTGGCGCGTAGTCGATCCGCAGCGGAGCTCGCGAGATCGTGCACCAAGAAGGCGGGCTGAGCCGAATATGCCCAGTAGTTGCCGGCGCCCCACTCCGCACGCCCGACGTGAAAGAGTGACTTCACCCAGTTGTGAAAAAAAGCCTCGAACCTCGCTCGCTGCGTGCGGTCGCCGAGCTCTTGCGACCATAGGAGCCCTGCCAGCCCCAGCATCAGCCGAAAGTTCTCCGAGTCGAGCTCTGTAATTTCATACAGCGCATCGAGTCGCGAGTCGGCGCGCGACATCTGATCCCACCCCTCGCGTTGGATCATGTCGCGCATCAGCCGCTGCTGACGCTCGGGCAGCAGGTCGCGGTAGGCGAAATAGTAGAGCGCATGCCCCGGAGCCGAGAAGGGCCGCTGATAGGTCCCCGTCCATGGGCTTCGCACCAGGGCGCTGCCCTCGTCTTCGATCAGCCGCTGGCGACGCTCCGGTTGGTCGCGTGCCTTCCACAGCTCGGCGAGCAGCGTCGACCAATCCTCCTTGCCCGCGTCGATGCCGGTATTGCCTTGGCCGATCGACCAGTCGCGCGCCGACAACAGCCGCTCGACACGGGTGAGATCCGTTGGCCTGGGGTCGAGCGTCCTGCCGCGAGCATCGGAGCCGTTCAGCCGATCATCGACCCTGCGCCGGGGCGCGGCGGAGGGCCGAGGAAGAGCCGTCAAGGCGACGCCCTCAACGATCTCAGAGGCGCCTTTGTCGTTGTCTTCACAACCCAGGCTCACGACCCGGTAGTCAGCCGTGACGCCGCGCGGCAGCAGATAGTCCTCCCAGATCGGCTGGTTCTCGAGGCTAGCGCCGCTTTGGCGAGGGCGATAGGCGATCGGACGCCAGGCACCCCCCGCGAGCCGGCGGTCGACTCGGTAACCGATCTCGTCCACAGCTCGGTCCGCCCAGGTGATCCGAACGAAGTCGCTGGCCGCCCGAGCCACGACCTGATCTGGCGGCAGCGGTGCCTTCTCGGGGCAGGAGGTCATGGCCGCGTCGTCGGTACTCGAGACGCCACCCCCGGCACGATTGGCGACGTAGGCGGCGTCGATCAACCGCCCTTTCTTGAAGCTGCCGACCGCTCCAGGCAGCTCATTCCAGGCGATCAGCGCTCCGATCTGGTCGACGTCATAACCGCCGATGTAGCCGAGCTCGCCCTCTCCCAGATGGTGGGTGTTGCGGGTGATCGCCCACGACAGCATGTGAGTCCCCGCATGGAGCTGGCACAGGATGCCCTCACCATCGTTGCCGGGATCCGAGCCCAGGTTCGAGTAGACATTGCCGTCGACCCACAGGGCCTGGCCGGCGAGATCGAACGCTCGCGACAGGTTGTCCGAGCGACCCCCGGAGCCGCCGGGCTGACTCTCGCGGTAGCCGTCGAGCGTCAGCTCCCAGTCAGAACCCAAGCCGTAGACGGCAGCCCCCTCGCTCAAGTACCACCGCTCATTGCGGTTGTCGAGGATCGAGACGAAGCGTCCGGCAGCGTTGAAGCCTTTGTGCCCATGATTGAACACGACGTTGTCGCGCACCACGACGCCGGGCTCGAAATAGCCCTGGCGAGCCCGGCCGAGGAGCTCCTTGTTGACGTCGATGCCGAGGGTCCGTCCAGTATCGTAGAGCAGCTCCCGGGGCTCTCCTGACGATGTCACCTGACGGTAGCGGAATGCACGGTTGGGCGCCGGTAGCCGATTGTTGGCCACCAGAACGCGTGAGCCATAGACCGCGATGCGGCCAGCGAATCGATCCGTCGCAAAACCTTCGGGGCCAAAGCCGTCGTCGAGGGCGCGATTGACGACGGCACCGTCCTCGATGACGCACCCGAAAACCAGACGCCCACTGCCCGATCCCAGCCACTTCTCGCCACCGCCTGCAAAGGCGTCGAGCGGATGGCTGCCGTCGGCCTTACGCTGCCGCCAGCCAGGCTTGGCGCGGGCACTCTTCCAGCCGCCAGCAGTCGCCCAAGTCGGCCCCCACTCGAGCTGGGGGCCGAAGAAGATCGTGCCCCCGATCAGGTGGATCCACGCGACTCCCACGTTGTCCACCTCTCGCAGCTCCTCGTCGACTCCTGCCTGAAGCCCAATAAACGCCCAGTCACGCCCGGTCGGCCCCTCGGTCGTACCCGCAAAGCCGAAGTGGAAGCGAGTCGTCAGCTCCAGGCTCTCGGCCCGCGGCGTGCTCGGGGCCTGGCCCCGCATTACCACGCCGCGCTTCAGCAGCAGGCCGCGACCTTCCGGCCCATCCATCGGCGCGTCGGTGAAGTCATAGCTGCCCGCCGGGTAGTAGAGCACTCCGCCACCGAGCTCAGCGAGCTCGTCGCGGGCGTTCTCGAAGCGTTCGAAGTCACTGCCGCCCCGCCGGTACCTCGACATATCGACCACCCGGCTCCAGCGTAGATCGTCGGTCCAGGCGGGATAGCCCTCCTCGGCGTAGTGAGTCGCCAGCGGATTCGTGCGCGGCACGCCGTCCGATCGCTGGGCCTCGACGGGCAACGCCCAGCCCAGCGCCAGTGCGAGCACGGCTCGCAGCCAGGACCGCCCGAATCGCATCAGGCTCATCGCTCGGCCACCATCCTCTCCAAGTGTGCTTCGAGCCTTTGCAGCCCTCGCTTCCAAGTCAGCTCCCCGGCCGCTCTGAGAGCCGCCCGGGACCTCAGTCTCCTCGTCGCAGGATCCGTGAGCAGCGCGCCGAGGCGTTCGGCGAACGCCTCGGCGGTCGCCGCAACCTCGAGATCGACGCCGGCCTCCAGCTCGCACCCCCGCATACCCAGCGGCGTCGTCACGATCGGCATGCCCAGAGCCAGACCGTCGAGCAGGCGATTGCGAATACCGCTGCCGTAGCGCACGGGCAGAGCGAGCACGCGGCACGCCCGTAGGGCGGCGAACACATCGTCTACCCGCCCGAGCCACTGCACGTCCGGCATCTCTGGACCTGGCCACGGCGGATCCGGCGGGTGGCCGATGATCTGGATCTCCAACGACGGGACGGAACGGATCAGTCGCGGCCTCACGCGGTCCAGAAACCAGCTCAGCTCCCACCGATTCGGTTGCCACCTGAAATCGGCCAGCACACCCACCCGCGGCCGGTCTGGATCCTTCCAGGGCGGCCCCGGCTCGGCGCAGCCGTTCGGCACCACGACGGCGTTGGGCGCGACGACGGCATCCCAAGCTCCATACCGCTCCACCAGCTCACGGCGATCCTCCTCGCAAACGGTGACCACAGCGCTCGCCTGCCGGATCCCTCGGCGCTCGTAACGGCGCGTTATGCTCTGCTCGAGCAGGAGCCGCGGGCGCCTCGGCCAGGGCGTCCGCCGAGCCCGCTCTTCGACTTCGCGAGCGTGCACCGAGTGCTTGACGAGGACCCTCGGAATCGACGGCGGCAGCAGCTCCAGCTCGATCGCCGCTGAGCCCTCTTCGGCGATCGCGACCTCCGGCCACCCCGCCCGCACCAGCTCGCTCACGCGCTGCGCCAGGGCTGCGCTGCGATGCGCCTGGACCGACGCGGGGATACCCCGGAAGAGCGCCGTGAGCTGGCGGCGGGCTCGTCGCGACAGGTCTGCGAGCGGTAGGTCTGCGGGTGGAAAGTCTGCGGGTGGAAGTGACTCCAGCCATGCCGGAATCTCGGTCGCCGACAGCTCGCGACCCGGCCGGCCCGACGACAGCAGCCGCAGATCATGGCGCTCTGCCAGCCGCCGCGCCACGTTCCAAATGCGCAGCGAGCTACCGCTGTCCGCCGGCAGCGGAAAGGTGTGGCTGAGTGAGAGAATCCTCATCGCGACTCTTCCTGCCGCCGTGCCTGCGCCCGTGTCCGCCTCGCGACGGCGCTCGATAGCTCCAGGCACCCCAAGCCCAGACCCAGGTAGCCGCTGCCGTCGATCAGACCACCGCGGCAGCGATAGCGCAGCGCGTGCCCCAGGCAGCGCAGGGCTTGGGCCGCCGAGCGCCAGGCACGAGCCCGCAAGTCCACCGGCCCCGCCGGGAGCTGCAGCTCGGCCGGGAGCTGCAGCTCGGCCGGGAGTTTCAGCTCGGCCGGCTGGCGGAGCCAGAATTGGGGCCGGGTCCGCTCCCTGCGGAACTGCGAGCGCATCAGACTCCACAAACGCAGCTCTTCCGGGTGACGCCAGTGACGGGCGCGCAGGCCAGGATCGTAGAGGATCTGACCACCGGCGCGCCGCAGGCGCATCTGCCACTCGATCTCGTCGCCGGCGCCGGAAAATGCCTCATCGAAACGCCCGACGCGCTCGATCGCCCACCGGCGAACCGCAAGGTTCGCGCCCCAAACCTCTTCGACCGGCCACGGAGCCGCAGCTGACGCCTCGCCCCGTACCCCGCCCGCCCGGCTCTGCAGCTCCGGTGGAGGAAACGACAAGTGCCCCAGGTGGTCGCGCCCACACCCGAAGCGCGGGGGCGGTTCGGCATGCAGATCGTAGCGGCCCCCGATGCAGCCCGCCTCGGGATGCAAACCCACGGTTTGCTGAAGTCGCGAGGCCCAATCCGGAGCTACCTCGAGGTCGTCGTCGACGAAGGCGATAGGGTCTCCCCAAGCCGCAGCCAGCCCTCGGTTGCGGGCCTGATTGACGCCGCCGGCTCTGCCGTCGCCCCGGCCCGAAGACACCACCTCGAACGTCGGCGTGGCCAGCCTTCCGGTATGCTTCTCAAAGTGCCCAGGATTCTCCGACTCCCCCATCACGTTCCGAATGACGCGGGCGACCACTTGTTCCGGCATCCCGACCGAGCCGTCGTTGACCACGACGATCTGCAGCCCGGCCGCGGGCAGCCGTTGAGTGCCCAGCGCGGTCAGGCAGCGCTCGAGATGGCGCTCCCGGTCTCGGGTCGGCACGACAATCGAAACCACGGGGACCGCCGCTTGGGTCCGAGACCTTGGCGAAGCTCCTTGCGTCAACCGAATCGGCCTCCGAGGGCCGGCCATCCATGAGCGCTCCCCAATCCGTCGACGCCGTCTACACGCTGGCCAACGATCGCGTCGCCGACCAGCTGACGGCCCTGCTGGCGAGTGTTCAGCACCTCTACGGCGACCGCATGCCGGTGTGGGTCATCCCGTTCGACGACCAGCTGCGCGAGGTACGCCAGGCGCTGGACGCCTTTCCGTTCGCCAGCCTGTGGGCCGACACCGAATCCCTTGAGCGCTGGGATCGCTTCATGGCGAGCGTACGGCCGGAATGCCTGGATCCTCGCCGCACGCGCATCTACGGGGGACATCGCAAGCTGGCGGCGTTCGACGGTGAAGCCCGGCGCTTTGTATTCATGGATGCAGATACGCTCCTCATGGATCGGCTGGATGCTATCGGGTCGGCCCTCGATCACAAGGACTTTGTTGCTTGCGATTTTCAACACCGCCACGCCCAGCACGTCTTCGATCCCGAGTCGCCGCTCACCGCCAGCCTGTTCGGACCCGATTGGCGGCAGCGGGTGTTCTGCTCGGGCTTCTTCGCCGGCCACGCCGGCGCCTTTCCTGCACAGCGCTTGGATGAGCTCGAAACCCGTCTGCTAGCCGGCGAGAAGCAGCTCTTTCGGCGCGGCGGACCCGACCAGCCGCTGATCAACTATCTCGTCGCGCGTGGCGAGCTCGAAGTCGTCAACCTCGCGCTCACCGAATCGCCCTACCGGGGCGTTGGGAGCTGGGCCGGCAGCCCTCACTTCGAGCGCGAGGGCAAGCGGCTGCTCGATCGAGGTCGCGTCCTGCTCTACCTCCACTGGGTGGGCTATCCGTCTGCGGACTTCCGGCAGCTATGCCGCGGTCGGGACGTCGACCTGCCCTACCGTGACCTGTTCCTGGCCCACCGCTTCAGCGACGGTCAGGGGCCGCCCGGGTGGACTGAACCCCGCCATCTTCTGCGGAGTCTATGGCGGAGTGTCCGGGCCCGTGCGTGATCTCCGAAGGCTCCTGAGGTGGGCGTCTCGCCACGCGGCACTGCTGATCACGACCCTGCTGCTGCAGCTGACGGCGACGCTCAGCCTCGGCCTCGGCATCGCCCTGCTGGTTCCCGCCGCCGCCGCGCTGTTCGGAGCCACCGACGTCGCGCTACCCGCTCCGTTGGCAACGCTGCTGCCCGTCGACCCGAGCCCGACCGCATGGCTGCTGTGGGTGATCCTGCTGATCGTGGCGCGCAACGTGCTGGTCGCCCTCGCCGCCCTCACCGCCGCCCGCTGCGTGCGCGACCTCGTCCTGGCGCTGCGTGAAGACACCGCGGAGCAGCTGCTGCACCTGCCGATGCTCACCCTCGAGTCGTCCGGCATCGGTGATCTGACCCAGCGAGCCAACGGCGAGATCCACCGCGTGGCACAGGCCACCAAGGACCTGGTGCGGATGCTGGCGCAAGGCGGGGCGGTGGCGGTGTTCACGGTGGGGATGCTGCTGCTCTCCTGGCGGCTCAGCCTGCTGCTGCTCGGCACGCTCGCAATGCTGCTGCCGGTGTGGCGCTGGCTGGGTTCTTCGGCCGAGCGCAGCGGCCGTAACCTGTCGCTGGCGTCGCGGCGCTACGCTCGCTCGCTGCAGGAAGTGCTGTGGAGCCAGCGCGTCATCCGCGATGTCGACGCGGTGAGTCGCGAGCGCCAGCGACTCGCCGAAGACGCTCGACTGCGAGAAGAGGCCGCGCTGAGATCTTCGGCGATCTCCGCCCTGGTCGCGCCGCTGACCGAGATCACCGTGGTCGTCGCCGTGGCCATGCTGCTCGCCGGGGCAGCGCGCTACGCCGGAGACGCGACGCCGAGCCAGACCGTCGCTATCGTCACGGTCCTGGCACTGCTGTCGCGCTGGCTGCCGGCAGCCGCCAGCGTCGCCGCCGCCTGGGGACAGCTGTCCGAGAATCTCGGGGCCGTACGCTCGGTCGCCGAGCTGCTGAGCTGGCCAAGGGCGCCCAACGCCGGCACGGTCTCTCGCGAGCGCGCCGAAGCGCTGCGGCTCGAGGGCGTCTGCTTCCGCTACCCGGAGGCGGCGCGGCCGGCCCTCACCGAGGTCGATCTGGCGGTCGCTCGCGGCGAGATCGTCGCCGTGGTGGGCGCTTCGGGAGCCGGCAAATCGACCCTGGCAGCGCTGGTCGCCGGCCACCTCGAGCCCAGCGCCGGTGAGCTGGCCGTCGACAATCTGCCGCTGCGCCAGTTGGATCGCCCCTCCCTCAGCCGCATCGTGCACGTGCTGCCGCAGGACGCCGTGCTGTTCGACGGCTCGCTGGCCGACAACATCATCTATCCCGCGGCCGAGGGGCCGAGCGCGGCGATCCAGCACGCGGCCGAGGCGGCCGGGCTCAACAGTCTGCTGGAGCGCACGGGCGCCGAGCACGACGCGCCAGCCTTCGAGGCCGCGGTCGGCGAACGCGGATCGCGCCTGTCGGGCGGCGAGCGCCAGCGCGTGGCGCTGGCCCGGGCGTTCTACCGAGCCCCGAGCTTTCTGGTGCTGGACGAGGCCACCAGCGCGGTCGACGAAGCGACGGAGCGAGAGATCGCGCGCTGTCTGCGCAGCCATCGCGAGCGCTGGGGATGTCTGGTAATCGCCCATCGGCCCTCGTCGGTCCTGATCGCCGACCGCATCGTCGTCCTGCGCCAGGGCCGCGTCGTTGGCAGCGGTCGCCATGACGAGCTGATCGCCGCCTGTGACGAGTACCGCCGCCTCTACCTCGAATCCGGGGACGGTGCCAGCGAGGACGGTGCCAGCAGGGACGGTGTCAGCGCGGCCGCTCGAGCCTCGGCCCACAGCTCGCCGTAGGGGGCCGCGGAGTCGAGACGATAGCCCGCCCAGTGCAGGTAGCGCAGCGGCAGGTCGCGATCGAACAGCACGTCGCCTCGACGCTCGAAGTTCGGGCTGCCGGCCCAAGATCCGGGCTCGCGAGAGCCCTCCGCGAGCCGCTGCCGCGTCAGGTTGACGTACTTCAGGCCGGTGCTCGCCACCAGGTGATTGAGCAGGGGCTGGTTGTTGGTTCCCGACGAGAAATCGAACAGCCGCCGCGCTTCCCCGAGCCTTGAAAACCAGCGTTCGAGCTCGCTCGGGCTCAGTGCATCCCCACGCGATCCCCAGAATCCACCGTTGAAAGTGTCATCCGGGGAGAACCCGGCGCGCTCCGCCGCCTTCGGCTCGAACACGTAACGGAAACCGCTTCTCCACTGATAGTCACAGGCGACGAATTGGTGCTCGTCGAGGGCGAGAAAGAGATCGTCCAGGGGCCTGAAGAGCAGCAGGTCGGCATCGAGAGCCATGAACGCTTCCGCGC
>JBCCEE010000033.1:0-34293 GCA_039030415.1 Acidobacteriota bacterium
ACGTTCAGAGCACTGACCAGGCTCGTCAGCGCATTTTCCCAACGTTCAGAGCATTGACCAGGCTCGTCAACACATTTCCCCAACGTTCAGAGCACTGACCAGGCTCGTCAACGCATTTCCCCAACGTTCAGAGCGTTGACCCCGCTTGTCAAAGCGTTCTCGCAATACCCCCAAGCAAAAGAGCCCTCCTTGCGGAGGGCTCTTTCTTTCAGCCTCTTGCGAGGCCGAGCTTCATCGGGCTAGACGACGCTAGAAGCGGAGTCGGGCACCGATGAAGTAACGCCGCGGATCGACGAAGGTCACGCCGTCGGGACCACCGTTGTTGGCGCCACGGGCGGCCGAGCTACCCGGCAACAGATCCTGGATACGGATCACACCCTGCTCGTCGAAGACGTTGAACACGTCGAGGAAGAAATCAACCTCGGCGCGATCGTTGATCGACCAGATGTAGGAGCCGCGGATGTCGAGGACACCGTAGGACTCGCCGTCGTAGAAGCCGAGGGCGTCCGGGGCGATCCAGGTGTCTTCGAAGGTGCCGCCAGGCCAGCCGCCGAACTCGAAGTCCTGGTCGACGCGATCCGGCAAGCTACGACCGAACGCCTGCGAGGCGTTGGCGTTGAGGATGATGCCGGAGTTCCAGCGGTAGCTGCCACCGACCTGGAAGCCGTTGTCCCAGTTGTAGGAACCGTGGACCTTGAACAGGTGCTCCACGAGGCCCGGCAGGGTGCCGGTGCGGTTGGGCGCACGCGGGTCGAGCAAGATCACGTCACCAGCGCCGTCGAAGTTGGCGTCGGAGTTGGTGTTGCCCTCACCGTCGGCGTAGTTGTAGGACGCCAACAGCTGCCAGTTGTCGCTGTAACGCTTCCGGAAGATCAGCTCGAGGCCCTGCCAGTCACGGAACGCCGCATCCGGGAGGGTACCGATCAGGAAGTTCAGGTTCGTCGGGATGTCAGACAGGCTGTTGAAGCCGAAGAACTGCGGCCCGAGGAAGAAGAACAGGTTGTTGGCATCGCCACGGCCGCCGGCGGCATCGCTGGCGATGGCGTCGTTCAGCAGACCGCGGTACTGCGATTCGTTGTAGTAGAACGAGCCGTAGTCCTCACCGATGTTCGTGGTCTCACGATCGATCAAGTTGATCTCGAACATCATGTTGCGGCCGAGATCCTGCTTGTACTGGATCTGGAACTCCTCGGTGACCGGGGTCTCGATGCGGGGCGCGAAGAACGCGTCCTGCACCGTGGTGCCGCCGCGGAAGCGGAAGCGCACCCACTCGTTGAGGGCGTCGACGTAGACCTGCTCCTCGATCACGCGACCGGTCAGCGAACCGGCGAAATCGATCGCGGTGTCGCGGAAGGCGTCGTAGTACTCACCGTAGAACAGGCCGATGCTGCTGCGACCGTCGCCGTTGATGTCGTAGGCGATACTGAGGCGCGGGGCAACTTCGGTGTCCCAGGTGCCGACGTCGTCACCGTTGTCGGCGATGAACGTGGTGTCCTCAGCGCGGATACCGGCGTTGACGCTCCACTTGTTCCACTGCCAGGAATCCTGGATGTAGTAGTGGGTCGACTCCGAACCCTTGTTGGACGGGCCAGCCTGAGTCTGGAGGTCACGGGTGTAGTTGATCAGGTTGTCCGGGTTACCCGCGGTCGAACCGAAGAACATGTTGTTCGCCAGCTCTTCGCCGTCGAGGAATCCGTCGCCGTTGCCGTCCCAGAGGGCGAGCAGCGTCGCGCGCTGACCCGGGGTGAGGGCCTCGTTGAAGCCGACGACCTCGTCACTGGAGGCGCCGAAATCGAGCTGGCTGAACGGCTGCTCGTCTTCGTTGCCGGTGCAGGAACCGAGGATCGCGCACAGCTGGATGGTGCCGTTGGTGTTGCGCGGATTCAGCGATAGGTAAGCCGCCGGCGGGTTACCGACCGTGCTGATGTCCTCGAACAGGGTGCTCTCACCGTCGACGATACCGGCCTTGATGGCGTGGTCGCCCCAGCTGGTGTCGAAGAGGTACTCGATCGAGGCGCGGGCCGACTCGGTCGCACGGTTGACGACGACGTCAGAGCCATCACCACCGAGCAGCGCTTCATCAGCGCCGATCACCGCGCCGGGCGCGAAGGCTACCGAGTTGCGGGGGCTACGGTTGACGGCGAACTCGTTGAGATCACCATCATGGTCGGTGTAGGCGAGCTCGAGAGCCGCAGAACCCCAAACCCGGTTGTAGCCGAAGGAGAAGCGGTCGCCGCCAGTCTCCGAGCTGAAGTCAGCCTGATTCGGGATGTTGCCGTTGAACGAGCCGTCCTGATCGGTCGGATCGCTCAAGAAGGTGCCGGAGATCACGTCGCTGTCGGTGATCGACCAGGTGATCTTGGCGAAGCCCTGGTCGGCCTCACGGGTGCGGGTGCGCAGGAACTCGTTGCGGGAGTTCAGCACGTCGCGCTCCTCTTCGGTGGCACGGAAGCTAGCGAAGAACCAGGCCTTGTCGCGCCAGATCGGACCGCCGAGGGTGGCGGCGGCGTCGGTGGTCGAGAACGGCGCATCAGCGGTACCCGCCAGGGTGACGCCCTGCTCGGCAGCGCGCTCGTTGGCCTCGCGGACCTGGCGGCCCTTGAGGTCTTCCTGGAAGCTGTCGGTCTGGGTGTAGTAGTTGACCGAACCCGAGAAGTTGTTACCGCCGCTCTTGGTGACGACGTTGGAGATCAGGCCCGGGGCGCCGACGAACTCGGCCGGGATGGCGCCGGTGAGCACACTCTGCTCCTGGATGATCTCGGTGTTGATGTCGGCACCGGCGATACCGTCGGTACGGTCGGTGACGTTGATGCCGTCGAAGTAGTAGAGGTTGTCACTGGAACGACCCACGTCACCGCCAGCACGATCGGCGTCACGGTAGTTGACGCCCGAGCGCGAGGCCGGATTGTCGGACGAGCCGAGAGAGTCCTGGACGCCCGGAACGAGCTGCAGGTAGTCCTGGTAGGAGCGCGCCGTCGGAAGCGACTCCGTCAGCTGCAGGGTGATGTCCTGGCCGGCTTGGGTCTTGGTGACGTCGACCAGCGGCGACTCGGCGGTGACGATCAGCTCTTCGGAAATCTCGGCCAGCGCGAGCTGAGCCACAAGCGCAGTGTCCTGACCGGCACGCACGCCGACACCTTCCAGGCGAGCGCCCGAGAAGCCGTCGAGGGTCACGGTCACGACGTAGTTGGTCGCCGGATCGAGGCTGACCAGGGTGGCCTCACCGTTGGCACCGGTAACGCCGGTGCGGCGGCTGAGGGTTTGATCGGACGATGCCGAGACGGTGGCGCCCGGAAGGACTGCCCCATCAGCGTCGGTGACCTTGACGGTGACGCTGCCGCGTTGGGCCTGGCCAAACGCGACGGTCGACATCACCAGCAGGCCGACTGTCATCAAAACTAATGCTCTCCGCATACTTGCCTCCTCATGGGTCGTTGAGCGGGGTTTCTGAGCGGTCAAAAACAACTATTGCACGTTCAAATGAGCAAGACCTGTGCCAGGGACAACGCTCCCACCCTGCCGGCGAAAACGTTGATTTTCCAAGGTGAAGGCATGCTCATCGTTCCGTTGGGCCGAAATAAACCCAAATTCTTGGATCTTCATCCAAGAAAATAGACCACTCGTTGCAAGCCAGGTAGACCAGTCGTCGCAAACCAGGTCTTTGGGCAATTTCGATTAAGAGGCGCGAATTATTGCATGAAGGCTGAACCGCAGCAAGCAAGCCGCAGGTGCAGGGTAAGCCAACGCTGACAGATCAGGTCAGACAATTCGCGTTCATCGGCCCGAGACGGGCTTCAGCCGCAGTTGTGACCGAGGGCCTGCAGGCGCGAGCCGGCGGGAGGATTGGGCTGCGCCTTCATAGACCGGCAATAATGCTCGATCGCCTGATCCCGGCGACCGATCCCCTCGAGCACCAGGCCGAGATAGAACAAAGCCTGGGCGTTCTCGGGCTCGGCGGCGACTACCTTACGGAACTGCTCCAGAGCTCCGTAGGGGCGTCCGGCCTGGGCCAAGGCACTCCCCCACTCGTTGCGCGCCCACAGCGGTACCGCGCCGCCTTGCGCTGCCGCCCGTTCGAAGGTCGCGAGGCCGGAGCGCACGTCGCCCTGGAGCACCTGGGCCCGGCCGAGCAGCCAGCGGACATCCGGGTCTTCCGGCGCCAGCTCCAGCACTCGGTCCAGCTGGCGGGCCGCTGCGCCGGGCTCTTGCATCTCGATCTGGACCGTCGCCAGCTGCACCAAAGCGTCGACGCGATCCGGCACCAGCGCGACCGCTCGCTCGAGGTGTTTGCGCGAGCCACTGAGGTTCCCGAGATTGCCGAAGGCGACGCCGAGCTGCTGGTGAGCGTCGGCATTCTCCGGCTGCAGCTCGACGACTTTCATCAGCCCGACCGCCGCCTGCTCGTTGTCGCCGTTGTCGAGAAACGCCTTGGCTCGTTCCCAAATCAGCACCGAGCTCACTCCCTCGGCGACGACTTCACCCATCAGCGGGTCGGAAAACAGGTTGTAGATCGCCGCATCACGCGCCTTCTCTGCGATCTCGCGGGCCTTCTCGCGCTGCCTCTGACGCATGTAGACCTGTCCCAGAGTCGACAGCGCCTGGGCGTGGCGAGGCTGACGCGCGAGGATGCGATCGAGCATCGCCTCCGATCCCTCGAGGTCACCTTGCGCGAGATAGATCTGCGCCAGGGTCACGCGGGCCGGCTGCAGGTCGGGCTCGAGCTCAAGCGCCCGCTCGAGCTCGACGGCGGCTTCATCGTGTCGTCCCGCGGTGAACAGCACGCGTCCCAGTCGCATGTGCGCCGGGCCGTAGTCGGGTTTGAGCTTCATGGCGCGGCGGAAAGCGGCGACGGATTCCGCCAGATCGGTCCCGACGACGCTCAGCACGTCGCCCAAGAAGTAAGGCCAACGCGCTTTCTCTGGGTCGAGACGCTCAGCCTCGCGATAGGCGGTCTCGGCCGGCTCCCACAGCTCGTGGGCATGGGCGACCATGCCGAAGCGTCCCCAGGCCGAGGCCGACTTCGGGTTGGCCTCGACCGCCCCGCGCGTCTCGCGCAGGCGCGCTTCGACCTGCGGTTCCATATCTGTGAGGTCGACGTCCGGAACCTGTGGCGGCGCCGTTCCACCGGCGCTCACCGGCGGAGCCGTCACCGGATCAGGCGAAGCCGCTGGCGCGACGCTCTCCTCTGCCGGTCCTCCGCAGCCGCTCACCAGGACCGCTTGAGTCAACAGGGCCGCCAAGGCGAGCGGGGCCACGGAGCCCTTCAGAGCCGCGAGACTCCCCGCCGCTGAAGATCGTCGCCGAGCGACGGCGGTCGACGTCACGGCGCGCCCTCGCCCCGCCGCAGCACGATCGCTCGATCGACCGCGATGTCGCGGAACTGCTCCTCCTGTCCGTCGGGCCAACGGACGCTGACCGCGACCGCCTCGGCCGATGCGCCGAGGCCAAAGTGCGCCCGGGGATCGCTCGCTGAAAGGTAGCTCATCGCGCCCTGGATCGTCCGTACCTGCCGCTGGCCGCCAGCCTCGACGGTGACCCGCGCTCCCAGCGCCCGGCGACCGAGGCCCGGATCGAAGGCGTCGACCAGCAGCCAGTGACCGGGCGGCGGGTCGGCTCGGTAAAGTCGAGCGGGACTGGCGATGTTGCTCAGCACGACATCGACATCCCCGTCGCCGTCGAGATCGCCCGTCGCCAGGCCACGCCCGATCTCGATCGGTTCGACATAATCGCGCGCCTCGGCTTCCACCAGGCGGAACCGCCCCTGATCGTTGGCATAAACCAGGTTGGGCTCGGCGTAGACGTTCCATGGCTCGGGCAGATGATCGGTGAGCGGCTCACCGCGCTTGACGCGGCCGTTGGCGATCACCAGATCGAGGTCGCCATCGAGATCGAGATCCACCGGCGCGGTTCCAAAGCCGGTGTAGGGCGTGCTGGCGGCCGCCAGCCCGGCCTGGATGGTGCTGTCTTCGAACCCGAGACCGCTCCCCAGATTGCGGTAGAAGGTGTTGGTCTCATCTCGCAGATGGGTCAGGAAGAGATCGAAGTCGGCGTCGTTGTCGAAGTCGGCGGCCACCACTCCCATGCCGGCCTCGTAGAGGCCAGCGGCATTGACGCTCGAGCCCATGATCAAGGCGTCATCGATAAAGGTGCCGTCGCGCTGGTTGATCCACAGCTGGTTGGGGTCGCCGTCGTTGGCGACGTAGATATCCATCCAGCCATCGTCGTCGACGTCTTCGCATACGACACCGAGGCCTGCGCCGGTGACGACGTCGATGCCGGCGGCCGCCGTGGCGTCCTCGAAGGTGCCGTCGCCGAGGTTGCGCAGCAGCACGTCGGTGCGGTCGACGAAACTGTCCGGGCCGCAGTACTCGCGCCGGCCGGCTTTGTCGGTACAGCGGACGCTGCGGTTGTAAATCACGTAGCGCACGACATAGAGGTCTAGGTGGCCGTCGCGATCGAGATCACAGAAGACAGCCGACGTCGACCAGTCTTCGGGATCGACGCCCGTAGCCGAGATGCCGGCTGATCGGGTCGCATCCTCGAAGGTGCCATCGCCGCGCCCGAGGAACAGACGATCCGGACCAAAGTTGGCAACAAAAACGTCTTCGTTGCCGTCATTGTTGACGTCGCCGATCGCAACTCCCGTGCCGTAGCCGGGATCACCAAGGCCCGATTCCGCCGTCGCGTCGACAAAGCGACCGTCAGCTCCCTGCAAGAACAACCGATTCACCGGGTCACCCGGTTGCGGACTGGTCCCAAGACGCGGCGCGCCGGAGATGAAGTAGAGGTCGAGGTCGACGTCGCCATCGGCGTCGAACACCGCGACCCCGCCTCCCATCATCTCGGGAAACAGCAGCTCGCCGCCGGCTCCCGATTGATGGGCAAAGTCGATTCCCCAATCGCTCGAAGCGTCCGACAGCAGGGCTTTGGAGCTTCCTTCCGGAGCCGGTGCCGAAGGCGACGCCTCTGCGGTCGCGTTCGGGCTGCCGGTGGCCGGGCTCTCGTCAACGGGTGGCGTGGAACCCGCTCCCGTACCATCACCGCCTCCAGTGCCGCAGCCCACCGTCATCAGACTGCAGCAGATCATCGCCAGCATCAGTCTGCGCCAGTCCATTTCCGGGTGGAAAGCCCTGGAGTCCAGCGCTGTAAGCGCTCGCTGCTGGAACCGACTCAGGCGGGTTTCACTCATCATCTGCGGATCCTAACCCATTGCCGCGGTGGATCTGAATCGGCATGCGGGATATCCTTACGGTTGCAAAACCAAGCAAGAAACTCTCCTGGCAAGCTCAGCAAACCGCTTCGAAAGCCACTCGATTGAACGAACGCCGCTACAGATCTCTCTCGATCCGCAAACCGGTGATCCTGTTCGTGATCGTGCTGGTGCTGATCATCACCCTCACTGTGCTGTGGCACGTCGCCCTCGTTCAGGACTATCAGAAGCTCAAGGCTCTGGCGGCTCAGGACACGGCGTTTCATTGGACGTTCATCGCGCTCGGCAGCGTGCTGTTCCTGGCGATCATCGTGCTGGCGAGCATTCTGGGAGCCCAGCTGATCGGTCACATCCGCTGGAGTCAGCGGCAGTCCAACTTCATCGCCTCGGTATCTCACGAGCTCAACTCTCCGCTGTCGGCCATCAAGCTGTTCGCCCAAACGCTGCGCAAGCCTGATCTGAGCACGGCTGACCGCCTCGACTTTGTCGAGAAGATTCTGTTCGACGTCGAGCGTCTCCAGCGGTTGATCAGCAACATCTTGCGAGCCGCAGAGGTCGACAACCGAGGAGACGTACTGCCGGTGGTCATGCAGGACGTCGAGCTCACCAGCTACCTCCAGGAATTCATTGGGGATGCGTCGACCCTGCACGAGGAGAATGATCTGCAGCTCGCGCTGTCCGGCGGCGGCGAGCTATGGGCCAAGCTCGATCGCATGATGTTTCGCCAGGTGCTCGACAACCTGATCGACAACGCCATCCGCTACCGCGGTAGCGACGCCCCGCAGGTCGACATTCACTTGCAGCGCATCGAAGACTGGGCCGAGATCCGCGTCACGGATCACGGCATCGGCGTTGGATCGAACGAGCTTCCCCACCTGTTCGATCGGTTCTATCGCAGCGAGGCGCTGGAGACACAGCCGAAACGTAAGGGCACCGGGATCGGGCTCTTCGTGGTGCGGTCGATTGTCGAAGCCCATGGCGGCAAGGTGCGCGCGTACTCACCAGGGATCGGTCATGGCCTGACGCTTTCCATCAGACTGCCAGTCCGTCCGGAGAAGCGCGCCGAGAACGCTATCGACCGTGCCGCCCAGAAGATGGCACGACTGCGCTCCAACGTCCTGGTGGAACATTGAGCCGGATCCTGCTGGTCGAGGACGAAGACCACCTGGCGCAGGGCCTGGCCTACAACCTGCGCAACTCGGGCTACGACGTCGAGCTCGCCGCAACCGGTGAGGACGCCCTGACGGCCGTCGAGCGCCAGAGTTTCGATCTCATCCTGCTCGACGTCATGCTGCCCGGCATCACCGGCATCGAGGTGGCGTCCCGGCTCAGGAAAACCGGCCATATCGAGCCTATCGTCATGATCAGCGCCAAAGACCGGACGACCGACACCATAGCGGGCTTGGAAGCCGGAGCCGACGACTACATCACCAAGCCGTTCGATCTCGACGAAGTCCTGGCCCGCGTGCGCGGCACGCTGCGACGGCAGGTCTGGGGCCGCACTTTCCCCACGGGACAGTCTCCGGAGACTCTGGAGTTTGGCGGCTGGCACGTCGACTTTCAGCGCTTTACCGCCAGCCGACCGGACAGTGAAGAGCTGCGGCTATCGCCCAAGGAGCTGGGTATCCTGAGACTCTTCGCCTCGCGTCCCGGCGAGGTGATCTCGCGCGAAGAGTTCCTCGAAGAGGTCTGGGGTATGCCGGGCTCGCTGGAGACCCGCACCGTCGACAACTTCATCCGCAAGCTTCGCCAGGCGCTCGAAGAGCACCCTTCCAGGCCGCGCCACATCACCTCGATCCGAGGCGCCGGCTACCGCTTCGAGCCGTAGTCCCTGCTATTCCGCCCGCAGTGCCTTGACGGGGTCGGTGCGGGTAGCGCGCAGCGCCGGGAGAAGGAAGCCGATGATCGAGCCACCGAGCAGCACCGCGGCGGCACCGAGGTAGATCCAGGGATCGGTGGTGCTGACGCCATAGAGCTGGTCGGAAACGCTCGAGCTGATCTTCATGACTGCCAGTGCGCCGATCAGCCCGACCACCAGGCCGGCACCGACTAGTTTGGCAGCCTCTTCGGCGATCACCTGCAGGACGTCTCCGCGGCCCGCCCCAATCGCCATCCGCACCCCCATCTCGCGACGGCGCTGGTTCACCGCTTCCGCCAACACGCTGTAGATTCCCAGGCTCGACAGCGCCAGGGCGAGCAGGCCGAAGACTCCCAGCAGAGTGGCGGAGGCCCGTTCGATCCACAGCGCTTCCTTCACGAAGTCGCCCAGCGTGCGCACGTCGGCAATCGGCAGATCCGGCGCCAGTTGGAGGACGGTTTCACGCACCGGAGCCAACAGCGCGCCAGGATCTCCGTCGGCCCGCACGTGTAGAGTCATCGCAGGGGCATGGCGCTGGATCTCGGGGAAGTACAGGAAGCACTGCGCCGACTCGTGCATCTCGCGATACTTGGCATCGCGGGCGACACCGATCACGCTCACCAGCGGGCGGTCGGAATAATCCAATCGAAAGCGTTTGCCGACCGGATCCTGGTTGGGCCAGGCCAGCTTCGCCATGGTCTCGTTGACGATGGCCACCCGCGGCCCGTCTGGCTGAATCGAATCATCGAAATCGTCGCCGCGCAGCAGAGGAATGCCGGCGGTCGCGAAGAAACCCGGGAATACCGTGTTGGTGCGATGAAAAGCTCGCCCCCCTCCTTCGAAGGCGGTGTCCTCACCTTCCAGGAAGACCTGCTGCCGGATGATGGCTCCGCGCAGCAGGCGATTCTCCGACAGGCCGGCGGCCGCAACGCCCGGCAGCTCTTCGACGCGCTCCAAAGCCTGCCGATAGAAGCCCCGCGCACGCTCCGGCTCGTAGCCCTGCTCACCGGGTGCAAAGCTGAGCGCCAGCAAACGCTCGGCGTCGAAGCCAACGTCGATGCGGGTGGCGTTGTGCAGGCTGCGCAAGTACAGCCCAGCCGCGACCAGCGAGATCAGCGCCAGGGCGACCTGTCCGGTCACCAGCAGCCGGCGCGGCTGCAGCCAGGGTCGAGCGACCCCGCGCTCGTCCGTCGGCATCACCGCCTCTTTGAGATGGGACACCAGGTCGAGCCGGGCAGCGCGCCACGCGGGCAGCACACCGAACACCAGTCCCGAAACCAGTGCCGTCAGCAGGGCGAAGCCGAATATCGTAGCGTCGAGCGTCAGGTCCAAAGCGTCCTCGGCGAACTGCGGTGGCCGGAAACGCCACAGCAGGTCGAGGCTCCAGCGCGCCACCGGCAGGCTCAGAGCACCGCCGACCAAGAACAGCAGCAGATTCTCGATCACCAGCTGGCGTCCCATGCGCTGGCGGCTGGCGCCCAGCGACCGGCGGATGGCAATCTCGCGCCCGCGCTCGATGCCGCGAATCAGCAGCAGGCTGGCGACGTTGAGGCACGACATGAGCAAGATCAGGCCGACGGCGATCAACAAGATCTTGCCGTAACCGACGTGCCGCTCGCGCTGGCCCGGGGATAGCGTCCCCTCGATCAACGGTTTGATCTTAGCCCCCAAACCTTCGTTCTCGACCGGAAAGTCGACCGCGAGCTGCTGCGACAGGCGCATCAGCTCGGCATGCGCCTGCTCCAGGCTGACCCCGTCAGCGAGCCGGCCGACCACCCGAAAGAGTGCCGCGCCCCGGGTATCGAACCATTGCCGGTAGGGCGAGATCTCTTCGAACACCGAGGTCGGCACCCAGAAGTCCATGTCGAGACCGACTTCAGTGCCTTTGAAACCGCGCGGCGCCACACCGACGACGGTAAAGCGGAGACCGTTGACTTCGATGTTGTCGCCGAGAATGCCGTCGTCGCTACCGAAGCTTCGCGACCAGCAGCCGTAGCTCAGCACGGCGACGGGATCGGCTCCTTCCTTTCCCTCGTCAACCCGAAAGAAGCGCCCGGCATAGGGCTCCAGGCCCAGGATGTTGAAGTAATTACTGCTGACGAACATGCCGGTAGCCCGCACCGGCTCGCTGCCGCCAGTGAGGTTCATCTGGTGCCAGATGTAGGCCGCCATGCCCGAGAAGGACCGAACGCGCTCCTGAAGGTCGAGAAAGTTGGGGTGGGAATGGCTCAGGAAGCCGTCGTACTGCCCGGTCTCGCCCTTGCGCGCGACGTAGACCGAAGCCAGCTTGTCGGGATCGTCCACCGCCAGCGGCCGTAGGAAGATCGCATCGAGCAGGGTGAAGATCGCGGTATTGAGACCGATACCCAGCACCAGCGACAGTACCGCCGCACTGGTGAAACCCGGTTTGCGTACGAGTAACCGAGCTCCGTAACCCAAGTCGCGCCACAGCCCCTTCACGTCGTGCCTTTCAGAACGTGCTCCTCAGAACAGCCTCTTGGAAGCAAAGGCCGTTACTGAATGCGTCTCATTTATTGCATAGCAGGGGCACTATAACATGATTGGGCAATGCCCCTGTACTGTCACCGGTGACACTGTCCGGTGAGACTGTCCAAGGACAGACGACTCGACGGCGGACGAGTTGTCGCTCCGCCGTGCTTCGCATAATCTAGTTATCATGTCGAGTCTATCTGACGCTGATCTCTTGGCCCGCCTGGTGGCCTTCGACACCACCAGCCACAATTCCAATCTGCCGATCGCAGACTTCATCTGCGATTATCTCGATCGCCCCGGTATTCGGATCGAGCGTAATCCTTCACCCGACGGCACCAAGACCAATCTGATCGTCACCGTCGGTCCAGCGACGGATGGCGAGACGCGGAACGGTCTGATGCTCTCGGGACACATGGATGTCGTGCCCGCGCTGGAGCCCGACTGGCAGAGCGATCCCTTCGAGCTCACCGAGACCGAAGACGCCTGGGTCGGACGCGGAGCTTGCGACATGAAGGGCTTCGTCGCGCTCGCCATCAATCAGGCGGTGCGCGTCCATGAGATGTCGCTCGAGCACCCCCTCGCCCTGATCTTGACCTACGACGAGGAGCTCGGGACCCTGGGCGCCCGACATTTCGTCCGCTCCTGGACGCAGCTCGACGAGCTCCCGAGACGCTCGATCATCGGTGAGCCAACCTCACTCGAAGTCGTGCGCATGCATAAGGGCCACGCCACCCTCCGCTTGACGTTTCGTGGCGTCGGCGCGCACAGCGGCTATCCGCACCTCGGGCACAACGCCATCGAGCCAGCGGCCAGCGCGATCTCGGCCATCGCCGAGCTGCGGCGGAAACTCGAGACCGAGCGCCCAGCGACGGGGGAATTCTTCCCCGAGGTTCCATTCGTCGCTTTGAACGTCGCCAGGGTCCGCGGCGGCTCAGCGATCAACATCGTTCCCGACCTCTGCACGATCGACATCGGGATCCGGGTACTGCCCGGCATGACCGCCCAGCCGATCGCCGACCAGCTGCGAGCGACGGTGACGGCAGCCGTCGGCGACCACGAATTCGAGCTCAGCGACGTCGAAGAGAGTCCACCGATGCTGCTCGAAGCGTCGAGCGACCTCTATTCAGCGCTCTGCCGCCGGCTCGCTCAAGAGACCACCGTCAGCGCTTCGTATGCGACAGATGCCGGCTGGTTTCAAACCGCAGGCTTCGAGTGTTTGCTGTGGGGCCCCGGTACGATCGAGGTTGCGCACAAGCCCAACGAGTCGATTCCCAAGCGCGAGCTGGCGCGCGCTTCGCAGCTGCTTGGCGGCTTCGTCGATCAGTTCTGCGTAGCGTCGATCTGAGCGTCGTACAGGCTCTCTCGCTCGCGCGCGTTCATCGTACACATCGGCACATCTACCCAGTCGCCGCCGCGCTGCACCGCGCCCCGGAACGAGCAGGCTGCTAGGCGTTGCTGAACGCGCTCACTGCGCGGCTCGGCAACTTCGTCAGCACTCATGAAGTTGTGCTGTACGACGCTCAGCACGCCGAAGCGCGTCCGGCCACGCACGGCCCGCCACAGATCACCTGGGCCGAGGCCTTCCCGCTTGGCGATGACGCGCGCGTAGCGGGCCACCTTCCACAGACTTCCGGGATGACGCAAGACGAGCCCCAGGCGACGCACATTGGCCTCGAGATGGCTGGCTCCCCGAGCGCCGACTCCACCAAAACGGCTCAGCATGTAGCTCACGAAGGCTCGACTCTCGGCGCTGTCGTCGAACAGGTTGATCACCTGGGGCTCGATCGGCTCGGCAGACTCGCCGACGGCGGGGCTATCGGCCTCAGGAAAGACCACCAGCAGCGAGCTGAAGTGGCTGCACTCCGGATCGCCGACTAGAAAGCTGTCTAGCGGCAGATCCTGCCCGATCGCCGAGCACACCTGCCCCCAGGTTTCCTGCGGGGTAACCGGTTGCTGCGAGAACCGCGTGCGACCGACGTCGGCCTCGGGTTGCAGGCTGAGCATGCGGAACGCGTCGAGATGCCTGGGATCCGCGACCAGCCAGTCGAAGATCTCACCGAGGCTGTCGAGGTTGCGCTCGGTGACCGTCACCGTATGGGCTGCCGAGAACCGCACGCCGGTCGCTCGCCGAACCTCGAAGATCAGGTCGACGAAGCGCTCGCGCAGCGGGTGGAGGTCCGCTTCCCGGCGCAGCCGGTTGATCGGAAAGCCAGGACGTCCCGCCATCGTGATGTCGATGTGGATCGCCAGCTTGCGCAGGCCTCCGTCAGACACCAGGCGTGACAAATACTCCGGCGCCTCCAGCAGCTGCTGGCCATGGGTCATCAACATCGGAACGACGCCCGCCTGGTTGGCGTATTGCACGACCTCGACCAGCTCGTCCTGCCGGCCAGCGCGCCAGTAGGCGTCGACGACGTCGCCACCGGTGATCTGCAATCCACCACCCGGACCGAGCGCCCGACGGTTAGCGTCGATCTGAGCCTTCATGTCGTCCAGCGTCGGCAGCGGCACGCGGTTGGCGTTGCGCGGCAAGTAGCAGTGCGAGCAGCCGAACGAGCAGAAGGACGGCCCCAGGGTGTAGCCACAATGCGGGTGGTGCTGGCCTACCACCTGCCATCCCACGCGCAGCGTCTCCGGCAGCTCGCTCCAGCGCGCTTCGAGCAGCGCACGCTTCTCCGCCGAGATGGGCTCTCGTAGAAGCCTCAGGAGCTGCGGCAGTCTGCCCACTAGGCGTTCAGACCTTCAGCCAGGAACGCCAGCGTTCGATCGAGAGCTGCACGAGTGGGATGGCCCTCGCGGTCGATCAGATCATCCGTCAACACAGAGTGAGCTTTGCTGGCAATGCCATGGCGGTTACCCGGCGCCGAATCGATCTCGATTCCTTCGAACGCCGTCCCCAGCTCACGCCTCAGACTCTCGAAGCGCTCAGCCGGACAGATCGCGTCGCCGGTGAAGCGCAGGCCGATCAGCTTCTGCCCTCCCTGCGCCCGGTCTTTGACACGCTCGAGCTCGTCCGGCGCCAAGGCCAGCGCCCGGCGCTTGGCGGCGTTGAGCGTGAACGGTAGCGACGGCTGGCTGCTGACCGGCGCGAGCACGTGCTCGTCGGCCATCAGACCGATGGCGAAGTTACCGGTGAGGCACATGCCTATGACGCCGACGCCGGGACCGCCACGCTTCTGCCAAAGGTCCAAAGACAGGGCCCTCAGCCAGTCGCTGATCGGACTCGACCGGCGCTCGGCCAGCAAACGGAATTGCCGCTGCACACAGACGCGCACTAGATTGCGGATCATGGCCCGCTGCCCCGGCCGACCGAAGAGCAGCGGCATGGCGACGTAGAATCCCGCGTCCGAGATCCGCCGCGCCAGCCGGATGCAGGAGTCGGTCATTCCCGGCAGCTCGTGCATCAGCAGTACGCCCCGCCCTTCGCCGCGACAGAACACTCGATGTCGAATCCCTGACCCTTCAAACTCGGAGTTTTCGAATCCGGCGATCTCCATGAGGTGATTGTACTGCCTCAGGCGTCCCCGGGCGATCGTCCGCCAAGCTCACCATACCGCGACCCTATCTCGGCACTGCTACAATCACGCCCGCGCCCCGCTCATCTCTGCTCATGAACGAACCGTTCCAGCTCAAGCTCCTGCGTCTCCAGGCCGATCTGCGTACGCGTCTGCGAGACGTTCTCGATGTGCGCAAGGCGCTCATCTTCGGCCTCAGGGTGACGCGAGATCTGTTCACCGTCGCCGAGGGCGCCATCGCCACCCTGAAACCTGGCCGCTCGCACGCGGTGGTCATATACGCTCACCCCAAGAGCGCGGCCTGGGACGAGGAGCTGCTGACGCGCTATATCGCCGGTGATCGGCCGCCGATTCCCAGCGGCATGCTGCTGGCGCCGGTCAAACGACGGGGCCGCTCGTGGGCGGTACTAGCGCTGCGCCACGAAGGAAGCCCGTTCACGCCGGAGCAGCGCGAGGCCCTGTTCGCCATCACCCAGACTCTGACCGAGATCATTCGTGAGCTCGACGAAAAACGCTCGCGCAAGGTGCGCCGCAAGATCGAGCAGAAGATCGCCAACCATCGCGAGCCCAAGGATCTGATTTACGACATCCTGCACGGCCTGCGCTCGCTGACTCGCTACGACCACTCAGCGTCGCTGTTCATCGCGCGCGACGAGAGCGACACTCTGGAGCTGGTGGCCGAGCAGATCGCTTGGACCAAGGCCCGCAGTCGCAGGATCGGCATGCACCTCGACCTCGACGACTCGGCCCGCCGCCAGCTCGGCAAGAGCGTCGTCCGCTTGTTCGAGGCCAGCAACGGGATCTGGCACGGCCCGAGCGGCGCCGCGGCGTCTGAGCTTCCCGGGCTACTCAGCGACGAAAAGACTCACGGGCCTGCCGAAGTCTCCATGCTGTGCGCCCAGATCTCCACCCCCGCCGGTGCACTCGGGCTGCTCAAGATCTCAGCCCGCCGCCACGGCGTGCTGGGCGCCTATGAGGCTCAGCTGGTGGAAGAGTTCCTGCCTCTGGCTTCGCTAGCGGTGCAATTCTCGGTCCGCACCGAAACGCTACAGGCGCGGGTACTGCAGTCGGAGCGCAAGCACGCGCTGGCCAATCTCACCCGCGGCATTACCCACGACGTCAACAATGCGCTCGGCGCCATGCTGCCCCTGGTGCAGCAGATGCGGGCCGACGTGCGCGACGGCGAGATCGACGCCGATACCTTGGTCGAAGACCTGCAGTCGTTGGAGACTTCTCTGCAGACCTGTCGCCGCATCTTCGGCGGCATGCTGGCGATCGCCCGCGGCTCCGGCAAGGGGGTCGGTCACGGCAACCCACGACGAGCCATCGACAGCGCACTGTCGGTGCTGGGCGACAGCCTGAAGCGGCGATCGATCGACGTCGCTCTCGAGCTGCCCAAAGAGCTGCCGACGATCCGAGGCAGTCAAGGGGATCTCACCCAGCTGTTCCTCAACCTGCTGACCAACGCCCGCGACGCCATGCCGGACGGCGGCGAGCTGCGGGTCTCGGCTGAAAACGGCGACGCGGCGGTGAAGGTCACCGTGCAGGACAACGGCTGCGGTATTCCGAATGCGATGCTCGATCGGGTCTCGGAGCCCTTCTTCACCACCAAGATCGACGGCAACGGCCTCGGACTGTCGATCTGCCGATCGATCCTGTGGGATATCGGCGGTGAAATGGTGATCGAGTCCAAGGCCGGCAAAGGCACCCGCCTGCGGCTGGTGCTGCCGGTTCTCGAGACCACCAAGGAGGCGAGCTGATGCAGCGCGGTGGGCCCAGGATCTTCGTGGTCGACGACGAGCCGTCGATGCTGCGCACCGTGACCCGGGTGCTCGAGCGCGACTACTCCGTCACCGGCTTCACGTCGCCGACCCAGGCGATCGAGCACGCTCGCGAGCTGCGCCCCGACCTCGCTATCGTCGACATCCGCATGCCCGAGATGGACGGCTTTGGGCTCATGAATGCGCTCAAACTGCAGGATGCCGATCTGCGCGTGATCCTGATGACCGGCAGCGGCTTCGATACCGACCAAAAGCTGATCCGAGCGATCCGCGAGAAGGCATTCTTCTACATCCACAAGCCGTTCGAGCGCGCCGTCTTGCGGACCCTGGTCGACCGCTGTCTCGAGCTCAAGACCTTGGAAGACGCCAACCGCCGGCACGTCGCCCACCTCGAGCATCAGCTGGCGGAAGCGCGGGCATTTCAAGAGACCATGCTGCCGGCACGGCACGCGGTGATCGAAGGCTTCGAGCTCCACGCCGCCTACCAGCCCTGTACCGAGCTGGCCGGCGACCTCTACGACTACGCTGCCGCCGGCCCGGGACAGGTCGCCGTGCTGATCGCCGATGTCGTCGGCCATGGCGCGACCGCCGCGATGCTCACCAGCCTGGTGAAGTCCTCGTTTCGCGCGTGCTACCCGGATTTCGATCCCGCGGTCGTGGTCAAGCGGGTTTCCGAGAGCGTCGCCGCCTTCGAGCCGGGTCGCTTCGTCACGTTGCTCTGTGCCCGCATATCCTCCACAGAGGGTCGGCTCGAGTACGTCAACGCCGGCCACGAAGGCGGTCTTGTCACCCACCCCGAGCTCGCTCCCCGACCGCTGGTTTCGACCGGTCCGCTGATCTCTCCAGTGCTTGGGCATCTCGGCTGGGATCGCAGCTCCGTACCCTGGGACGCCAGCTCTTCCCTACTGCTCTACACGGACGGCATTCCCGAGACCTCGCGCGACGACGACGAGATGTTCGAGGTCGAGCGGCTGCATCGTCTGGTGAGCGCAACCGACTCTGCTGGCGAAGCGCTGCTGCAGCACATCCTCGATCAGCTGGCGGGTTTTGCCGGCGGACGCCCAGCGGCCGACGACATCACGCTGTTGACGGCGCGGCGGGCGCCGGACGAGGCCGCTGGATGAGAACTGCTCTGTTCGTCACCTGCCTGGTCGATCAGCTATTCCCTGGCGTCGGCGAAGCCGCCGTCGATCTGCTCGAGCGCTGCGGTCGCACCGTCGAATTTCCCGAAGCCCAAACCTGCTGTGGTCAACCCGCCTTCAACATGGGCTACGGCGACGAAGCGCGACGTCTCGGTCGACGCATGCTCGAGATCTTCGAGCCGTTCGACGAAGTCGTAACGCCCTCTGGCTCGTGCGCCAGCATGGTGCGAGTGCATTTGCCGGAGCTGTTCGAGCACGACGACCTCTGGCGGTCACGTGCCCAGCAGCTCGCGAACAAGACGTTCGAGCTCACCGAGCTGCTGATCCGGGAGGGCTTCTCTCCCGAAACCGCGAGCTTCGAGGCGAAAGTCACCTACCATCCATCCTGCCATCTGCTCCGTGAGCTCCGGGCATCACCCGAGTCGCTGCTCGATCGAGTACCCGGTCTCGAGCGCGTTGCGCTGCCCGACGCCGAAGTCTGCTGCGGTTTCGGAGGAGCCTTCTCGGCCAAGATGCCCGAGCTGTCGGGGGCGATGCTGAACGACAAGCTGAACGCCGTCGAGGCTAGCGGCGCCGAAGTGTTGACGGCGACCGACTGCGGCTGCCTGATGCATTTGGGCGGCGCGCTGGCACGCCGCAACAGCTCGCTGCGGGTGCTGCACGTCGCCGAGATCCTCGCCAGCTCAAAACAGGGCGAATGACGAGGCGCGCCACCTGATGGAAGTCACCAGCCAGCGATTCACTTCGAAAGTTCGTCAGGCGCTGGCGGATCCTCAGCTCCAGCACGCCCTGGGCCAGGCCGGGCCTCGTTTCAATCTAGCGCGCCAAGCCGCCTTCGCCAGCTTTCCGGAAGGCGAGACTTTGAGGGACCTCGGTCGGGACATCAAAGCCGCGACGCTCGCCGAGCTCGATCGCTACCTGGCGCAGCTGGCCGACGCCGTCGAGGCGGCGGGCGGCGAGGTCCACTGGGCGGCGGACGCCAGCGAGGCACGCCAGATCATCGTCGGGCTGGCGAACCGGTACGACGCCCGCAAGGTGGTCAAGAGCAAATCGATGACTACCGAGGAGATCGGCCTCAACGCCGCCCTCGAAGCGGCTGGGATCGAACCCCTGGAGACCGATCTCGGGGAGTACATCATCCAGCTGGCCGGCGAGGCGCCTTTTCACATTATCGCCCCGGCCCTCCACAAGACCCGGGAGGAGGTCACCGAGCTGTTCATGGAGAAGCTGGGCTCGCGACGCCTCGAGACCCGGGAAGCACTTACCCAAGAAGCGCGCCGGATCTTACGCGACGGGTTCCGCCAGGCGGACTTGGGGATCTCCGGCGTCAACTTCGCGGTCGCGGAGACCGGCACCATCGCAGTGGTCGAGAACGAGGGTAATGCCCGACTCTCGACTTCCCTGCCGCGGGTCCACATAGCGGTCATGGGGATGGAGAAAGTCATCCCCGACCTCGCTTCTCTAGGCATCTTTCTGAAGATCCTGGCGCGCAGCGCCACCGGGCAGAAGATGTCGAGCTACACCTCGTTGATCACCGGCCCGCGCCGCGGCGACGAGGAGGACGGTCCGGAGGCGTTTCACCTGGTAGTTCTCGACAACGGACGCAGTCAGCTGCTCGCTGACCCCGAGCTGCGCGAAGCCTTGCGCTGTATCCGCTGCGGCGCCTGCCTCAACGTCTGCCCGATCTACCGCCACGCCGGCGGCCACAGCTACGGCTGGGTCTACTCTGGACCGATCGGCTCGGTGATCACCCCGAGCTTGGTCGGCCGTGATCAGGCATCGGCTCTGCCGTTCGCCTCGTCGCTGTGCGGCGCTTGCCGCGACGTCTGCCCGGTGCGTATCGACCTACCCCGCATGCTGCTAGCCCAGCGACGCAAGATCGTTGAAGAAGCGCAACTTCAGCAGAGCGCTTCGCCAGACGCTGCAACGCCGCCTCGCCGAATAGAGCGACTGGCCGTCCGGTTGTTCACGGCGACCATGTCATCGCCGTTACGCTATCGCTGGGCGAGTCGCCTGTTCTACCTCGCTTCGAGGCTCTTCCGGCGACGTTTGGGCTGGTGGAAGCCACCGATGATCTCCGGCTGGACGCGGCTGCGCCAGGTTCCGGTGCCGGCGCAGGAGACGTTCCGTCAGCGCTGGGCTAGAAGAGCCCGGTGACGAGATCTCATAGATTTGAATCGGATGACTGGGACCGCTGGGCTGGAGCATCAGGTTTGAAACGCGACGATTTTCTCTCCCGGGTTCGGGCTTGTCTCGATTCAGAGGCTGAGCCACAGACGCACTTGCCGTCGCACCCACGGCCACCCGAGCCCCCGGAGCGCGAAGAGCTGTGCCAGATGCTGTGCCGAGAATTCGAAGCGGCAGGCGGTACCAGCCATCGCGTCGACTCCATCGAGCAAGCGCGGCAGCAGGTGGTCGACCTGCTCGTCGCACGAAGTGCCCGCCATGTCTTGCGTGGCGATACCCTCGCTCTCCAGCAGTTGGGCTTGGACGATGCCCTCGCCGCGGCGGATGTCGCGGTGACCGTCGCCCGAATGGTCGGGGAAGACGACCGGGAACCGATTCGCACAGTCGCCTTCTCGGCCGACGCCGGCATCACGTCCGTCGACTACGCCGTCGCTGAGAGCGGCACGCTCGCTCTGCTCACCGCCCCCGGCCAAGGCCGCAGCGTATCCCTGCTGCCTCCGGTCCACCTGGCCATCCTAGACGCTCGCGACATCGTGCTCGAGCTGTCTGCATTGCTCGAGCGCGTCGAGGACTGCGGCGCGATGCCGAGCGCTCTGACGTTCATCACCGGCCCGAGCAAAACCGGCGATATCGAACAAAAGCTCACCGTTGGCGTCCACGGCCCGGGCGAGATCCACCTCGTTCTCGTCGCGGCCCTGGAATAAATGCAGCTACTTCAAGCGCCGCAGGTTGCCGGTCTGGCGCTCGAAGACGTAGAAATCCTGGCCGCGCATGACCCGCGACGCGACGCTGCGCCAGTTGCCGGGTAGAAAGCGCATCATGCCGTCGTCGACAATCAAGATATCAGCGTCTTGGCAACCCGCGGCCATCGCCGACACATGGCCTTCGAAAATCCACACCGCATGCCCGAGGTAGCCCAGCATGCTCAGCAGCTGAAAGAAGGGAATCGCCTGAGAAATGTCTGACTTGACGGCTTCGAGCTCGTTGTAGGCGATCACCGAAACGTTGCGTGGCATTGTCGATGGCACCAGGCGTTCCGCCATGGCCAGCTGCTCGGGACGCAGGGAGCCTGGAACCGGGCAAGGGTGCAGCAGCGTGACCCGTGACGGAGCCACCAGCGCCACGTTGCGCCGTCCGGCGTTCTGCGGCTGGTTCGACGGCGCGGCGGCAGCCTGGCGGGCCGCAGCGAAGACCCGGTCCGCGGAGTGTGAGAGGTCGACCTCGGGCATCTTCACCTCAAAGCCCGGCGTCGCTTGGGGGACGACTGCCACCGGTGCGTTGGCGGTTGACGATGGCACGGCGAGATCGGGAGCCACCTCCCAAGCCCCTTCTCCAGCCGGTGGTGCGCTCACCGCGGCTGCCGCCGGCATGGCCGGCGCGGCGGGCTGTGGCACAGCCTGCGCTGCCGGTTGCGGCGCTGGCGAAGCCGGCGGTGGCTCGACAGGTGCCGGCGGCGCCAAGGCAGGACCTGCGGGCTGAGCCGTAGGTGCGGGTGCCGACTGAGCAGGGATCGGCGCGACCTCCTGCGCGGCGAGAACCTCTGCCAGGGGAACCGAGGCTGCGGCTACCGCTGACGGCTGGGGCGCGGGTGCCGGCGCCGCCATCTCATCCGCCGCCGGGGAGAGCGGCTCGAACGCCGGCGCCAGATCCGCTCGAGGTGCAGCGCTTTGCTGGGGCTGATCGGTCGGCACCGACTGCTGCGACCCGGCAGCCACCGGCGCCGGCGCGGACGGACGAGAAGCGTCGGGGCGCCGTCGACCGGTACTCGGCCCGACACCGGAGATCGACACCTTCGGCGCTGTCGATCTACCCAGGTTGCGCCCAACCAACGTCACTAAAGCCAACACCAAGGCGACGCCAACCAAGAACGGCAGCAGGCGCTCCAGCGACCAGGTGGAGAGCCCCGCCTTGCGACGCAGCGCCGAGCTGAGCTCGCTCAGCCCGAGATCATCGGTCCGCTGAATCAAGCTTCTGACGTCGCCACCGGCCAGCACCGAGCTGTCTTTGGGCGCTGTTTGATCGAGTAGAAAGAGGCCGATCTCGGCCCCACCGCTCTCGACCGCGGCCTCGACATCACCAAAGGCGGGCTTGGCACCGGCCGTGACGGCACGCTGCACGACGTCCATGTTTCCCACCGTGATCGCCGGCCTCAGAGCGCCGGCCAAGACCCGGTCCTCGAGGCCATATCCCAGGACCTGGCCAACGAAGCCAGCGTCTTCACTCGCCAGCGCGACGCTCAAGATGTTGAGATCCTCAGGCAAGGCTCCAACGTCGGCGCTCCGGCTCAAGCAAAAGCGCATCAGATCGAGGTTGGCGCTGCGCGTCGCCGCGATGAGACACAGATCGGGATTGCCGCCCGAGTCCAAGAGCGCCTTGCTCAGCTCCTGGGCTTTGCTGCCTCGCTGGGCCAAGCGGAACATCTCGACGCCGCTGCCGGCGGCCGGAACCCGGGCTCCCGAACGCAGCAGGAGCTCCACGATTCGCACGTTCTCGTGCCGCACCGCTTCCTCGAGCGGGCTGTCCTTGGTCGTTCCCGGATTGCCGCCGAAACTGAGCAGCAGAGCGACCATGCGAACGTCGTCGTGCAGCGCCGCGGTCGCCAGCGGACTCGGATTGCCGAGATTGATCTCAGCCTCGGCACCGTTGCGCAACGCCTCGCGAGCCGCTTCGATATCGCGCAGCTCGATCGCCAGGAAAAGGGCCTCACGCGGGCTGATCGGCTCGGGAGGAGGCACCTCGACCGCGATCGCACGCGGTCGCGAGGGTTCACGCGGCGCTTCCCGCGGCTCCGACGCCGGCGGCGTCGAGGGTTGCGGCTGGCTCTGCGGCGGCCAAAGGCCTTCTTGAGCGTGCATCGGGCACGAGCACAGAAGGCCGATTGCAGCCGCGAAACCGACCCAGCTCAGGTTGAAAAGCCGACGGGACATCGTGATTCAACCTATCATAAAGCGCTGAGCTGGAAACGCCGCCGTGACCCATCTGCCGCAACTCCCTGACGCCCCAGAAACCGGCCAAGAATGGTACCGGGACGGAGTCCGCTTCCGCTGCCTGGGCGTTGAGTGCGGACGCTGTTGCTCAGGTCGCATGGGACCCGGAGCCGTGTGGGTGAATCGCCGAGAGATCAGCCAGCTGGCGGAGCATCTCGAGATTCCGATCGTCGAATTCAAGCGCCGATTCGTGCGCCGCCTGCAGGGTCGCTTCAGCCTCAGGGAGCGCAGCAACTACGACTGCATCTTCTACCGTGAAGGCACGGGCTGCTCGGTCTACGAGGCTCGCCCGGGCCAGTGCCGCACCTACCCGTTCTGGCCACGCATCATGGCCACCGAGACCACTTGGCAGATCGAGGCTGAACACTGCCCGGGCATCGGCTACGACGCCACTCGAGTGGCGGCACGGGATATTCGGCAACAGCTCGAGCCCGGCGCCCACCAGCAGGGCGGGCCGATGCCTCTCAGCGAAACGAGATCTCGGGATACAGCAGAGTGAGCGACAGCAGCTGTAGCGGCTGGAAGACATAGCCGATCAGCTGCCACGCAACCACCAGGCCCAACAGGCCAAAGCCCGGCTGCTGCATGAATTCTTGATAACTCCGCGCCCAAGTCTCCTTGATGAACAGCGGCAGGACGGCGCTGCCGTCGAGCGGCGGCAGAGGAATCAGATTGAACACGAAGAGCAGCAGGTTGAGCGAGAACAGGATGCTCAGGAGGGTCGCGAGGCTCTCCCAGATTCCAGGCTGGGCGGCTGCGGTGATCTGAATGAAGCGCGCGGTCTGCGGGATCTCCAGCGTACCGAGCATGATTCCGACGCGGATGAACACTCCACAAGCCAGCGTGATCAGCAGGTTGGAGGCCGGGCCGGCCAAAGCCATCCAAGCGGCCCGGCGTGGGTAGCGGTCGGCCCACCGCGGGTCATAGGGAGCACTCGCCCATCCCATCACCCAGCCGGCCAGCGCATAGCTCAAGAGAGGCACCACCATCGTCCCGACCGGCTCGCGCTGCATGTGCGGCACCGGGTTGAGGGTCACTTGGCCCCCGAGGTATGCGGTTTCGTCGCCCAGCTTGAGGCTCGCCCAGGCATGGGCCGCCTCGTGCACCGTCAGCGAAAACAGGAACGCTGCGTACCAAACGACTCCCAACACCAGGGTATCCGCGGTCATCTCCATGGCTGTCGTCCAGCATATGGGCAAACGTACCGTGGGTCCAGCAGATCGGCCTCGACGCGCGCTGCGTAGACGCATGAATGAGACCCAGGCTTCACCAGCTTTCGATCTCTTGCGTCAGCTTGGTAGTCGATAGCCCATCTTGCCCGACATCGAGCTAGACTCGGGCCGAAACACCCCACTATGCAAACGACGCCAGAGACCCGCCTCAGAACCGCCGGCGAGCTGATGGGAACCAAGGTTCCGTCACTTGCCGATGCGGGCTATGAAGAGCTGCGAGAGACGCGGCCGGCTGGGCTGGTGCGACGCTACCTGGTGACCCAGCGTCATTTGCTCGGCCTGCTGTTGGGCGGCCTGATCGACTACTGCCGAACCCGCCCGAGATCCAAACGGCGCGGCCTGAGGTTTCGCGGCGCTCAGTTCGTGGCTCTGGTGGCTCGACTCTTCATCAAACGCTCGTTGGCGAAGCAACCGTTTCCCGTGCAGCTCCGGCGTCGGCTGGAGCTGCTCGGGCCCACCTACATCAAGCTCGGTCAAGTGCTGAGTCTGCGCGAGGACCTTCTGCCCAGACCGATCACCGAGGAGCTCAAGAATCTCCTGAGTCGCCTGCCGGCGGTAACCTACGACCGCTACCTCGAGCTGGTGGCAGAGGGGCTTGGACGACCAGTAGGAGAGGCCTTTTCGTGGATCGAGCCCATCCCCGCCGGCTCGGCCTCGATCGCCCAGAGCCATCGCGCGACGACGGTAGACGGCGAGTCCGTCATTCTCAAAGTGGTCAAGCCCGGCATTCGGGAGACCCTGAAACGCGACGCGACGCTCCTGGGAATCTTCGGCAACGGCCTTCAGCTGCTGCTGCCCCGCTACCAGCCCAAACGCGTCCTGCAGGAGTTCACGGACTACACCCTGCGCGAGGTCGATCTGGTTCGTGAGGCTGACAATGCCGAGTCTTTCGCTGCCAACTTCCGAGACGTACCCGACGTCCGCTTCCCTCGCATCTACCGCCGCTACAGCTCGACGACGGTGCTGTGCATGGAGTTCTTCGACGGCATCCGGCCCGACGCTGAAGCCGCGGAGCAGCTCACTGAAGCGGAAAAAGACCGCGTCATCGATCTCGGCGTCAGTGCGATCACCCGCATGCTCTACGGCGACGGTTTCTTCCACGCCGACCTGCATCCCGGCAATCTGCTCATCCTGCCCGGGCCACAGGCCGGCTTCATTGACCTGGGCATGGTCGGGCGCCTGACCGAGGACGTGCGACGCACCCTGCTCTACTACTACTACTGCCTAGTAACCGGTGATGCTGCCAACGCCGCCCGCTACCTGACCAGCGTCGCCGAACCGGGGCCGGGCAGCGACCCGGACGGTTTCCGGCGCGAGGTCGAAGAAGTGAGCCGGCGCTGGCAGAGGTCCTCGAGCTACGAAGACTTCTCCTTCGCCCAGCTGATCCTGGAATCTGTCTCGCTCGGCGCCGAGTACCGCGTCTACTTTCCGATCGAAACCGTGCTGATGACCAAGGCCCTCGTAACCTTCGAGGCCGTCGGGCACATGCTGAAACCGGGCTTCGACGTCGCCGAGGTTTCCAAATCCCACATCACCCGCATGATCATGGATCGCTTCAATCCGCTGCGGCTGACCCGCGAATCTCTGCGTGGCGCTCCCGAGCTCATCGATGCGATGGTCAAGGCACCGTCCCTGGTCAGCCAGGGGCTCAAGCTGCTCGAGCGATCGGCCAAGCGCCGCAATGAAAACCCCCTTGCCGGCGTGCGCGGCACGATCTTCGGGGGATTCAGCCTGGTGGCCGCAGCCATTCTGGCGGCCGCCGAGGGTCCCTGGCCACTGTGGGCGCTGCTCTTGCTCGTCGGCCTCGGCGCAGGCCTCAATCGCAGCGAGTGAAGCGAGACAGAAGGTCATGATAGATTCCGAGCACTCCACAACCGGTTGTCGGTCTTTCTCGCCAGCTTCATTCGCCCACGAAAGGCAGGGTATCAGTAGGGCCCGGAGGAGCTGTTGTTCCAGCCCTTGAAACAGCGGCTTTTCAGCCTCGAATGCTGTCTCGACGCAGAGACATTTATCGAGATCTTTAGATCATGCGGGTCCTGATCGTCGTCAAAGACGCTGTCACGCGCCAGTCGCTCGAGGAGTTCTTCCGACGGCGGCGCCACGAGATTACCGCCTGCACGAGCCCGACTTCGGCGCGCTACGCCATGATCCGGCAGCCCTTCGACATCGCCCTGGTCGACCTTGGCCCCGATGCCGATCAAGCCCTGCAGTTGATCCGCGAGCTGCACTCCCCTACCGACAGCGAAGCCGCTGCCGAGCAAGCTCTGGTGCTCGCCCTCGCCAGCTCTCCCGAAATGATCCGGCAGGCCCTCGAGGCCGGAGCCGACGACATCCTGGCCGTACCGCCCACGCCCGCAGATCTACGCCTGCGGCTGGCGATCGGACAGCGCAACCGGATGTGGCTGAAGCACAGCGGGAAAACGGCGACGGCCAGTCAAAAACGCTTTCGCACCCTGCTCGAGACCATGCGCGAAGGGGTCTTCGAGGTCGACCGCGAAGGGCGCATCCAGCTCGCCAATAGCCGCATGAGCCGCATCACCGGCTTTGCCACGACCGAGCTGATCGGCCGAGAAGCCGACGACATCCTGGTCGCCCCCGAAGTTCGCGACAAACTTCCGGGCCAGACGCTCCTCGGATCCGACACGCGGTCGGAAGAGTACACGATCCCGCTCACCACCAAGACTGGCGACCCCATCTGGGTCAAGCTGACAGCTGCCCCGATGGCTTTCGCCGACGGCACCGGCACCGGCTCCGTCGGAGTCGTTCAGGACATCAGCGAGCAGCGCAACGCCGAAGAGAGTCTGCGCTATCGCGAGGAGTATTTCCGCGCCCTGCTCGAGAACGCCTCGGACATGATCTCGATCCTCGATCTCGACGGCCGGATCTTGTACCAGAGCCTGGCCAGCGAGCGACTGCTAGGGCACAGCGCGCCAAACCTGATCGGGCAAGACTTCTACCAGCTCATGCACGAAGAGGACCGTGAGCGTTTCAAAGCCGCACTGCAGGAGACGCTGCAGGAGGCGGGCGCGACCGTCACCAGCCAGATCCGACTGCGACACAGCGACGCCCACTGGTGCACCTTCGAATCGCTGTGTCAGAACCTGAGTCAAAACCCGGTGGTCGGCGGTATTGTCGTCACTTCGCGTGACGTGACCGAGCGTCGCCGGGTCGAGGCGGCCCTGCAGCGTGAGCGAGCCCTATTCCAACAGCTGTTTCACAATTCACCGGACGGCATTGTCATCCTCGACGACAACGATCGCGTGGTCGACGCCAACCGCGGGTTTGCGCGCCTGTTTCAGTTCAGCGTCGGCGAGCTGGTCGGCAAGACGCTGACCGACATGATCGTGCCGCCCGATCTGCGCCCAGAAGCGGCAAAGCTATCGGACGTCGTGTACGAACGCCGCGCGATCGAGCACGAGTCGATCCGTCAACGAAAAGACGGCACGACCGTCGACGTCGCAATCGTCGGCTACCCGATCGAGCTCGCCGAAGGACGCACCGGGGCGTTCGGCCTCTACAGCGACATCAGCGAGCGCAAAAAGGCCGAGCGCAAGCTGTTCCACGACGCGTTCCACGATGCCCTCACCGGCCTGCCCAATCGCACTTTGCTGATCGAGCGCCTGGGCCGCAATCTGCGCCGCTCCCAAGAGCATGCCGACTTTCACTTCTGTCTGGTCTTCCTCGACCTCGATCGCTTCAAGGAGATCAACGACACCCTGGGACACGGTGCCGGGGATCAACTGCTGATCGAGACCGCCAAGCGACTTAGGAGCTGCCTCCAGCCAGACGACACCGCGGCTCGCCTGGCGGGCGATGAGTTCACGATGATTCTCGAGGGTGTCAGCAGTCCCGATGAGGCCACGCGCTGTGCCGAGCGGCTACTCGCCGAGCTCGCCAAACCCTTCGACCTCGAGGGCCAGCCGGTCGAGATCTCGGGCAGCATCGGGCTGGTGCTCAGCTCGCCCAACTACGAGCGGGCCGAAGAGATCATTCGCGACGCCGACGTCGCCATGTACCGTGCCAAGGCGCGCGGCCGCGGCGGCTTCGAAGTCTTCGACGAGGAGATGCAGCGTGGCGACGCCGAGCGCAAACGGCTCGAGGCCGAGCTGGCAGTGGCGATCGACAACGAGCAGCAGGTGCTGCACTATCAGCCCATCGTTTCGCTCGAGAGCGGCCGTATCATCGCGTTCGAGGCTCTGGTTCGCTGGCGCCATCCCGAGCGCGGACTGCTGGGGCCCGACGAGCTCATTCCAGCCAGCGAGACCACGGGCTTGATCGTGCCGCTCGGACGCTGGATTCTCGCGCAAGCATTTCAACAGGTCGCCGCCTGGCGGCAGCAGTTTCCGGAGCACGCGGCGCTGCGCATCAGCATCAACATCTCGGCAAAGCAGCTGGCTTCTCCCGACTTCTTGACCGACCTCGAAGCCACCGCTCGCGAGTCGGCGGCTCACCCCAGTGCCATTGCGTTCGAGCTCAAGGAGAGCCTGCTGGTCGATGCGCCCGAGTCGATGGCAATCCTCTGGCAGCTGCGCCGTCAAGGCTACAAGATTCTCATCGACAGCTTCGGCCGCGGCTACACTTCGCTCCAGGAGCTCTACCGATCGCCGATCGACACCTTGAAGATCGATCGCACATTCGTTGCGCGCATGAAGCCCGGGGGGCGAGACATCGAGGTCGTCAGCGCCGTCTCGGCGCTCGGCGAGCGCCTGGGGCTGGAAGTCGTGGCCGAGGGTGTCGAGACGGTCGAGCAGCTCGAGCAATTGAGGAAGCTAGGTCTCACCCAGGCCCAAGGCTTCTTCTTCTCCGAGCCCCTGCCCAGCGATCGCGCCACCGACCTCCTGGCGCAAGCTCCCAGTTGGTGAGCCGCCTGCCTAGTCGTCAGACAGGGTCGAGACCACCCGCTCCCGGACGATCTTCCACGAACCGGATTCGGGTACGAAATCCAGACGTTTCATCACCGTATCGCGGTAGCGGTTCGAGCGGTAGGACTGGACGAATTCGGCATAGGCAGTTGCTGCGGTCTCGCTGCCGATGCGTAGCGCGCCTACCGTGACAAAAATATGGTTTGGCGCCGCGATGCGAGCCCGGCGACGGCTGGCCCACTGCTCGCGAACGCGCCCCTCGGGCGGTTGAAAATCGAGCGAATAGAACTGCAGATAGTCTTCAATCCGCTGCTCCGACCAGGCCTGAGCCCAATCTTCGACGAGCGACTCGATCTCAACGACGCTCGGCAGTCCCGGTTCGGTCTCCTCCCGAGTCGTTTCCGTCGGCAAGGGCTCCATCGGAACGATCCCGGTACCGTAGCCGTTCTGCGACGCCACTCGATCCAGCTCCCCATCGTGCTCTGGCGGCATGGGCAGAGGCTCGAGCGGGACGACCCTCCCCGTCGATCGTCCGGACGCGGCGTCGCTCTCGGAGACGCTGCTCTCGGAGACGCCGCGCTCATGGCTCGGAGCGTCCCGTTGCCGGCGTTCGATCGCCCGCGCCGGCTCGCGCCTTCGCTCGCCTCCGTGAGTGGACGATTTCGAGCGCTCACTCGAGTGCCGAGAATAGGTCGAGCGCCGCTTCGAGTAGACCCCGTTGGTGGCTGGCCACATCGCTCGCGCCAAGCTCTGGTCGGATGGAAAGGAAAGGGCCGGGTAAGCAACGCCTTCGATCACTTCGGTGCTCGCGCTCTTGGCGTCATCAGACAACAGCTGCAGCAGCTCGCTCGACGCCAGTAAATGCCGACGATCCTGGGCGCCTTCGCCGACGACCAGCACCTCTCCCCCCGCCTGTGAGGCGGAACGGAAGGTGCTCAGCCCGGATTCGAGCTCCCGGGTGCGAGTCGCGACCCGCTGAACGGCACGCCGCGCCTGATCGCGCTCTGCCGACGTGGCATGGCGCATCGTCAACCGGAAGAAGACGACATCGTCGAAGCGCGCGGCCGGCTTGCGGGATCCGCCGTTCCACTCCTCCAGCGTCCACTCGCGGCGCGAATCCGGCACGATCAGCCCGCGCTGGGCGAGACCGCGAGCGCGCTCTCGCCCCAGCCGCTGAAGCGCTTCCAGCACCGGCGGCGAGCACGACGCGAGATAAGTGTAGACCGAGCCCTTGCCGCGCAGCGCAAAGATGCTGCAGGGAACCGAGCTGATCGCCGCCTTGAGAAATTCGTGGCTAGACTGCTCGTACTCTGCCACGAGCGTCGGGTCGATCACTTCTTGCTGAATCCACCACGCCGACCCAGCTACACCTTTCGCCGCGGACTCCGCAGCGGAAGCGAATACCACCGCGGCCATCAGTGCAGTGAGCACCGATGGCCGAAACCACTTTTCGAAGAGCCTCTCAGGGCACCAGATCATGACAAGTGTGCGATCTCAGTCCTCCGCTCGACCACGAGTCGATCGATTCGCTCCAGCATTGATTCCAAGTCGCGTCGCAAATCAGACTCAGCCCCCTCAGGCTTCGTTGCCGGAATCATATCGTGCAATTCAGTATCAGGACCATGGGAAGAGAATTCCGGCAGACCAACACTCTTCCACACGTCGGTTTGTGCATCATGCAGAAAGTCGACGTTCAGCTGCAGGCCGTGGCGGGCGAGAACTGGCTCGATCTCCTTGCGACGCGCCATGAGATTGCGCCGCGTGGCGTCGAAGGCGTGCTCGACGACCGCTCGCCGGGACGAGAAACTGAAGATGTTGGAAAAGAAGTCTTCGTAGTCATCCCGCGGCGGCTCGATCAGGATGACATCGGCATCCGGATAGTCGCTGTCGTAGGCCTTGAGGCCCAGATTCATGCGCGAGTGGATCAACGTCCGGACGGCCTGCGACAGCACCGCCGGCAGGCCTCTGCGTGAAACCGGAGCGCTCCGGAGCAGGTTCTGCTGCACCGCGCTGCGAGTGTCCACCGGCACCAGCGGATTGATGCAGAAGACCAGCTCCGCTCCCGCCTCGAGGGCGACCGAGGCGTGCATTGTTTTGAGCAGGATGCCGTCGACGTAGTGCCGCCCGTTGATCTCCACCGGCGGATAAAGGCCCGGCAGCGCTGTCGAAGCCTGTACCGCGACCGAGATCGGCACGTGCGGCGATCCCAGGTAGCCGAATCGCATCGATTCCCCGGACTCGAGATCGGTGGTGACGACGGTCAGCTTGCGATCGAGCTGCGTGAAGTCGTCGGTTCGCCCCTTGATCGAGAAGATACGCTCGACGTAGTCACGAACCGGATCGTTGTCGAAAATGCCGACCGGCAGGCTTCGCCCGAGCACCGTCAGGGCATCGATCAGCCGCTTTTCCTTCCGCGTCACGTAGTCTCTGAGCGCTCCTCCCAATAGGCTCGGAGCCTGCAGGACGCGCCGACCGACTTCCTTGACCGCCGGCTTGAAAAAGATCTCGGGGCGGAACGGATGCTCGTCCGGCTCGCGCTTGACGATGGCGCGCACCTGCTGATCCGTGCGCAGACCGTTGGCCAGACAGGCGGTGAGGAACGCGCCGGCACTGACGCCGACGTACGTCCCGCACTGCGTGAGATCGAAGCCATCGATCGCTTCATCGAGCGCTCGCATGGCTCCGATCTCATAGATGGCGCCACCGGGAGCGCCGCCGGCGAGCGCCAGCCCAATCGGTGGAGCCAGCTTGTTGGATGCGGGTGACCTCATGGGCTGGCTCCTCCGAAGAATTAGTTGGCGTCCGACTTGGCGGCCGACTTGGCGGCCGTCGACTTGGTGGTCGACTTGGCGCGCGAGCGACTAGCGGTCTTCTTGGCCGGCTTGAGCTGCTCGACGACCGAGGTCAGCTCCTCGACGCGCCGGGTCAGGGTCGCGATCTCGTCGCGGCTCGGGACGCCGAGGCGACCGAGAGCCGCCGTCACGGCGTCGTCGAGACGCTCTTCGACCTTGTCCCAGGCTCCGCCGACGCGCTGCTTGGCCTCGCCGGTGGCGTTGTCCACGCTGTCTTTGACGGAGTCCTTGACCTCGTCGTAGCGCACCCGACCGCGGTTCTCGAAGTTCTCACCGCGCTCGACCAGCGTCTTGAAGATCTTGGAGCCTTCCTCCTCGGCAGCCGACAGCGCACCGAGACCGGCGAGCCAGATTTTGTGGGCGCTCTCTTTGATATCGGACGGAATATCTCGTTTGGCAGTCATTTTGAAATCCCTTCTTGAAGCAGTGTTGGAGTAGTGGATTGGACAGGACGGAGCGGACCGGGTCGAGCTCGATCTGATCGGGCTCGTTCCGTCTCGGCTCGATCAGGACGCGGTGCGGGTCTTCAGACCCTCGACCTCTTGCGTCAGCTTCTCGATCCGGTCGATCAGCTGATGGACCTCATCACGATCCGGCACGCCCAGGCGCTGCAGAGTGCCGCCCAAAGTGGACTCGACCTCTTGCTCGACCCGGTCACGCAGCGCGTCGACCCGCTCCCCGACCCGGCGAATACGCGCCCCGAAGATCGGCTGCTCGCGCTGCTCGAGCTTCCGGCCACGGCCGACGAGATCGGTGAAGGCACCCCGGCTGCGCTGGTCGACGGTGTCGATCGCACCCAAGCCGGCCAGCCACATCGAGCGGCCCATTTCGCGCACGCCACGACCTACCTGGTTCACCGGCGCCAGCGCTTTGCGGATTCTGGTTTCTGCGACTTCTGTATCCATGACTTATCCTCCATGACCCTCTCGGGCCTGATTCTCGTGGGTAGCTTGTGTTTTGCCCTGCCGGCTGGCTCGCGATCCGGCGCGAAGCCGAGCTCTGGCAGCCTAGTTCGCCGCTTCGGTCTTGGCTGCCGCCGTCTTCTTGGCCGCCGTCGACTTGCGGGCGGCCGGCTTGCGGGCCGTCTTGGCCGCGGGCTTGCGAGCCGTCTTGGCCGCAGGCTTACGGGCGGTCGCCTTACTCGCCGCCGGCTTCTTGGCCGGCGCGCTGGCCGCCTCATTCTCCAAGCTGCTCAGGGTACGCTCGAGCTCGCTCAACCGCTCGCGCAGGTGGGTCATCTCTTCACGGGCCTGGCGCACCGGACCCAAGCGATCCATCGAAGCCTGCACCAAACGGTCGACCTTGCCCTGCACCCGCTCGACGCCGGTCGCGACGGCCTTCTCACCCGCCCGAACCAGATCGTGCAGCAGCTCGGACGGCAGGAACGCCGTGCCGCGCTTGCCTTCATCGAGAATGATCTGGGTCAAAATCTGCGCCGAGACGTCTGAGGAGGTCGCGTTGTCAATGACCTTCACCTCCTGGCCGTCCCGCACCCATTTGGCAATGTCCTCGAGAGAGACATACCGACTCTCTTCCGTGTCGTAGAGCTTGCGGCTCTCGTAGCGCTTGATGATCCGAATCATGTTGTACCTCCTGGGACTCGGCCCGAAACGCTCCCGGAAGAGCGGTTGGCTTTATGTCTTGATGCTTGGCTTTGACGCCTGAATTAGCTGCTTGATTGCGTGCTGTCGACACCCAGCAATTGCCGTATCGCGGCATCGACACCAAGAAAATACCGCACCGCGGCAAAAGCTGTCAAGAAGTTTTTTGCCGAGCTGCGGCATAAAGCTCCCGAATCGTACTCTGCGCCACCGTATGAGCCCCCGAGGATTTGAGCCAAACGCCACGTAAACCTTGACTTCACAATCTTTTTCGACGCTGACTCCGCGACCAGGAGCTCGGTGACGCAAGGCGGCTACGCAGCCATGACGCAGTGCGTCAGACACAATCTATGCCGCAACCCGACGAAACGTACGCCAACGCTGCACCGTGACTTACTGCACCGCAACGACTTACTGCACCGCAACGCACCATAAGATGACGCAACGCGTCGAATCGACGCGTTGCCGCGCCGGGACGTGAATCTAGCGGGTTTGACGCAACGCGGCGTGCCAACGCTGCTCGAGCTCTTGCCCGAGGCCGTCGAGAGCGGCGAGATCGGTCGGCTCGTCGCC
>JBCCEE010000034.1:0-34080 GCA_039030415.1 Acidobacteriota bacterium
ATCCCCCAAAGCGTCTGCACCGGGTGCCAAGGGGCTTGGCAAATCCCCCAGGGCGTCTGCGCCAGGCGCGAGCGGGCTGGGGGATCCTCCGGAGCGTCTGCGCCCGGTGCCAAGGGGCTTGGCAAATCCCCCAGGGCGTTCGCGCGGCGCGCGGACGGGCTCGGGCAGTCAAACGGACTAACTATTTAGCTCGATTCGAGGTCTCCAAGTCCAGTTTAATCTGAGACTCTGGACTAAAAACCCTGAAGCGCCATCGCTTCAAGCCGTCAAGCGACGATGCATCCAGCGCCTCGCAACGCGCCAATCACGGGCCAATGTCGACTCCGAGACGTCCAGCACTTGGGAAACCTCTTCGAGACTGAGGCCACCGAAGTAGCGCAGCTCCACCAGCTGGCCCTGACGGGGATGGATCTGGCTCAGCAGCTCGAGTGCCTCGTGCACCGCCAGCACGTCGGCGTCGGCCTGCTCCACCAATTGCGGGGCGTCTTCGATGGCGATTTTCTGATGCGCCCCGATGCGCTTGTCGGCGCGCTGGCGGCGGGCGTGGTCGACCAGAATGCGGCGCATGGCCTGAGCGGCTACGACGAAGAAATGCGAGCGGTCGTTGAGGTCGAGCGGCTCGCCGCTGGTCATGCGCACGTAGGCTTCATGGACCAGCGCGGTGGCCTGCAGGGTGTGCTCCGAGCGCTCGCGACGCAGGTAGCTGGCGGCCAGATCTTTGAGCTCGTCATAGACCAGCGGCAGCAGATCCTCGAGCGCTTCGGCTTTGCCGCCCTGCCAGCTCTTCAGCAGCCGCGTCACGTCACTCTTGGTATCCGGGCTCCTGGTATCCGGGCTCCTGGATTCCGAGCTCATAGGCCCCTCCTTTCCTTCCGGATCGAACCGTTCAGTGAGGATTTCAAGTCATCTAGGACTTCGCCCCCGGCCACACTCGCATCACGCCCTCCTGAGCGACCACCGCCACCAACGCGCCGTCCTGGCGAAAGATCTGACCGCGAGAGATGCCGCGAGCTCCCGAGGCGCTCGGGCTCTCGATCGAGTACAGCAGCCACTCGTCGATGCGGAACGGACGCTGAAACCACAACGCGTGATCGAGACTGGCGAGCTGTAGCTCGGGCGAGAACACCGAGACACCGTGTGGCCGCGTGGCGGTGCCGATCAGGTAATAGTCCGAAACATAGGTCAGCATGTTGCGATGCAGGTCATCATCATCGGGCATGGGGCCGACGGTCTTGAACCAGATGTTGGCCCGCGGCTCCCGCGGCTCGGGGTCGATGAACTGCGGCAGCTGAACCGGACGAAACTCGAACGGACGCTCGTGCAGGAGGTAGCGCGGAAGATCGGTCTCGGAGAATCGGTCGAGCATTTGACGGCGGTACTCGGTGACGTCTTTGAGCGTCTCCGGTTTCGGCACCTGCGGCATGCTGGACTGATGCTCGAGCCCCTCTTCCGGCACCTGGAACGAGGCCGCCAGGTTGAGGATCGGGTGGCCGTGCTGAATCGCTACGACCCGCCGGCTGGTGAAGCTGCGACCGTCGCGCTGACGGTCGACCTCGTAGATGATCGGCGCGTTGTGATCGCCCTTGCGCAGGAAGTAGGCGTGCAGCGAATGCACGGTGCGGTCTTCGACGGTGTTGTTGGCGGCGGCCAGGGCCTGCCCCAAAACCTGGCCGCCGAACACGCGGTTGGTGCCGATATCGTGGCTCTGGCCGCGATAGAGGTTGGTATCGAGACGCTCGAGCGTGAGGAGTTTGATCAGATCGTCGAGAATATCGGTCATCGAATAGGAGTCCTTCAGGGTTGTCGCTTCCAGATTCCATGCTATACGACTTGACCTAGACTCTGCCCCCCGCGGACGGCTCGTTCAAGGGCTCGCCTCAGCCAGTGCCGCGTGACAGACTGTTGGCTCGCCAGGCTGAGCGCGACGCTCGCGGCCTGGCGACCGTAGGATCATTGTGTCGGGCCAGGTCTCTATAGCACCAGGTCTCTACAGGACCAGGTCTCGGCAGGACTCGTGGCTTCGTTTGGAGGTACTGTGCTGAAGAAACTCGTGCTGTTCGTGCTGTTGATCGCGCTGGCTATCGGCGGAGCCATTTTCTACCTGGGAAACCAGGCTACCGACGTTCCCGAGTGGTTTGATCCCGAGGCGTCTCTCGCCGAGCTCTCTGACGACGCGGCCCTGACCGAGACCCTCGCCCACCTCGGCGATCGCGCCAGGGGGCTCGCTCCCGCCGCCGCAGAGACGAAGGCAGCGCCTCCACCGGTGGCCTCGAGCGAGCCACAGCCCTACGGCACGCCTGATCCGCCGGCCGCGCCGCCTTCGTCGCCCGAGCCCGATACCTCAGCCTCGGCCGCACAGACCGCCCAGCCAGCGGTCGCGCTCGACGAGCCACAGCTCAACGCCCTGCTGCAGCGCGGGCTCGAGGCCCGCAGCGAAGGGCGTCGAGCCCGTCAGGCCACCAAGGTGATCCAGGCCAATCTCTTGGAAGACCGCATGGCGGTCGGCGGCGTCACCAACGTCGAGAAGCTGATGTCGGCGGCCGAGAGCGAACGCGAGCGGGCGTTGATCCAGCGCCTGACCCGCCTGGCGCCTTTCATTCAGGGGCGGGACTTCTACCTCGGCGTCGAGGGCCGCCCGGTCGCTCGCCAGGGCAAGCTGGCGTTCGACGGCCTGACCCTCAAGGTTGGTCAGCTCAGCTTCGATCCGCAAGAGCTGGCCGAGCGCTTCGGCCTCGAGGACAAGCTGGCCGAGCAGGAGATGGCGGTCGCCCTGCCCGACCTGCCGCTCGAAGACGTACGGATCGAAGACGAGCAGCTCTTGCTGACGCTGGCGCGCTAGGCCTGAACCGTCAGGTATTGGACGCTGAACAGCTCGTCGTCGTCGACCCACACCGCGTCGACCGCAAAGCCGGCTCGTTCGGCCAGGCCGGCGAAGCGCTGTAGGCTGTATTTATACGAGTTTTCGGTATGAATCGACTCGCCGGTGGCAAAGGCGAAGCGCTCGCCGGCGACCTCGACCTGCTGATCGCGCAGGCTCACCAGGTGCATCTCGATACGGTGCTGCTCTACGTTGTAGAACGCTCGGTGCTGAAACGCCTCGAGCTCGAAGGTCGCGCCGAGCTCGCGATTGCAGCGCCGCAGTAGGTTGAGATTGAACTCGGCGGTCACGCCTTCAGGATCGTCGTAGGCGCGCTCGAGCACCGCCACGTCTTTCTCGAGGTCGACGCCGATCAGCAGGCCGCCTCCGGGACCGCAGACCTCGGCAACGCCAGCCAGAAAGACGCCCGCCTCCTGCGGGGTGAAATTGCCGATCGTCGAGCCCGGGAAGTAGCCAACGCGGCGCTCAGCCGCGTGGAAGGTGCTCGGAATCTCGTAGCCCATGCTGTAGTCGGCATGCACCGGCAGCACTTCGATAGCCGGAAACCGAGCGGCGATCTGGGCCGCCGCGGCTTCCAACGCCTCGCCGGCGATATCGATCGGCACGTAGGCCACCGGCTCGGTAAGGGCGGCCAGCAGCAGACCGGTCTTGCGGCTGCTGCCGCTGCCGTACTCCACCAGCAGGCAGCCCGACCCGATGCGCGAGGCCATGGCGTCGACGTGCGCTTCGAGGATCGACAGCTCGACCCGGGTCGGATAGTAGGCCTCGAGGCGGGTGATCTGCTCGAAGAGCTCCGAGCCCCGGGCGTCGTAGAAGTACTTGGGCGGTATCGACCGCGGCTCAGACCGCAGGCCGGCCAGGACATCGCGGCGCATGCGAGTCCTCACCTCGAGCTGGCTGGACATGATCTCCTCAGCGCGAACGGTTGAATTTACGCATCAGGTCTTCGACCGTCGCCGGTCGCGAGGGCTCGCTCTTGGCGGTTGACCGCCCACCGCGAGCGCCACCTCCCGAGCGACTCTTTGGCCGCCCACCGCCACCCCCCGGGCGGCCGGCCGTTGGCTTGGAAGACCCTGGCTTGGAAGATCCTGGCTTGGAAGATCCTGGCTTGGAAGACGCTCTGGACCCACCCTGCGAGCCGCCGCCTCCGGCGCCAGCGTCCGGGGAACGCATCGACAGCCCAATTCGGCCGCGCTGGCGATCGACCTCGAGCACCCGCACTTTGACGACCTGGCCGACCTGTACGACGTCTTGCGGATTGTCGACCCATTTGTCCGACAGCTCGGAAAGGTGCACCAGACCATCGCGCTTGACCCCGAGGTCGACGAAGGCGCCAAAGTTGGTGACGTTGCTGACCCGCCCCTCGAGCTCCATGCCGGTCTCGAGGTCGTCGATCGAGGTCACGTCTTCGCGCAGATCGGGGACCTCGAACTCCGGCCGCGGGTCGCGTCCCGGCTGCTCGAGCTCGCGCTTGATGTCGTCGAGGGTGAACCGCCCCAGCCCCTGGTCGACGTCGAGGAAACGGTCGAAGCGCACTTTGTGGACGATGGCCGGATTGCCGACCAGCTCGGCGAGCGGTACCTCGAGGTCGTTGGCCATCGCCTCGACCACCGGGTAGCGCTCGGGGTGGACCGCGGTGCGGTCCAGCGGATTGGTGCTGGCCTGGATGCGCAGGAAACCGGCGGCCTGCTCGAAGGTCTTGGCGCCGAAGCCCGGCACCGCCAGCAGCCCGCGGCGATCGCCGAACGGTCCGTTGGCATCACGGTGCTGGACGATCTTGCCGGCCAGCCGGGCGGAGAGCCCCGAGACGCGCTGCAGCAGGGAGGGCGAGGCCGTATTGAGCTCGACACCGACGCGGTTGACGGCACTCTCCACCGTCGTATCCAGCTCGCCGGCCAGCGCCTTCTGGTCGACATCGTGCTGATACTGCCCGACGCCGAGCGAACGCGGCTCGATCTTGACCAGCTCGGCCAGCGGATCCTGAAAGCGGCGGGCGATCGATACCGCTCCGCGCAGCGCGACGTCGAGATCGGGCAGCTCTTTGCGCGCTACCGCCGACGCCGAATACACCGACGCTCCAGTCTCGGGCACGATCGCCACCACTACCCTACCGAGCTGGGCGTCGCGCACCACCTGGCGGGCGAAGGCTTCGGTCTCACGGCCACCGGTGCCGTTGCCGATGGCGATGGCGCTCACCTTGTGCTGGCTCACCAGCGAGGCGACGGCATTGGCGGCCTCGTTGCCGCGTGCACGCGGCTCGATGGGATAGATGACCTGGGTCGCCAGCACCCTTCCGGTGCCGTCCACGACCGCCAGCTTGCAGCCCGTGCGATAGCCCGGGTCGAGACCCATCACCACCACCTGGCCGAGCGGCGCCTGCATCAGCAGGGCTTCGAGGTTGCCCCGGAAGACGCGGATCGCCTCGGCCTCGGCCCGCTCGCGCAGCTCGCCGCGCACCTCGTTGGTGATCGACGGCCGCAGCAGCCGCTTGTAGCCGTCGGCGGTGGCCTCCGCCACCTGGCGACCGCAGGGCGACTCGAGAGCCACGCTCCAGCTGCGCACAAGGCGATCGACCTCGGCCTCGTCATCGATCTCGAGGCTGGAGATCAGGAAGCCCTCACGCTCGCCTCGCAGGATCGCCAGCAGCCGGTGCGACGGCACGGCTCGCGCCGGCTCGCTGTGGTCGAAGTAGTCTTTGTAGACCTGCGCCTCGTCTTCTTTGCCGGTCAGGACACGCACCGACATCGCGCCCTGGGACGCTAGGCTACGCCGCAGTTGGGCGCGATGGCCGGCGTCCTCCGCCAGCCGCTCAGCGAGCACGTCGCGAGCGCCGGCGAGGGCACCCGCGGCGTCCGCGACGCCGCGCTCGGCGTCGACGAAGGCCTCGGCCAGGGCGTCTGGCGAGTCGCCAACTGCGGCGCCGGAGAGCAGCTGATCGGCCAGTGGCTCGAGGCCTCGCTCGCGCGCGATCTGGGCGCGGGTGCGACGCTTGGGCTTGTAGGGCAGGTAAAGGTCTTCGAGCTCGCGCTTGCTGGTGGCGGCGCGAATCGCCTGCTCCAGGGCGTCGGTCAGCTTGCCCTGCTCGGCGATCGACTCCAGGATGGTGTCGCGACGATCCTGCAGCTCGAGGAAATAGCTGCGCCGCTTGGCGAGCTCTTCGAGCTTCTCGTCGTCGAGCCCGCCCGTCGCCTCTTTGCGGTAGCGGGCGATGAAGGGTACCGTCGACCCTTCGGCGAGCAGCGCGGCGGCGGCAATGACCTGCTGTGGCCGGCAGCCGAGCTCGCGCGCAATGATGGTGATGAATGCCTCTTCCAGAACGCTCGCTGCCATCCGCTCCTCTCCTCGACACGTGTCACCGCAGGAGCGCCCTCCCGAGGCATGATCGTTTTCAGCTGGTGCAGCCCGGTTCGAGCCGCAGCCGGCGTATCGTGTCAGGTTCGCGGTTGGGGTGGAAGAGGTTTGTGCGTCGAACGATGGCTGAGGCGACTCGGCGGAGCCACCGCATGGAACGGTCGGCCGGAGCCCAGCTCAGCCCATGAGCGGAGCTTCCGTCCGGAGATCGGCCGGGCCGATCTCCGGAGGTAAAACGGCTACCAGCCGTGACGCCGCGGGGCGCCGCCGCCACCACCACCGTTACGCGGCCGGGCCTCGTTGACTTTGAGGGTACGCCCTCCCATCTGAGACTGGTCCAGCTGCTGGACCGCTTCTTCGCCGCCCTCCGACATCTCGACGAAGCCAAATCCACGCGGTCTTCCGGTGTCGCGGTCGGTGATCAAGTCGACCCCGACGACGTTGCCGAAAGGAGTGAAGACGTCGCGGATTTCCTGGTCCGTGGCGCTGAAGGGCAAGTTGCCGACATAAATTCTCATGCTCTCGAGTCTCCTGTCCCGCTAGTCGAAGCGAGCACATAAACAACGATGCCCGACCGGAAAGGTCGGAGGCTGCAGGGTAGATCCCCTAATCTCAACGGCCTGCAAGCTAGCATTCGAGGTATCGGGGACGGCTCCGCCAGGGACCAATTTGCTCGCGATAGGGGCGAATTGCCTATTCCCCAGCACGTCAGTCCCGGTGCAGGGCTACCAGCGGATCGAGGCGGCTCGCGCGGTAGGCCGGCGCCAGTGAGGCCACCAGCCCGATGGAGACCAGAAACAGCGAGACGCCGCCGAAGGTCATGGTGTCGGTAGCGCTAATGCCATAGAGCATCGCCGCCAAGGCGCTGGTGGTGACCGAGGCCAGCAGTAGCCCAAGCGCGATACCGCACCCGATCAGCACCAGCCCCTCCCCCGCTACCAGGCGCAGGATGCTCCAGGAGCGGGCGCCCATCGCCATGCGGATACCGATCTCGTGGGTCCGCTGGCTCACCAGGTACGACACCACGGCATAAATTCCGACTGCCGCCAGCAGGACTCCGACCATGCCGAACAGGCCGAACAGCGCGGCGCCTGCACGCGGTACGATCAGCGCCGAAGAGGTAGCTTCTCGAGCGGTCGTCAGGCTGCTGATCGCCAGGTCGTCGTCAAGCTCGTGCACCAAACCGCGGATCGTCGCCAGGGTCTGGTACTGATCGCCACGGGTGCGGACGATCATCGCCTGCGCGTCGAGCCAATCCTGGGCTATCGGTCGATAGTAGAACGCCCGCGGCGCTTCGCCTAGAGTTCGGTATTTGCCGTCGCGCACCACTCCGACCACCTCGAATGAGGCCTGCGAGTCTTCGATACGCAGCCGCTGGCCCACCGCGTCCGCGCCCGGCCACAGGCGGGCGGCCAGAGTCTCGTTGACGACCACGATCGGTGACGACTCCGCCGTATCCCAACGGTTGATCACTCGGCCACGCGCCAGCTCGATACCCAGGGCCTCGAAGTATCCGACATCGATCCGGGCGAAGTCGGCCACCGGCCATTCTTCGACCGGCACGTCGACCCGCCGCTCGCTCTGGATAGCGTTCGAGCTGATGCTGAGGGTCAGCGGCAGGTGGCTGGCGAAGGTCACCTGCTCGATCTCCGGCCGCTCCTCGAGGCGCTGCTGCAGCTCAAGGAACAGCTCTTTGGTCTGCGCTTCGCTGTAGCCCTGGCGCTCGGGCGAAAAGTTGGCGACGACCAGGCGATCGGCGTCGAAACCGGGATCGATGTTCTGGGCGTTGCCCATGCTGCGCACCGCCAATCCAGCGTAGATCAACAGCACCAGCGACATCGCCACCTGAGCCACCACCAGAGCATTGCGCACGCGGTGTCTGGCGCGCCCCGAGGAGCTGCCGCGAGCCTCCTCACCCAGCGCGCTGGCCAGATTTGTCCGCGTCGCTTCAAAGGCTGGAGCCAAGCCGAAGACCACCGCCGATAGACCGGAAGCCAGCAGCGCGAACAGGACGACCCGGGCGTCGAGCGCGAGACCGAGCTCGAATTCCGCCGGAATGGGCAACTCGACGCGGCTCAACGCGAAGTTCGAGGCCACGGCCAACAGCAGGCCGGCGGCGCCGCCCGCCAACGCCAGGGCGAGACTCTCCGCCAGCAGCTGACGGATCACCGCGCCGCGGCTGGCGCCGAGCGCCAGTCGGGTCGCCATCTCCTTGCGGCGCGCCACCGCCCGCGCCAGCAGCATGTTGGCGAGGTTGGCGCAGGCGATGAGCAGGACCAGCGCCACGATGCTCATGACGATTAGCGAGGCGGTGTAGAGCCCCTGGTCCAGGCCGGGCCACAGACGTACGCGGTTGGTCGGCAGCAGACTCAGGGTGCGGGTTTCGTGGGTATCCGGATAGTCCTCGCGCAGACGGCTGCCGAAGGCCTCGATCTCGGCCTCGGCCCGAGCCAGCGACACGCCGGGAGCGAGCCGTCCAACGACGAAGTGCCAGCGTCGGGCGCGATCATCCAAGCGGTCGAGCCCTTCGGTCGGCTGCCCGAAGTTGGTGAGCGAGCCGGCGTGGATCGCGCTGCTGAGACGGATGGGCAGCCAGACCTCGGCCGAGACGCCGCGCATCATGCCAAAGAAGCTCGGTGCCGCCACGCCCACAACGGTGAAGCGGTGGCCGTTGATGCGCAGCTCGCGGCCCAAGATCTCGGGGTCGCCGCCTAACCGTCGCTGCCACGCGTCATGGCTGATGACCACGACGCTCTGGGGGTCGCCCGCCGCGTCGTCCTCGACGGTCAGCAGTCGGCCGAGCGCCGGTTCGACGCCGAGCAGCTCGAAGTAGTTGCCGGAGACGACTTCGCCGAGGATCGATTCGTGGGTCTCGCCGTGCTCGAGGGCCAGACCGCTCGAAGTGTAGGCGGCCAGCTGGCTGAAGCTGCGGTTCTGCTGCTGCAGGTCCAGGTAGTCGGGAAACGCCATCGGTGCGTGCGACAGCAGGGCCTCGCGCTCGGCGGTGTAAACGTTGACCAGCTCCTCGGGATCCGCCACCGGCAGCGGACGGAACAATACCGCGTTGACGACGCTGAATACCGCCGAATTGAGACCGATTCCAAGGGCCAGGGTGAGGACGGCGAGAAACGTGAAGCCGGGATTCTTGATCAACCGGCGAATCGCATATTTGACTTCGTTCATCAGGGTCGACATCGCACCTCCTTGTCTGAGCAGCACTGCTCACCCCTAGGAACGTCGGAACTGCCCAAATGTGACAGTTTCGACTTCGCAACTCTGCGATGTCGCTTCAGAATGGGATCCGGCGGGCTCGGATCAGGCTGCAGGCAAGAGCTGATGACGCTGGCAGGCTTCGATCAGCTCTTCAGAGGCCGAGCCCTCGAACCAGCCGTCGCGCACCAGAAACGCGACGAGCGGGCGGGCCTGGTCGATGCGGTCCAGGTAGATCAGGGCCAGCGCATGCGCTTGCAGCCCATAGCCGTCGACGTCGGCCGGTCGCGTCACGTGAGACGCTCCCAAGCGCACGGTCTCGCTCCAGGCTTCGCGAGCTTCGTCGGCACGCCCGAGGGCAGCGAGTACCGAGCCCAGGTGGAGGTAGTCTTCCGCCAGCCAGAACAGGTAGGTCGTCTGCTGAGGCTCGGCGGACGAAAGCTGCTGGCTGATCGCCAGCGACTTCCGGCGTTCGGCGAGCGCACTCTCTAGATTTCCCCGCTCGCGGTGGATGGCGGCGATGGCGCCGTGGTCCGCGGCCAGGCCGAGCTGCCAATCGAAGTTCAACGGTTCGAGCTTCAGCAGCTGCTGGCTGATCGCCATCGCGCGCCGGTAAGAGGCCAGGGCGCCGTCGATGTCGCCCACGCGCTCCTGATGCTGACCGAGACGACGGTGCTCCCAAGAAAACCCGTACTGCCAGCGCGTGTTGGACGGATCGAGCTCGGTCAGCTCGCGGTAGAGGTCGTGGGACTTGCGCACCGCCGCGAACGATTCGTCGAACTGCCCCTTGCCCTCGAAGGCCTGTCCCAACCCCTGACCGTAGAGCACCGCCTGCCGGTAGCGAAACTCGGGCTGTTCCGGGTCGAGCTCCGCCAGTTTCTGGTAGACCGCGATCGCCTCGTTGAAGGACTCGATCGCCGGATCCCAGTCGTAGAACAGGTGAAACATGCCGAGGGCGTAGGACGCCTCGGCATAGGTGCGCTGCCACTCCTGGTTGTCGGGCTCCTGGTCGATTAGGTCGGCGGCGATCCGGCGCGCCGTGGCGAGCGAAGCTCGGGCGGCTTCGCGCTCACCGCGCTGGCGCTGCAGGCTGCCGAGCTGCATGTGGTCGAGCGCCAAGCCCTGGCGCCATTCAGCGCGTTCGGGGTTCTGGTCGACCAGCTGCTGATGGAGCTCCATCGCCTGCGTCGCAGCCTCCAGCGCGGCGTCGGTATCGCCCTGGTCCTCCAGCACATCCGCGACGCTGTAGTACGCTCGCCCGCGCGTGAATTTGGGCTCGCCGGCGGCGTCCGGAGCGGTCTGGTCGTAGTAGTCGAGCGCTTGGCGGGCCACCTGCTCGAGCAAAGCCAGCCTGCCTACCGGCCGCAGCTCTCGCGATAGGTCTTCGAGCATGAAGGTCACCAGCCCTTCGGCTTGATTGCGTGCCGCCACCGCGGCCATGCGCTCGCGACGCAGATCGAGAGCGTATTTGGTGACGCCGAAGATCACCACCAGCAGCGCTGCCGCCGCTAAACCGCGCCGCAGCCAGCGCACCGGCGCCTCGCGGATCCACTTGATGCGGTCCGCGGTCTCCTTGGCACTCGGGCGGTCGCCCGGTTTCATCTGCTTGAGCCCCTCGATCAGCTGGGTCAATCCCGTTCCGAGCCCGTTCACCGCCCGGCTGCGCCCCTCGGCCACCACCTTCAGCAGATCTTCGAGCGGTGCCTTGTCGTAGGGTTTCTCGCCGGTGAACAGCTCCTGCAGGAGCAAGCCGAAGGTGTACATGTCGCTGGCCGGCGTCACCGGCTCGCCGCGAGCTTGCTCGGGACTCATGTAGCGCGGTGTGCCCACCACCGAGCCGGCCCGGGTGTGGTAAAGCGGCGCCAGAGGTCTCAGCGGTGAGCTGAAGTCGATCGTCGTGTCGTGCTCGCCACCGACCGAGTGCGCGATGCCGAAGTCGAGCACCTTGACCTCGTTGTCTTCGGTGATCATGACGTGCTCGGGCTTGAGGTCGCGGTGCACCACCCCCTCGGCATGGGCGGCGACCAGCACGTCGGCGACGCGCTGCGCGATCCGCAGTTTGGCGCGATGGTCCAAGCCCTCGTCGACCGCGACTTCGAGACTGCGGCCTTCGACCAGCTCCATGACCAGGAAGTCGCGCGGGCCGTCTTCCACGTAGTCGTAGATCTGACAGATGTTGGGGTGCGCCAGGCGCGACAGGATGCGGGCCTCCTGCAGGAAGCGTCCCTTCATCTTCTCGCTGCGCTTGCTGCCGACCCGCACGCACTTCACCGCCACCCGCCGGTCGAGGGTCTCGTCGTAGCCGACGTAGACGTCCCCCATGCCACCCTTGCCGAGGTGGTCGACCAGCCGTATGCGGCCGACGGAAGTGCCGAGCAGGCTCATTCGCTAGGCTTCACGGAACACGACGAACCGTCCCCAGCACGACGCCAGCTCCATTCCCCGCTGGATGAAGGCAGCGATGTAGTAGCGGCCGCTGTCGGCGTCGGCGATCTCCTTGCCCAGGTTTTCGGCGTGCACGATCCCTTTGGGAAAGAGGTTGAGATGCATGTCCTGGTAGTACTTGTCGAGTGGGAACATCTCGTCCCAATCCTGGCCGAACTGATCGATCAATTTTTGGTTCGCTTCGGCGAAGGTCTTCGGATGCATGATCCGCTGAATGGTGTTCATCGGGTGCTCCATCGCCACGCAGTCGATGCCCAGCCACTTGATTCGCCGGTCGACGCACCACTGCGAGAACTCGGCGGACGGGCCGGGGTGCTTGATCATGTAGCGGAACTCGTCCGAGTCCGGGCTGTTCCAGCCATAGCGATGCCAGCCGGTCTTGATCAGCAGGATGTCGCCGTCGTGCAGGTCGACCCGCTCTTCGATCATCTCTGGGGTGTAGACGCTGCAGTCGCTCACCGCGTCAGAGATGTCGACGATTACGCCGGCGCCGTGCCAGTAGTCCAGCGGCACCTCACCGATGGTACGACCAGCGGCCCAGAAGTGCTTTTCGCCGTCCATGTGGGTCGCGAGGTGGAAGCTGGCGCGGCAGTGAGCGTTGTTGCGACCCAAGCCGAAATCGAGCCCTCCGACGCGCTTGGTGTACTTGATGGAGAGCGGCTCGTAGTTCGCCCACTGCGGCGTCTGGACGCTGAACGGCAGAGTGAGATCGAGCAGCTCGGTCTCGGCGAGGCCGGCAAAGAGCTCGCTGTCATCGCCGGGGTCACCGGCTTTGAGCGCCACGATCCGCGTCCACGACGACTCGACCTCCATGAAGGGAATCGGCGGGATCACGAACCATGCACGCTGGTTGCTCAGGGCGTCGATCTCGCCCCCCAGGGCCTCGGCGAGCAGCAGGCCAGACTTGGGCACCGTGATGTGCATCAGGCGCTGATATTCCTCAGGCGGAAACGCCTCTTCCCAGCTTTGGCCAGTGCGCTCTTTGAGCAGCGCTTCAGCTTTTTCGAATTCGCGGGCGTGCATGAAGCGCAGGTTGGTGTTCATAGGGTGCTCGGCGCAGCCGCAGTCGACTCCGATGAGCCCCAGCTTCTTCTCGAGCGCCCACGGAAAGAAGTCGGGCGACGGCCCGGGGTGGCGCACGTAATAGCCGAACTCTTTGTTCTCGATGCCGCCCTGAGCCTCAGGATTCTCGACGTCGGGCTGATCCCAGGCATGCTTGTGGTAGCCGGTGTTGATGATCAGGATGTCGCCTTCTTTGACATCGACGCGCTCGGTGATCATCTCCGGCGTGTAGAAGCCATAGTCTTCGACCGCGTCGGAAACATCGACGACGACGCCTTCGCCAGAGAGATCCGTCAGTGGGATGTCGGCGATGGCGCGGCTGCCCGAATGGAAGGCTCGCGGCCCCACCAGGTGGCAGCCCGTGTTGTTGCTCCACTCGATCAGCTGCCCGTTGGCGCCCTGACCACCGCCGTGCGAGCCCGTGAGGCGCTTGAAGAAGTGGACCTGCAGCGGCATCTCGCCTGGCCACGGCGGAGTGAAGATACTGAGCGGCTGCGTCAGGTCGTACCAACGCGCATCCTGCAACATGGAGATCACGGCATCACGGTTCATATGGAGCTCCTTCGGTGACGGTTGGCAGAATGCAAGCATGCGACTCTTGCCTCCACCGAATCTGATAGAAAAGTCACGAGTCGACAGACTTCCCGGATCAGCGGCCTGCCGATCCAAGGCGCCGACCCGGTGTATTTTATGTTCCAACCCGCATCGCCGTACGGAGCGATGTCTCCGGACAGGGACAACGCTTCCCCGCAGGCACGGAGGACTTGCATGGACGGACAGCACTTTCTCGACGAGACCCGGCGTCAATATCGCAAGCTGGAGCAGGGCGCCAACAAAGCCCTGGCTCAACTGTCGGACGATTCGCTCTTCGTTTCACTCGGCGAAGGCAGCAACAGCCTCGCCATCCTAATGAAGCACATGGCCGGCAACATGCGCTCGCGCTGGACCGACTTTCTAACCAGTGACGGCGAGAAGCCCGATCGCAACCGCGACAGTGAGTTCGTGATCGACGCCGAAGATACCGCCGACAGCATCCGCGAGCGCTGGCGGCAAGGCTGGCAGACCGTGCACGGCGCGCTCGATGGGCTCGCCGTCGACGACCTGGGCAAGACCGTCACCATCCGCAACGAGCCTCATACCGTGCCGCAGGCCATGCTGCGGCAGCTCAGCCACTACTCCTATCACGTCGGCCAGATCACCTTCCTAGCGCGCCGCATCGCTGGCGACGGCTGGCGCTTCCTCAGCATCGCACCCGGCAAATCGAAAGAGTTCGACGCCACTCAGGACGGCATGCGGTATCTCGAAGATCCGCCGAGGTCTTGACCTAGAGCCTCAGGCCAAGCCGAGCTCTTCGAGCGAATCGACCTGGTAGACGCGCTCTGCCAGGTTGGCGAGCTCTTCCGGAGACACGATGGCGCGCAAGCGTCGCAGTGTCTTATCAGAGAGCTCCCCGAAACGTCGAACCAACAACTGCATGACGAGATCTTGGGCTCCTTCTGAACGGCCTTCTGAACGGCCTTCTGCAAGACCTTCTGAACGGCCTTTTTCAAGACCTTCCCGACGCCAGAACTCTGTCATTGACATTTTCACGATCTGGACTCCTTCATCGTCTAGCCCTTCCATGATCTTATCGAATTCCCGAGCGTCGCTTTCGTCTAGGTTGGCATAAGTCAGCACGCAGCCGATGAGCAGTCTACGATCGTGCGGTCCCAGACTCTCATCACCCGCAATCCTGGCAACACAGGCGAGCCCGAGTTGACTTCGGGTCTGACTCGGTGCCGGCTGCATCAAAGCTGCAAACGCCCAAGCCAAGGGCTCGGGGCGCAGTAGGTATTCGGCTGCTTGAGCGCGAGATAGACCAAAGCTCGTGTACCCAAGGGCCCCGACTATGCGCCCAACAGAACGCTCGACGTACACGCGCGACCTTGAATCTGGTGACCCGCCTCGCAAGAACAGCACCAGCGTATGCACCGCCACGCCATACTTCAGGCTCAAACCGCGGTGATACCGCAGCAGTCTCGGCTGGATCGAGGCTCGGTACCTGAGCTCGATCTCGACATGCAGCACGATCTCACTTGCTGGCCGGCCAGTACCACTTGCCGGCAGGTCAACAGATCGTACGTCCTCGGGCGCAATCAGCGCTGCTCTAGACACCAGGTCGCAGCGACGCGCGTGGCCAGTAGGACTGCCGCCATAGTGCTCCTCAGGCTCAAAGCCCACCGACGCTCCATCCACCAGCGCGGCGAGATCGGGAGCTGCCAAAGCCAAGAACTGAACGGGATAAGCCGCGATCAGCTCCTTCATCAGAAGATCGTGGTTGGTAACCATCCGCCTCCTCCGGGTAGGGATCATTTGGCTGGCGCTCCACTCCTGCGGTGGCTCCAGCCTGTTGGCTACACTTCAGCCAACTCTCACCCTTTAGAGACGTAAAGCAGCTCTCCGATCTCGAGCCGCAAGCCAACTTTTTCGAAGATCCGCCGAAGTCCTGACGCCTAACCCGATCCAAACGCCTGGTGGTCGCCAGGGTGCTCGGCGCTCTGAACGATCGGCAACGGGCTCTTACCGTCCTTCGAGTACGACAGGGTATCCATCGGGCAGACGGTGACGCAGACGCCACAGCCGATGCAGGAGGAGGTGGCGTTGTCGAGCGGCTCTTGCTTGAGGGCGTACTGCATGACGTCGATGCCGACCTGGCAGTTGCGCGAGCATTCGTTGCAGGCGATGCATTTGTCGTTGGCGACGATGTGGAAGCGCGAGATGCCGAGCTTGGTGTAGATCTTCGAGGAGATCTGCATCATTTTCGCTAGCGGACACCAGTAGCGACACCAGACTTTACCTCCCATGAAGGGATAAACGGTGACCGGCAGAATGCCCACCAGCCAGACGTCGACGACCAGGCGATAGCCGTAGATCCCCCAATCGGCGGTCTTGTAGAGGTTGTAGGTGTCCTTGGTGAGCAGCACAACGGTGAGCGCCGCCGCGAAGATGAGCACCGCGGTCCCCATGCTCTCGAGGCTGATCGACTTCTTACCCTTGGGCGCGAGGTGACGCCAGCGATCCCCGAAGGTCTCGGCCAAGCCACCGCAGCCGCAGATCCACGAGCAGTAACGCTTACCGTTGAACAGTACGAACAGCGGGATGATCACGAAGGTGAGCACCACGCCCCAGACGATCCAGATCTTGTGAGGGTCGTACAGCCAGGTGTAGAAGAACAGCGGCCACGCGTACACGATGCCGTAGCTGCGCCAGGCTTGATCGGCGAACTGCGGATCGTTGGCAAGCTGCTCTCCAACCCACTGGTACTTGACAGCCCACTGGAATAGGAACTCGGGGACCAGGAAGAAGAAGATCCATTGAAAGCCCAGCAGGCTGGTGAACCGCCAGATCTGGAAGCGGTCTTTGCGATCGAGCCCCCAACGCTTGAGGGCCTCGATACCGAAGATGGTCATCAAAGCGGTGTACATCACCGTGTACCAGAAGGCCCAGGGGCGCTCGAAGAACGACAGGCTGTCGTACCCCCACCCTTTGAAAGGCCAGAATTCCTGGCCGCTGCCTACCTTGATGCCGTAGATCGAGTACCAGGCGAAGAACGACAGGCCGAGCCAGCTCCACCGATCGCCACGGAAACCCTGCACCACCAGCCCGACCGCCCCCAGCAAGGCGACGAGCCCGCCGGCCGTTGCCCCGAGCGAGCCGAAATCGCGCTCGAACGGCATGGCACCACCCTGGGACGCTCCGAAGAACCACAGGCCGATGAACGTCGCCGCGGTCAGCAGCGTCGACCACAGCAGCGTGCCGTCCCACTCGTTCTCGAGCTTGATCCCCAGGCTCTTGAGGAAGCGCACCGGCAGCTCGGCACCGATCAGCACGAAGGCGTGGTCGATCACCAGCTCGCGCTCTTCCTGATGGCCGCCGCGGTCGATCTCGAGCTTCGCCTGGCCCGGCGCGAAGCTGCGAACGTTCGAGTTCAGGATTGGCTCGATCCGTCCGTCTGCAATCGCTTTGTCGAGCTGCTGGCGGTTGTCCTTGAACAGGCGCGAGAACTCTCCGCGGCGATACGACAAGAAGACCGTGTTGCGCTCACTCAGCGTGAGGGCCGCTTCGACCGCGCTGTTGCCGCCACCCACCACCAGGATCTGCTCATCCCGGTATTTTCTCGGCGAATACAGCGTGTGGTAGACCTGCTCCAGCTCCTCGCCCGTCACCCCAAGCTTGCGCGGATTACCGCGCTGCCCGGTTGCCAGCACCACCTTACGAGCATGGTAGGTGGCCTTCGGCGTCATCGCGTCGAAGCTGCCGTCCGCTCGCTTTTCTAGCTTGGTGAGCGGCTCCTCGAGACGCACGTCGAGCTGATTGTCATTGATGATCTGGTGCCAACGCGCAATGAGATCCTCTTTGCGAGCTCCGTCGAGCCACAGCTTGCCTTTGGCCGGCGTGCTGTCCGGCTCGGCGTAGACCCACTTGCCTTCCGGGAAGTTGTCGATCGTGTTGGCGATCTTCTCCTTTTCGAGCAGCACGTAGCGCAGCCCTTTTTCCTGGGCGCGCAAAGCGGCGTTGAGCCCGGCGGCGCCGGCGCCGACGATCAGCACGTCGAGGGTGTCATCGGATCGCTCCGCCATTCCCGGCTGGGTGGCCAGATAGTCGATGATCTCGACCCCCTGCGCCATCGCCAGCTTGATGACCGGCGCGCCCGCCAGGTCGCCGATGATGTGGAGTCCTTTGACGTTCGACTCATTACCCTTACCGATCGCTGGCCGCCGGTGATCTGTGGTGCTGCCACTCGCCAAGACCCCGACCAGTTTCTCCCGCATGTTCAGCAACGCCTATCTCTCCTGTGGCTGTGGATGACTTCGATCAGATGCGCGCCGTCTCGGCCTCGACGGTTGGCGACAGGATGTGGCCGCAGCTGGCGCAGGCCGTGGCGGCGGGATGGTTTTGCGCGCCGCACTCAGCACATCTGACCGGCGCGCGGGTGGTCGGCACCTTGGCGAGTCCAGCTGGCAGGCCCGCCGGGAGCGCTTCCGAGTCTCCTCGACCCGCCGCCAGCAGCACGAGCAGAGCCGGCAGGTTGCCGACCAGGCCGGCGAAAAACCACGGCAGAGGCTCGAGGGAGCGCCCGATCGCCAGATAGCCGCAGATCGCCGAGAACACCAAGCCGATCAGCACATAGCTGCCGAACCACAGCCAGCCGGTCGAGACCTGGCGCCCTTCCACGGCGCGCTCGTCGAATAACGCTGAGCGCGCCTGCAGCTCCTGAAAGTAGGTGTCGGTGTCACTGGCCAACTGCTCGAGCATTTTGCCCGCAACGTGAAAGGTCCGCCCTTTGTAGCGCACCTCCACGATCTCATCACCATGGATCTGCTGCTGACAGACGATGCAGCGTTCACCAGCACCCGCGCGACGGTCGACCTCGGTCAAGGCGACGCCATCTTCGGCCTGATCCGCCAGCGTGCGGGGGGCCGGCAGAATCGCCAGTAGCACCGCCGTCGCAACCACGGCGAGAGTGATCCTCAGCGCACGAGCTACCTTCACCGGAAGAGCTGCCAATCGATTCATGGGCTTCTCCAGTCCAACCTCTGTCTTGGGTGTCGAGTCACGCTGCATTATACGGTAGCCGCGAACATCGCAGATCCCTCGGTCACCAAGTCCGGGATTGCACCGGCGACCTCACGTGGGGATTTGCCCGCCGCACAGCAGCGGTTACCGTGAACTCTGGCTCAATCGGAGATCGCGCGATCCAGCAGCTCGAGAAGGCGATCAACTTCGGCTTCGGTGTTGTAGTGCACTAGGCTGACGCGCACGACGCCGTCGCCGTCCAGCAGACCGAGATCACGGATGGGACGATAAGCGTAAAAGTGCCCGTACCGGATCGCCACGCGATGCGGATCGAGCCGGGGCGGGACCGAGCTCGATGGCCTGCCTTCAACGACGAACGAGATCGTCGGCACACGCTTGCCGCGATCGGCCGTTTCCGGGCCGATGATCCGAACGCGGGTATTGCCTCGGAGGTAGTCGAGCACCGTGCTGGCCAGCCGCTCTTCATGCTCGGCAATGAGCTGGAATACGCGCTCGAGTCGCTCGACCGCCTCTTCGGTGGCGGCAGATGCTCCTAGGTGATGCGTCGCCAGCGCATCGAAGTAGTCGAGGATTCCCGGCAGGGCGGCGGCCAGCTCATAACTGACGTTGCCGGGCTCGAGCTTGAGATGGAGCTTGCCGGTGGGAGCTGAGCCTGTGTCGACTGAGGCGGTATCGACGAAGAAGTGGTTGCGGTTCGCCGCCCGCTGCAGCAGATCGTGCTGCACGTAGAGCAGCCCGAGGTGCGGGCCGTAGGTCTTGTACAGGCTGAGCGCGTAGATGTCGACGCCCAGAGCCTTCACGTCGACCCGGCGGTGAGGTGCGAACGCAACCCCGTCGACGCAGACCTTGGCCCCCGCCTGATGCACTCGACGGGCGACGGCGGCAACGTCGACGATCTGGCCCGCGAGGTTCGAGCAGTGGGTCAAGCACACCAGGCGCGTGCGCGGGCTGAGCAACGCTTCGAGATCTTCCACCTCGAGCGCGGCGGCTTCCGAGCGGATTCGCCACTCCCGAACCGCTACCCCGAGGGACTCGGCGAGACGCCGCCAGGGACCCACATTCGCCTCGTGATCGAGGTTGGTCACCACCAGCTCGTCGCCAGGCTCGAACAGATCCGCCAGAGCACCCGCCAAGAGCTCGAGGTTGAGCGTCGTCGATGGCCCGAGGATGACCTCGTCTTCGTCTGCCCCGATGAATGCGGCCATGGCCCGGCGGCCCGCGGCCACCCGTTCGCCCGCCTCCGTCGACAGGCCGTAGCTCGCTCCGAGCTGCACCTGAAAACGCCGCATGTAGTCATGTGCCAAGTCGCTGACCTGGCTCGGCATGATGCTGCCGCCGGCATTGTCCATCAGCACCCAATCGTCAGCCAGGGCGGGAAAGTGGCGGCGCACGAATTCGACGTCGAGCTGCATGAAAGATCTCCTAGGCAATAGACCGGCAGAAACGGAGCGACAGAAGCGGAGCGACGGAAGGAAGGCCGCAACGGGTTGGACGCGGTTCGCGGAATCGATAGGCTACATCGCTCTAGCCTTGTCTTCGAGAAACGCTACTGCAGCAGCTCTCTGATTCTCCCCCCATCAACGCGAGGCCCACTGATCATGGATGTGCCGATTCAACCCATTTTGCTGCTGGCCGACAGTCAGCTGCTGTTCTGGAGCAACGAGGATGGCCTGTTCCTCGAGAGAGTCCGCGAGCTGCTCGAAGGCGAGACTCCGAAGGCAGCCTACCTCGGCGCTTCGAACGGAGATCTGCCCGAGTTCTACGATCTCTTTGTGGCTGCCATGGAGAGCATTCGGATCAGTGACTGTCGCATGATTCCCTCAGAGCCGTCCGACGAGGATCTGGAGTATGTCGAGCAGGCCGACGTCATCCTGCTGGCCGGTGGCGACACCGCGCGCGGCTGGCAGACCTTCGAAAAGAACGGCATCAAGCAGAAAGTCATCGAGCGCTACTACACCGGTGCGCTATTGATCGGCATCTCGGCCGGTGCCGTACAGCTCGGGCTCAATGGCATTCGCGAGACGCCGGAACGCACCAACGGATCCGAAGACGGCAGTGACGAGAGCCGGCTGTTCGAGACCTTCAAGTTGATTCCCCTGGTCATCGACGCCCATCAGGAGCCCGATTGGGAGCGCCTGGTGCAAGTGCTGCCCGAGGCCGGCGAGCTGATCCAGGGCCTCGGTATCCCGAGTGGCGGCGGCGCATTCGTGCATCCCGACATGACCGTCGAGCCCATCCGGCGCCCGCTCGTCGAGCTCAGTCTCAAAGACGACAGCGTGCGACAGAGCCTGATCTTTCCGCCGGATCCGGATCAGTCGGAAGAAGATCCCTCCGCGGAGGCCGCCGCATCCACCGCCCCGAAGGCGAGCGAAGACGACGAGGACGAGCCCAAAGCGCTCCAGCCGATTATCATCCAAGACCCCTACGATCCCTGATCAGGTCTCACCACGAAGTACCGTGGTGAGCCCGGCGGGTCGCGCGGGTGCAACGAGCTGCGACCCGCCGCATTCGCCGACACTTGATGGTAGTGTCTGGACATCGCAAAGCGACGAATGGAGCAGGACTGAAGACAGACCAGGGAGGTGAGCCCATGGCCGAGGACAGCAAAGCGTCGCGGCCCGAAGCGTCGAGGGTTGGCAGTGCGGGCGTGGTCGCTTCAGCAGCGGATCTCGTCGGCGGCGCGGTCGGCGCTGGCCTCAAGTTTTCGGCACTGCCTGCCCAAGCCGTGAAATGGCTGCCGCGGGAAGGTCCCATGGCCTGGCCCAAGACCGCGGTGCGAGAGTCCGCCCAGTTTCCACGCGCCGTCGGGCGAGCGCTCGATCGCTTCGCCTCCGACATCGAGCGACTCGGCGGCGGCGGCGACATCACCGTCGAGCAGCGACTGGACCGTCCCGGGGTCCACCCTTTTCGCAACAAGCTGCGCGACACGGCGGTGATCTTCGTGCACGGCTTCGGCCAGAATTCCGCCAATACCTGGGGCAAGCTGCTCTATATCGTGGGTCAGGAGGAGCGGCTCGCGGATTGGGACATCTTCTCGGTGGGCTACGCCACCAACATGATGCTGGACTTTGCTGGCCTGTGGAGCGCCTCACCGCCGATCGACAAGCTGGCGCGCTTCTTTCACACCGTGACCTCGAGCGAGCCGCTGCTGCGCTACAAGAATCTCGCGATCGTCGCTCACAGCATGGGCGGGCTGGTCACTCAGCGGGCGCTGCTCGACTTTCCAGAGCTACGCGCCCGCGTCGGACAATATATTTGCTTCGGCACCCCCAGCGCCGGCCTCAAGAAAGCCGTGCCGCTGGTCAAGCTGAAGCGACAGATCCGCGACATGGCCAAGGGCAGCGCGTTCATCACCGACCTCAGGAAGCGTTGGGATCGCGAGATCGGCGACAAGCCGAGCTTCGAGCTGCGCTTCGTGGCCGGCGACCAGGACGAGTTTGTGCCGTCATGGTCGAGCCTGGAGCCCTTTCCGGAGCGCTTTCGATACGTCGTGCCGGGCAACCACCTGACCATCGTGTGCCCCGAGGAGCGCACCCACACCAGCGCCCAGCTGCTGTTCGAGCATCTCACCGGGGGAGACACCGACAGCCCGCTCAACAGCGCACGGGTGGCGGTCGAGGGGCGCAAGTTCAAAGCCGCCATCGAGCAGCTCATGCCCAACCGCGACAAGCTCGACAAACGCGCGCTGGTCACCCTCGCCCTCGCTCTCGACTCCGACGATCAGCGCGAGGAGGCGATCCGCGTGATCGAAGAGAGCCCCAACAAGACGACCGATCTGCTCGGCACTCTGGCTGGACGCCTCAAGCGTCGCTGGCTGTTCGAGTTTCGGCTGCTCGAGGATGCCGAACGCGCCAAGCAGCTCTACCTCCAGGCTTTCGAGCAGGCCGAGGCGGCGGCGGACTCGAGCCAGATGTTCTACCACGCGATCAACGTCGCCTTCATGGCGCTGGCTCTCGATGACGACCCCAAACAGGCCAGCGACTATGCTCAGCGCGCCCTGGACGCCTGCGCCAAGGCTCCCGCCAACGTCTGGAATCTGGCCACGCAGGGTGAAGCCTACCTCTACCTCGGCAACGACGAAGCCGCGCTCGCCGGCTACCGAGGCGCTCTGGCCAAGAATCCCGAGCCCTGGCAGATCACCTCGATGTTTCAGCAGGCGGTCCAAGCCGCCGACGAGCTGCTCGACAACGAGCCTCTGGCCAACCGCCTGCGCCAGCTGTTCCGTGACCATCGCGACGCCAACCGCGCCGCGATCTGAGCTTTCTTGGGTCCACGGGTCGAGTCGCCTGCGGGCGTCACGAGCTGATACGATCTAGCTGCACACCGCCTCCCTCGTTCCAAGGGAGGGCGTTCGACTTCCCCACCGACTCCGCACGGCCTCGCCATTGCACCTTTGCAGCGTCATGCTGTGCGTTCCGGAGATACCATGCTCCTGACCCTGGCAGCCTTTCTTCTCGTTCTCGGCGTCTTGATTTTCGTCCATGAGCTCGGCCACTTCATGGCGGCCAAAGCGGTCGGCATCGGGGTGCCGCGCTTCTCGATCGGAATCGGCCCGGTTACCCCCCTGAGCTTCCGTCGTGGCGAGACCGAATACCTGATCTCATGGATCCCGTTCGGCGGCTACGTCAAGATGGCGAGCCGCGAAGAGCAAGAAGCGATGGCGGCGCTCGAGGGCGGGTCCATCGAGCAGGAGTTTCCGCCCGAGAAACTGATCGAGACCAAGTCACTGGCGGCGCGCATCCTGGTGATCTCGGCGGGCGTGATCATGAACGCGCTGTTCGCCTGGGTCGCCTACTCGGGTCTCATCCTCGCCTATGGCCAAGCGGAAGATCCCACGGTCAGGGTGTCGCGGGTCGACGCCGAAACGCTGCCCGTGGAAGCCTCCGCCCTGGCCGAGCTACCCGCTGGCACCCGAATCCTGGGGGTCAACGGCCAGCCGGTGGACTCCTGGAACGACATTGTCGACGGCATCCTCGATCCGAGCACGGACCGGCTACAGCTCGAATTCGACGGCGGCATCGACCCGCTAGTGGTCGACGTGCCGGGCACCGCCGCGGAGCAGCGGACGCAGATCGCTCGCTCCCTGATCCCGCTGTGGCCGCCGCGCATCGGGTCGCTGGCACCTAGCCGGCCGGCGGCGGAGGCCGGCATGCTGCCGGGCGACCTCATCACCCACATCGACGGTGAGCCTCTAGCCTCCTGGGATGGACTGGTGAAGAAGGTCGAAGACAGTGTCGATCAGGCCTTGCGGTTCACGGTCGAGCGCAACGGCGCATCGATCGAGCTCGAGATCGCTCCAGCCGAGGAAGAGATCACCGATCCGATCAGCGGCGAGAGCCGTCGCGTCGGCCGTATCGGCGTCAGCCCGCAGCTCGAAACCCGGCACATCAAGCTCGGGCTGCTGGCCTCGCTCGGTGCCGGCGCCGAGCAGACCTGGGAGAGCGGGGTGCAGATCCTCGGCTTCCTCAAAGGCATGGTGCTGGGCCAGGTCTCAGCGCAAAACCTCGGTGGACCGATCCTCATCGGCCAGGCCTCGGGGCAGTTCGCGCGCGCCGGCATCGTGCCGCTGATCACCTTCATGGCCTTCCTGTCGATGAACCTGGCGATCCTCAACCTGCTGCCGATCCCGGTGCTCGACGGCGGCCATCTCGTCTTCCTGATCCTCGAGGGCCTGCGCGGCAAGCCGCTGCCGCTGAACCTGCGCCTGCGCCTCACCCAGGTCGGCATGTACGTGCTGCTGGCGATCATGCTATTCGCCGTCATCAACGACGTGCTGAGGATCGTCGGCTAGCCCTCGCGCTGCCGCAGAGCGCGCAATAGGCACGGTACTGCGCCCTCCAGCGCAGCCAATACAGCCAGCGCAACTCAGTGCAGCCAAGCCTAGTGCAGCCCAGCCTATGAAGCTCTACGCCATCAGCGACCTGCATCTTGCCAACGAGCGCAACCGCAACGCGCTGTTGGCGATGCCACCGCACCCCGAAGACTGGCTGATCGTAGCGGGCGATATCGGCGAACGGGAGGCGCACCTGCGCTTCGCACTCGACGTGCTGGTGCCGCGTTTCGCCAGGGTGTTCTGGGTGCCGGGCAACCACGACCTTTGGACCCTCGCCGACGATCCCGGCGCGCTGCGCGGCGAGGCGAAGTATCGTCGGCTGGTCAAGATCTGCCGAAGCTACGGCGTGCTGACGCCTGAAGACCCCTATCCGCGCTGGCCAGTGGCCAGCCAGGCCTCGGAAGCCAGTCAATCCGTCAATTACCTCATCGCGCCGCTCTTCCTGCTCTACGACTACAGCTTCCGGCCAGCCCACATCGCCGAGCACGAGGCCCTCGACTGGGCCGCCGCCAGCGGCGTGGTGTGCAGCGACGAGTACTTGCTCCATCCCCCGCCCCACGGCACCCGCCAGGCATGGTGCGCCGCACGCCTCGCGAGCACCGCCGAACGCCTGGAAAAGGCCCTGCGCCCGGGGGACCGCACGATCCTGATCAACCACTGGCCGCTGCGGGAGGACCTGGTCAACCTGCGGCGCATTCCTCGTTTCTCGATCTGGTGCGGCACCAAGCAGACGGAAGACTGGCATCGGCGGTTTCGCGCCGAAGTGGTGATCTACGGCCACTTGCATATCAAAGGCACCCACTTTCGCGACGGCGTGCGCTTCGAAGAAGTCTCGTTCGGCTACCCGCGGGACTGGAACGCCGAGCGCGGTGTCGACTTCTATCTGCGTCAGATCCTGCCCGTGCCTGAGACCTGGCTGACGCGCTGACCGTCAGAGATGTGCCTGGCGCTCGATCAGCTGGGCAGCGACGCTGACCGCGATCTCCTCCGGGGTGTGCGACGGAATGCCGATGCCGATCGGGGCGACGATGCGCTCGAGCTCGGCGTCGTCGAAGCCCTCATCCCGCAGCTGCTGCTGGATGCGGCGCAGCTTGGCCGGCGCTCCCATCACGCCGATGAACGGAAAAGGATGCGTCAGGACGCCGGCTAGCGCGGCGACGTCGGTCGGGAAGGCTGACGTCATGACCACGACGTGGGTCAGCTCGGGGAAAGCGATGCGCTCTCCCGCCGCACGAAAGTCTTCCAGCCGCTCGCTCGCGTGGGTCAGCGCCTCGGCTGAGGTCAACAGCTCTTCGCGGGTATCGTAGATGGCGACGTCGAAACCCAGGCGCCCGGCGGTGTGCGCCAGCGCCAGTCCACAGTGGCCGGCGCCGAGGATCGCTAGTCGCCGGCGGTTGAGCAGCTCCTCGCGGTAGGTCCAGTCGTCGCCGTCGGTCATCAGCTCGATCGCTGGACGCCCGAGATCAGGCGCCGCTTCGTGCACCGCCCAACCGCGAGCGCTGATCGTCAACCGCCCGGAGCGGCCGCTGTCGAGAAGGGCGACGAGCCGCTTTACCTCCCGCAGCTCGTGATCGGGACGGCAGAGCGTGTAGAGATTGGTCTGACGCCCCGCGCAGATCATGCCGGAGCGCTCCTCCGCGGCATCCTGGCGATGGTGCAACGTCTGGAGCTCGGGCTCCTGCCCGGCGGGCTCCTGCCCGGCGGCCGCGAGCCGCTCGGCGGCGCGATTCAGCACAGTGTGCTCCATGATGCCACCGCCAATCGTCCCGACCCGTTCACCGCTCTCGGACAGCAGGAGCCGGGCGCCAACCGTTCCCGGCGAGTGCCGCGTGTTGTCGACCACCAGCGCCACGAAGACTCTCTCACCCGCCTCCAGCAGACTGCCCAGCTTGCGCCAGAAGCTCGCCGCGTGACTCATAGTGGGGCTCCGCTAGGGATGCGCGGCGGTCAGCCGACCGGCGCCGGCTCGGCGACCCGGGCTGCGACCTTCGCCGCCTCGGCCGCGCCGTGCAGCGCCGCCAGTCGATCGCCATGCAGCGCCATCAGCACCCGCTCCGGGGTCATCGGCGCGTCGAAGGCGTAGTCTCGGGTGCGGAACGCCCGCAGCGCGTGGCGCAGGGCGAAGTAGACGCCGATGCCGTACATCAAAGGCGGCTCGCCAACCGCTTTGGAATGGAACGGGCCGAGCGGGTTGTCGGCGTCGGCGAGAAATTTGACTTCGAGCTGATCCGGCATGAAGAAGACGTCGGGGACCTTGTAGGTCGCTAGCGCTCCGGACTGGATGCGGCCATCCCGAGCGAAGCGCAGATCTTCCATCGTCATCCAGCCGAGCCCCTGGGCGAGCCCGCCCTCGACCTGACCGAGGTCGACCGTGCGGTTGATCGGCCGCCCCATGTCGTGGACGACGTGCACCGCATCCACGTCGTAGGTGCCGCGCAGGCAGTCGACGGTGACTTCGGTGATGGCGGTGCCGTAGACGTGGTAGGCAAACGGCCGCCCCTTGCGTCGCTGGGGATCGAACCAGACGTCCGGCGTGCGGTAGAAGCCGTGCGCCGAGAGCCCGACGCGGGCGAAGTAGGCGGCGAGTACCAGCCGCTCCCAGGTCCAGCCGGTATCGGCGCCGTCGAGCCTCACGACCTCGTCGACGATCTCGATCCGCTCGGGAGCAGCATCGCCGAATTGGAGCGCGGCATGGCGCTTCAGGCGCTCGACGATCTGGCCGACCGCCAGCAGGGTGGCGTTGCCGTTGAGCAGGGTTTGGGCGCTGGCCGCCGAAGGCGAGACGTTGGCGGTGCGGGTGGTGTTGGTCGACTCCACCTTGATGCGCGCCGGCCGAATGCCGAAGGTGCGGGCCGCGATCGTCGCGATGTTGGTCGACAGCCCCTGCCCCATTTCGACGCCGCCGGTCGACACGCTGACGCTGCCGTCGGTGTAGACGTGCACCAGCGCGCTGGCCTGGTTCATGTGGGTGGCGGTGAACGAGATGCCGAAGCAGATCGGCATCACCGAGAAGCCCTTGCGCGATGTGGCGTGCTCCAGGTTGTGGGCGTCGACGCGCCGCTCGATGGCAGGCAGATCGTAGGTCGTGGCCGCGTCGTCCCAGGTGGCGACGGCGCGCGCTGCTTCGGCGCGCTGACCGTAGGGAAAAACGTCGCCGTCAACGAGCAGGTTGCGGCGCTGCAGCGCGGCGCGCGGCATGCCCATCACCTCGGCCGCTTTGGCCAGGGCGCTCTCGATGACGAACATGCCCTGTGGACCGCCGAAACCGCGAAAAGCGGTGTTGGGCGGCAGGTTGGTGCGGCAGCACACCGCCATCAAGCGGGCGTTGGGAATGCGGTAGGCGTTGGTGCTGTGGAACAGCGTGCGGTCGCGCACCGGCATCGAGAGGTCGGCGGCGGCCCCAGAGTTCTGGTAGTGCCACGCCTGGTAGGCGACGATCTCACCGTCAGCGCGCAGGCCGAGCTTGAAGTCTGAAAGGTAGGGATGGCGCTTGCCGGTCATCAGCACGTCGTCGGCGCGGTCGAGCACCAGCTCCACCGGCCGTCCCGTGTGACGCGCCGCCAGCGCCGCTAGGCAGGCCCAGGCGGTGGCCTGATCTTCTTTGCCGCCGAAGCCGCCGCCCAGGCGCTTGACGTCGATCTCGACGCAATGCGACGGGATGTCGAGAATGGCGGCGATGGCCTTCTGCCCCGCGCTCGGACTCTGGGTGGACGACGCGACGCGCAGATTGCGGCCCTCGAGCGGCTCGGCGCGGGCGCGCTGGGTTTCGAGGTAGACGTGCTCCTGGCCGCCGAGGTCGCAGCTGCCCTCGACGATGACGTCGCACTCGGCCCACGCCGCGTCGACGTCGCCGAGCTCGAAGGTCTGCGGTCGATCGATGATCTCCCCCCTGGCGAACGCGTCGCGGGGATCGGTGATCGCTGGTTTTTCGATCAGCTCCAGGCGAATGGCATGGCGCGCCTTGCGCGCCTGCTCTGGCCGCTCGGCCACCACCAGGGCGACCGGCTGGCCGGCAAAATGCACGCTGTCTTCGGCCAGCAGCGGCTCGTCCTGAACCAGCGGGCCGATCTGATTCTCGCCAGGGATGTCGTCAGCGGTGAGCACCGCCACCACCCCCGGCGCGGCGCGCGCTGCCGTGACGTCGAGACCAACGACCTCGCCATGCGCGACCGGTGAGGAAAAGACCTGGGCGTGCAGCATGCCCGCGGGTGGCCGCACATCGTCGACGTAGTTGGACTCACCGCGGGTGTGGGCAGCCGCGTCGAGATGCTTCATATGCCGCCTCCTACCGCTGCCGCCATGAAGTCAGCGGCCGAGAGTCGCTCCGGGAAGGCCTCGCAGAACAGCGCGATCAGCAGCTGATGGGTCAGCAGACGCTTGTAATCGGCACTGCCGCGCACGTCGCTGATCGGGGCGATCTCGCTTTGCGCCACCGCCAGCGCGCCTTCGACGGTCGAGTGATCGACCGGCGCGCCGAGCAGGTAACGCTCGGTCTCGGCGAGCACCAGCGGCACCGGCGCCACCCCACCGGCCGCCAAACCCACCGCTTCGAAGCGGCCGTTGGTGACGCGCAGACGCCCCGCGCAGTTGACGCTGGCGATATCGAGGCATTTGCGCTTCGAGACTTTTTCCCAGCCGACACGCGTGGCGGTATCGAGCCAAGGAATCAACAGTTCGGTCAAGACCTCGTCCGGCTGCTTGTCGAGCACCTTGTAGCCGCGGTAGAACGACCGCATCGGCACCGTGCGCGTCTCGCCGGCGGCGTCCCGCAGCACCAGCTCGGAGCCGAGCGCCAGCAGCAGCACGGTCATATCGCCGATCGGCGACGCGTTGATGACGTTGCCGCCGAGGGTGGCGCGGTTGCGGATCTGCCAGGAGGCGATCAGGTGCATGTAGTCGTCGATGCGGGGAATGCTCTGGCGTACCTCCGGATGCTCGGCAAACTCCTCGAACGTGGTGAGAGCCCCGACCCGCAGATGGCCGTTCTGCCGCTCGATGCCGCGCATCGCGTTGTCCGGCGAGGCGTTCAGGACCGTCACGTCGACGTCGGGTAGATCCTCGCCGCGCTGCACGTAGAGGTCGGTGCCGCCGGCGAGGATGGCTGGCGCAGCCGACGCTGCGGGCTCCGCCTCCTCGGCCTGGATGCGATCCTGCAGCTGACGCAGCTGGGTCGGCACCTCCAGGAAGTACTTGGGCAGCCGGCCGTCCGCGACCAGCGCGGGGACGCCGGTACGCTCTCCCACTACCGCACCGGCCTGCTCACCGGCGGCCTTCAGCGAGCGATAGCCGGTGCAGCGGCAGAGGTGACCGGAGAGCGCCCGGCGCACTCCGGCGCCGTCGACCGGTGCCTCGGCGCTCATCGAGAGGCCGGTGAGTGAGACCACGATGCCCGGCGTACAGAAACCGCACTGGCTCGCTCCTTCGTCGACGATCGCCTGCTGCACCGGCGTCAGCTCGGGCAGGTTGAGCCCTTCGATGGTCACCAGGTGCCGCCCGGTCAGCTCGCCGAGGGGCATCAGGCAAGAGGTGATCGGGCGATAGCTCACGGCTTCGCCTTCGAGCTCACCGATCAATACGGTGCAGGCGCCGCAGTCCCCTTCCTTGCAGCCCTCCTTGGTGCCGGTGAGCCGTCGATGATGACGTAGGTAGTCGAGCACCAGCAGGCCTGCCGACTCGGCGGCGGAAACTTCGCGATCGTTGAGCAGGAAGCGGGTTACGGCCATCGGCGGATGTTCTAGGCGGCAAACGCAAGGCTTACAGAGGTTTGCAGTGATGTCGAAGGGCGCTGAACGTGGCATCACTATACCACGGGGCCGCGGCGACCCTGGTGGTCCGAGCACCACGCTCGATGTCCGGACAGCTGTCCGGCAGCAGGCGGACAGCTGTCCGGACAAGGCTCTCTCGGATCTCGATCGAATCCCACAAACCCATTGGCTCCAACGTTTGCGCTCCTGAGCAAGACGTGGCACAGCGGTTGCTTTAATGCTGCTGCAGGAGCACCTGATGATTCAAGGAACCCACAATGTCGACCGACCGATCAGCCGTTCGCGGCGCTGGTGGCAGCGTCGAGGAATTTGGCTGCTCAGCATCGTCCTGCTCGGCGGCGTCCTCTTCGCCTACCCCTCGGTGCACCGCTGGGCGCGCACCGAGCGCTCGATCGATGGCGACCGCCTGCGTCTCACCACCGTCGCGCGAGGTGACCTGGAGCGCGACGTCACCGTCGAAGGCCGGGTCGTCGCCGCCTACCACCCGACGCTGTTCAGCCCCGCACCGGGGTTGGTACAGCTGCACGTCATGGCTGGCGAGCCGGTGACGCCGGCCCAGCTGCTGGCCACCATCGAAAGCCCGGAGCTGACCAGCCGGCTCGACCAGGAGCGCTCGACGCTGCTGTCCCTGGGCTCGGAGCTGGAGCGCCTCAAGCTTTCGGCCAAGCAGCTCGATCTGCAGAACGCCCAGCAGGTGGACCTGCTGACGGTGCGGGTCGACTCGGCGGAGCGCGCCATGGCCCGCGCCCAGCGGACGTTCGACGAGGGCGTCACCGGCGCCGCCGAATTCGAGCGCGCCCAGGACGCGCTGGCGATCGCCCGGCTCGAGCTCGAGCACGCCCGCCGCACTGTCGCCCTGGACCGCGAGCGGGTGGCGTTCGAGGTTCGCAACCAGGAGCTTCAGGTCGAGCGCCAGAGGCTGCTGGTAGCGGAGCTCGAGCGCCAGGTGAAGGAGCTCGAGATCCGCTCGCCCGTCGCCGGCTTGACGTCTCGCATCGACGTTCAGGACCGCGATGCCGTAGTCGCGGGTCAGCCGCTGTTGGCCGTCGTCGATCTCTCGGCGTTCGAGGTCGAGATCGGCGTGCCCGAGGGCATCGCCGGCGAGGTCGAGATCGGCACCGCGGCGTCGGTGATCTTGGCCGGCGAGCGCTTCGCCGGTGAGGTCGTCCGCATCGCGCCGTCGGTCGAAGGCAGTGTGGTGCGAGGTCGAGTGACCTTCACGGCGGCGTCACCCGACGGCCTGAAGCAGAACCAGCGGGTCACCACCCGCTTGATCCTCGAAGCGCGGCGCGACGTGCTCAAGGTCGAGCGCGGACCGTTCCTGGAGAGTGGCGGCGGTCGCCAGGCCTATGTCGTCGAAGACCAAATCGCTTCGCCGCGGCGCATCGAAGTTGGCGCGGTGAGCGTCAGCGAGGTCGAGATCGTCTCTGGCCTCGAGCTCGGCGAGCAGATCGTCCTCTCCGACACCGCGCGCTTCGCAGGCGCCGACAACGTGTTGATCCGTGATTAGGGCCGATCCAATCATGTCTTCTACACGCTCAAACATACTCGGCCTTGCTCGCTCCACTCGCCCGACCTCGATGAGGGACGTGGATCAGGCCTAACGCATGGCAGACAAAGGAGTTACATCGTGTTAAGCATGCGCAACATCACCAAGATCTACCGTACGTCGCTGATCGAGACGCACGCCCTGAGCAACTTCCAATTCGAAGTCGAGGCCGGCGAGTTCGTCAGCGTGATGGGGCCCTCGGGCTCCGGTAAGACGACCTTCCTCAACATCGCCGGCCTGCTCGACACCTTCGACGAAGGCATCTACGAGCTCGGTGGCGAAGACGTCAGCACGCTCTCCGACGCCGCGATGTCGCGGGTGCGCAACGAGAAGATCGGCTTCATCTTTCAGAGCTTCAACCTGATTCCCGACCTCGACGTGTTCGACAATGTCGACGTGCCGCTGCGCTATCGCGGCATGCCGCGCAAGCAGCGCAAGAGCGCGATCGAGCGAGCGCTAGATACCGTCGGGCTGTCGGCGCGGCTGCGCCACTACCCGGCCCAGCTCTCCGGCGGCCAGCAGCAGCGGGTGGCGGTGGCGCGAGCGCTCGTCGGCCAGCCCGGCCTGATCCTCGCCGACGAGCCGACCGGCAACCTCGATTCGGCGATGGCGCGCGAGATCATCGACCTGCTGGAGCAGATCAACGACGCCGGTACGACGGTGGTGATGGTGACCCACGACCAGGAGATGGCCAACCGCGCGGCGCGCCAGATCTTCCTGCTCGACGGCCGGGTGATCGACATCCGCAACGAGGAAGCCAAGCCGCTGTTCGACCCGCGACGCATCTCGCCCCAGATCACGGCTCCGGGCATGGCGTGAGGAGCCTCGACATGCTGCTCTACAACCTGCGCCTGAGCTGGACCAGCCTGCGCCGCAATCCGGCGCTGTCGCTGCTCACCGTCACCGCCATCGGCCTCGGCATCGCCGTCGCCTCCTCGTTCACCACCATCTACTACCTTATGGCTGCCGATCCCCTGCCCCACAAGTCGGACACCGTGCGCTATGTGCGGCTCGATGGCTGGGATCCCGATCGCTCATTCAGCAGCGACCATCCGGGGCGGCCGCCCGAACAGCTGACCTACCGCGACGCCGTCGCTATCGCCGCAAGCGACATCCCCACCCACACCACCCCAACGTTTCACGGCGACCTCTTCGTCTACCCTGAGGATCCGAACCTCAGGCCGTTCGAGCTCGCCGTACGGCTTTGTCAGCGCGGCTTTTTCCCGATCTTCGAAGTGCCCTTCGCCTATGGTGCTCCCTGGGACGCCCGCGCCGACGCCGCGACGGAGCGGGTGGTAGTGATCGATCACGACACCAACCAGCGGCTGTTCGGCGGCGAAGACAGCGTCGGCCGCCACATCAAGCTCGGCACCGGCGTCTTCACCGTCGTCGGCGTGCTCGAGCCGTGGCGACCGGTCGTCAAGTTCTTCGACACCCTCAACGACGACACGGGTCCGCCGGAGGCGGCCTACATTCCTTTCATGCACGCGCGCGAAATGCAGATCGCCACCGACGGCAACATCCAGGGTTGGAAGGGCGACTCCGGCGAGACCTACGAGGACCTGGTCGCCTCGGAAACCACCTGGATCCAGGTCTGGGCGCAGATCGACAATGCCGACCAGGAAGCGCGCTACCAAGCCTTCCTCGACGGCTACACCGACGGCCAGCGCAAGCTCAGTCGCTTCGGCCGGCCCAACAACAACTGGATCCAGCCGATGCGTGAATGGCACGTCGAGCAGGGCGTGGTGCCGCCGGAAGCGCGCAGCATGGTGATCATCTCGCTGCTCTTCCTGGCGGTGTGCTCGATCAACCTCATCGGTCTCCTGCTCGGCAAATTCCTGGCGCGGGCGCCGGAAGTCGGGGTCCGGCGGGCGCTGGGCGCCAGCCGACGGGCGATCTTCCTTCAGCACATCGTCGAATGTCAGCTGCTGGGAGCTCTCGGAGGCCTGCTCGGCCTGGCTCTGTCGGTCGGTTCGCTGCGGGTGATTAGCGACATGTTCTTGGACGACACCGTCCTGTTCCTAGACGCCAACATGATCGCCACCGGCATCGCCCTCGCCCTGGCGTCAGGTCTGATCGCCGGCGTCTATCCCGCCTGGCGCGTGTGCACCGTAGCCCCCGCGATCCACCTCAAGGCGCAGTAGGTCTTTCCAGACAGTAGGTCTTTCACGAGAGGTAACCCACCATGGAATTGGGCCCTATTTTCCGTTCGCTGTTTCACAACCGCACGCGTTTCGTGCTGATCTCGCTCGAGGTCGCGCTCACCCTGGCAATCGCCGTCAACTGCGTCAATCTGATCCTCGATCTGCGCCAGGAGATGACTCAGCCGTCCGGCATGGACGAAGAGCACATCCTAGCGCTTACCGTGCGCCCGCACGGCGAGGCGTTCCGCGACGCGGACTTCGCTCGC
>JBCCEE010000035.1:0-34027 GCA_039030415.1 Acidobacteriota bacterium
CCTGAGCCACGGCATCGCCCCCAACGCCAACCTGGTGCAGGTGCGCGCTTTCGGCGAGTACGGCGTCGGCACCTACGCCGACGTCATCCGCGGTCTCGACTGGATCATCGCCCAGCGCGACGTCTACGACATCCGGGTATTAAATCTCTCTTTTGGCGCTCCACCCCGCTCACATTACTGGGACGATCCGCTGAACCAGGCCGTCATGGCGGCCTGGCAGGCTGGGATCGTGGTCGTCGCCTCGGCCGGCAACAACGGTCCAGAGCCCATGACGATCGGCGTGCCCGGCAACGTGCCCTACGTCATCACCGTAGGCGCCATGTCCGATGCGGTCACCCCACAAAACCCGGGAGACGACTTCCTGGCCTCGTTCTCCGCCTCCGGGCCGACCGTCGAGGGCTTTGTCAAGCCGGAAGTCGTGGCGCCGGGCGGGCATGTGGTCGGCGTCATGGACAAAGACAAGCACCGCATCGCCAAGGACTATCCGGGCTGGATCACGGAGGACGACACGCTCTTCTTGATGTCCGGCACCTCGCAGGCCGCCGCCGTCGTGTCGGGTATCGCCGCGCTGATGCTGCAGGTCACTCCCTGGCTGACCCCGGATGACCTCAAATGCCGCTTGATGGCCTCGGCACGGCCGGCGGTAGACGACGACGACGATCTCGCCTACAGCATTTTTCAGCAAGGCGCCGGGATGACCCACGCCTACGATGCGGTCTGGTCGACCGCTACGGGTTGCGCCAACCGCAACCTCGACATCGCGCTCGACCTGGCTGGCGTCGAGCACTACGCCGGCCGGGCCAACCGCGACGAGGACGGCACTTACTACATCCAGGGACTGGATGATGAGGACCACTATGTCTGGTCCGGCGGATTCCTGTGGTCCGACGGATTCCTGTGGTCCGACGGATTCCTGTGGTCCGACGGATTCCTGTGGTCCGACGGATTCCTATGGTCCGACGGATTTCTGTGGTCCGACGAAGTCACATGGAATGAAGGTTTTCTATGGAGTAACGGCCTGAACGAATCGATTGCGACCAACGCCTGGGTAGAACAGGAGTAAGGGCCATGACGACGCGACGTATCCAACTCGAGGAGGCATTCCCTATGCAGCGCATGGACCGATCACCGTTTTTCGCAGCCCTCACGGCACTCGCCTTGATGGGGTTTCCGACTTCAGCCCGTGCAGCGCCCGACCAGACACCCCGCAGCATGATCGTTCAAGGCAACGGTGACATCGACCTCAGCGAACGGGTTCGCGGGGTCGGCGGCGAGATCACCCATGAGCTCGACGTCATCCACGCCGTAGCCGCCCGGCTGAACGAGAGCCAGCAGCTCGCCCTCACCCGCTCGCCCGGCATCCGCAGGCTCTACCGGGACCGCTCCGTCGAGATCAACGGCCATCACACCTTTGGAATCCCCTATGCCGAGTTCCCGGCTCGGGTCGGGGCCGATGCCCTGCATACGCAAGGCACCACCGGTGCCGGGGTCACGGTAGCGATCCTCGACACCGGCCATGGCTCCTTCCGAGGCGTAACGCGCAATACGCGCAATCGGTATCGCCTGCTGCGGCACTACGACGCCACGACCGATCTCGAGACCTACAGCGCCTACAGTGACACCAACGGGCACGGCAGCCACATCGCCTCGATCATTCTGAACAGCGCCACCAGTAGCTGGGGCCGCTACAACGGCATTGCCCCTGACGCCGATCTGGTGATCGTCAAGGCGTTCGATTTCAACGGCAAGGGCACCTACGCCGACGTCATCCGGGGTATCGGCTGGGTCGTAGACCGGCGCGACGCTCTCGGCATCCGGGTGCTCAACCTCTCGTTCAGCGGCCCGCCACGGTCTCACTATTGGGACGACCCGCTGAACCAGGCGGTGATGGCCGCCTGGCAAGCCGGTATCGTGGTCGTGACTTCCGCCGGCAACGGCGGCCCGGAGGCCATGACGATCGGCGTCCCGGGCAACGTGCCGTACGTGATCACCACCGGCGCCATGAGCGACAGCGCCACTCCTGACCACGACTCCGACGACGTGCTGGCGTCGTTCTCGGCCGCCGGGCCGACCTTCGAAGCCTTCGTCAAGCCTGAGCTGGTCGCCCCGGGGGGTCGCCTGCTCGGACTGATGAACTTCTACTCCAAGATCGCGATGGAGCATCCCGAGAGCTATGTAACCCGTTCCTACTTCAGCATCTCGGGGACCTCACAGGCGGCAGCGGTAGTCTCCGGCATCGCGGCGCTTATGCTGCAGCGCCACCCATGGCTGACCCCTGACGACGTCAAGTGCCGATTGATGGCGGCCGCGCGCCCCGCTTTGGATGAAAACGGCCAGCTCGCCTACAGCGTGTTTCAGCAGGGCGCGGGCCTGGTGGACGCCGTAGGCGCCGTCAATTCGACCGCCACCGGCTGCGCCAATCAAGGTCTCGACATCGATCTCGATCTGGCGGGCGACGTCCACTACCAAGGCCTGGCGCGGGAGGCCGAAGACGGCTCCTTCTACCTGCTGGGGCTCGAGGGCTTCGTGTGGTCCGATGGCTTCGTGTGGTCCGATGGCTTCGTCTGGTCCGATGGCTTCGTGTGGTCCGACGGCTTTGTCTGGTCTGACGGCTTCGTCTGGTCCGATGGCTTCGTCTGGTCCGATGGTTTCGTGTGGTCCGACGGCTTTGTCTGGTCCGACGGCCTGAGCGAGCCGATGTCGATCAACGCCTGGGTAGAGCACGAGTAGCGACGGCGTCAGCTCGCGCTAGCCCCGCGAGCTCCATGTCGCGAGTGACGGCGCGCCTCACACCAAGACCGAGCGCCGATGGTCTTCGATTTGGGAGATGAAGTATGAGCAAGAGACGACACCGCACCCCTTCACGGGACCTCCGCACGATTCTGATCGGCCTGTCGGCGTTCGTGGTCGCGGCGGGTAACCTCGAAGCGACGCCACCGGTCATCGAGCCCTCGGTGAGCCAGGGCAAGAACATCAAGTTCCAGCGTCTGTCGCTCGACGACGGTCTCTCGCAGGCCTTCGTCACCTGCAGCCTTCAGGATCGCCAGGGATTCATGTGGTTCGGCACCCAGGAAGGGCTCAATCGCTACGACGGCTATCGCTTCACCGTCTTCAACCATGATCCCAACGACCCGGCTTCGCTGTCCCACGACTCGGTCAAGTCGATCGTCGAAGACCATCTCGGAACCCTGTGGATCGCCACCGACGGCGGTGGCCTCAATCGCTTCAATCCCGGCGACAACACCTTCACCCGCTACCGCCACGCCATCGACGACCCGACCAGCCTATCGAGCGACCGGTTGCGCGGCATCGTCCGGGGCAGCACCGGCGAGCTGTGGCTGGGAACCGACGGCGGTGGCCTCGACCGCTTCGATCCTCACAGCGGGCGGGTCACACGCTTTCAGCACGATCCCGAGGATCCGACCAGCCTCAGCAACAACCGGGTGCGCGGCATGTTCAGGGATCGCGGTGGCCAGTTGTGGCTCGGAACCGACGGCGGCGGCCTCAGCATGCTGGATCCAGCGACCGGTGGGTTCACCCACTTTCGGCACGATCCCCAGGACCCGACCAGCCTCAGCCACGATCGGGTGCGCGTGCCGTTCGAGGATCGCGATGGCGTGCTGTGGGTCGGAACCTACGAAGGCGGCCTCAATCGCTTGGATCGAGCGACCGGCCGGTTCACGCGCTTTCGCCACGATCCCGAGAACCCGAACAGTCTGGCCTCGGACCAGGTGTGGACGATCTACCAAGACCAGGACGGGACGCTGTGGATCGGTACCGACGGAGGGCTGAACGAATGGCGCCCCCACAGCGAAGACTTTTCGCTCTCCCACCACGATCCGATGAACAGCTACAGCCTGAGCCACGACCGGGTGGTGTCGATCTATCAGGATCGCGGGGGCGTGCTGTGGGTCGGAACCTACGATGGGCTCAACAAATGGAATACCGCCTTCGGCTCCTTCCTCCACTATCAGCACCGGCCAGACGACCCCACCGGACTGAGCAAGAGCTTCGTCCAGGCACTGGCGGAAGACTCGGCGGGCACCGTGTGGGTCGGGACCTACGGCGGTGGCCTCAATCGCTTCGACCGGGCGACCCAAACCTTCCAGCACTACCGCCACGATCCCGACAATCCCGCCAGCCTCTCAGACGACCGGGTGATGTCGCTGCACGTCGATCGCAGCGACCAGCTCTGGATCGGCACCCTGAGCGGCGGGGTCAATCGCCTGGATCGCGAAACCGGAACCTTCGCGCGATTCCAGCACGATCCCGAAGATCCCACCAGCCTGTCCTGGAACGGCGTGACGACCCTCTTCGAAGACCGCCAGGGCACCCTGTGGATCGGAACCTATCGCGGGGGTCTCAACCGCTTCGAGCCCGAGACCGAAACCTTCGCCCACTATCGCCACGATCCCGAGGAGCCCAACAGCCTCTCGAACGACCTGGTGCTGGCGATCACCGAAGACCGGGCCGGCACATTGTGGATCGGCACCGACGGCGGCGGGCTCAACCATTTCGACGAGGCAACGGGAAGGTTCACCCCCATCCGCCACGATCCCGAGGACCCGAAGAGCCTTTCCAGTGATCACGCCTGGGCCGTTTTGGAAGACGGCCAGGGCGATCTCTGGATCGCGACTCAGGGCGGTGGGCTCAACCGCTGGCGAGCGACCTACCGCGCCACCGGCCACAACGTCTTCGAACGCTACACCAAGGCCGAGGGCTTACTCAGCGACGTCGTCTATGGTCTCCTGGCCGACGACGAGGGCCACCTCTGGCTTTCCAGCAACCGCGGCCTGACCCGCTTCGACCCGCGCTCTCAGACCTTCAAGCACTACGACGAGGGTCATGGGCTACAGTCGAACGAATTCAACTGGGGCGCTCAGCTGCGTACCCGCCGAGGCGAAATGCTGTTCGGTGGCGTCAAGGGGTTCAACCTCTTCCACCCGTCGCAGATTCGCGCCAACACCCACGTGCCCCAGGTGGCGCTGACCGATCTCCTGAAGTTCAATCGCTCGGTCGAGCTCGGCGAGCCGCTGTCGCGCGTCAGCGACCTCGAGCTCAGCCACCGGGACTGGGTGGTGGCGTTCGAGTTCGCGGCGCTCGACTTCACGGCGCCGGAGCAAAATCGCTACCTGCACAAGCTTGAGGGATTCGACCAGGACTGGGTCGATTCCGGGCGCCTGCGGCGCGCCACCTACACCAATCTCGAGGCGGGCAGCTACACGTTTCGAGTCAAGGCCTCGAACAACGACGGCTTGTGGAACGAAGAAGGCGTCACCCTGCGCGTCAAGGCGCTACCGCCGCCGTGGAAGACCCGCTCGGCCTACGGCGCCTACACCTTGATCCTGCTCGCCCTCATCGCTCTCTTCGCCCGTGCTCAGGCCCGTAAACGCGAGCGCGCGGCTGAGCTGGCGCAAGCCAACGTCGGCCTCAAGCGAGAGATCGCCCAGCGCCGAGAGCGCGAAGCCGAGCTGCAGCGAGAGAAGAGGAAAGCGCAGGCAGTGCTGGACGTCGCCGAGGTCATGATGGTGGCGATCGACCCCACCGGCAAGGTCTCCCTGGTCAACCACGAAGCCTGCCGGGTGTTGGGATATCCAGAGGAGCAGATCCTGGGCAAGGATTGGACCGAGTCCTTCGTGCCCGAAGAGCTGCGAGACGACGTCAGGGCGAGACTCGCCAGCCACAGCAGCCGCACCGCCTACGCCTACCCGGTCAAGACCTGCGGCGGTGACGAACGGCTCATCGAGTGGCGCACCGCGCGCCTGCCGGCCGACGGTGACCAGCCCGCCGGCACCCTCAGCTCGGGCTCCGACGTCACCGAAGTGCGACGCTTGACCGCGGCCAAGGAGACCGCCGAGAGCGCCAGCCGAGCGAAATCGCAGTTCCTCGCCAACATGAGCCACGAGATCAGGACGCCGATGAACGGCATCATCGGAATGCTCGAGCTGCTGAACGAAAGCGAGCTGTCGGGGCGCCAACGGCGGTTCGCCGACACCGCCCACCGCTCGGCCAAGAGCCTGCTCGACATCCTCAACGATATTCTGGACTTCTCCAAGATCGAGGCCAGCAAACTGGAGCTCGAAGTGGTCGACTTCGACCTGCGCGACCTGGTGGAAGATCTGGCCGACCTCTTCTCCGAACGCGCACGGGAGAAAGGGCTCGAGCTGGTGTGCGAGCTGGCGCACGAGCTCCCGACCGCATTGCGAGGTGATCCGACGCGGCTGCGCCAGATCCTCTCCAATCTGGCGGGCAACGCGGTCAAGTTCACCGAGTCCGGTGAGGTCGTGCTGCGGATCACGGGTTCGCCGTTTGGCGCACGCGCCGTCGGCCTGCGTTTCGAAGTCAGCGACACCGGAGCCGGCCTGGACCCGCAGGCAAAGGCCCGTATCTTCGAATCGTTCCAGCAGGCCGACGGCTCGACCACCCGCAAATTTGGCGGCACCGGGCTGGGCCTGGCGATCTCCAAAGAGCTGGTGGCGCTCATGGGGGGCGAGATGGGCGTCCGCAGCACCTTCGGCGAAGGTTCGACGTTCTGGTTCGTCGTTCACCTCGAACAGCAGGATCAAGCCAGCGGTCGCGAGCTGCCGCCCTTCGAGACTCCGCTGCCCCGGGTGCTGATCGTGGACGACAACGCCGCCAGCCGACGCAGCCTGCTGTCTCAGCTCGAAGGTTGGGGGCTACAGGCGCGCGGCGAAGCCGATGGCTCCCAAGCCCTCCACCTTCTGCTGAGCGCGGCGAAGCGCAACAATGCCTTCGATCTGGCCCTGGTTGACCAGCATATGCCGGGTATGGACGGCTTGGAGCTGATCCGTGCCATCCGGGCGCTGCCGGCGCTCGAGGATCTGGCGTTGATTCAGCTGGTGACCGCCGCCCCGGTCGACGACGCCGAGCTGTGGAGCGCCGGAGTCCGTGGCTACCTCACGAAACCGATCCGTCAAGCCGATCTCCACGCGGCGATCCTCGGTCGCGGCAGGCCGCGGCACCCTGCGAGGCACGGCAACGTCCCGGCCAGGAAGCTACCCGGCGTCCGCATCCTGCTGGTGGAGGACAACCTGGTCAACCAGGAGATGGTGCAGAGCATCCTCGGCAATCTCAACGCCACGGTCGAGCTGGCGCCCAACGGCGAGGCCGCGGTCGACCTCGCCGCCACTCGCCCCTATGATCTGATCCTCATGGACTGCCAGATGCCGATCATGGATGGTCACGAGGCAACTCAAGCGATTCGCCGGCTGGAGCGCTCCAAAGGACTCCCCACCCAAGGCCAGCCTCGGGACAACCGCACGGCGGAGCACGTTCCGATCATCGCCATGACCGCCAACGCCATGAAGGGCGATCGCGAGCACTGTCTGGAATCCGGCATGGATGACTACCTCAGCAAGCCGTTCGGGCAGGCCCAGCTGCATGAGATTCTCGACCGCTGGCTGCCGAAATCGGCCTGGGTGTCGAGCGAGCCGGTAGCCGCTGAGTCAGCGGCAGCACAGCAGACCTCACCGCCGCCCGACGACTCTCCAGGATCCCTCGACAGCGGCTCGGACGACGCGCTACCGGAAGCCGGAATGCTGGCGGACTACCGGATTCTGCTGGTCGACGACAGCGAGCTCAGCCAGCAGGCGGTCGGAGGCATGCTGGAGTACCTCGGAGCCCAAGTCGACGCCGCGATCAACGGGCGCGAGGCGGTAGATCTCGCTTTGAGGCGGCGGCATGACGTGATCCTCATGGACTGCGAGATGCCGATCATGGACGGCTACCAGGCGACCCGTGCGATCCGCGAGTGGGAAGCGTCGCGTGAGACGTCGAACCTGAAACCCCTGGGGCGCGCGGTGCAGCGGCTGCCGATCATCGCCATCACCGGCAAGTCGGCGCCGGTCGACCGCGATCATGGCCTGGCGTGCGGCATGGATGACTGCCTTCCCAAGCCGTTCGATCTGAACAAACTGTCGCGCTGCTTGAAGCGCTGGTTGCCCAACCTCCCGCGCGAGACCGACCCGGCGCGGCCTGCGGTCGCCACCGATCAGGCCGGTGCCTCGTCGCCGAACGGGCACTCCTCGCAGAACGGCAGGGCCCTCGAGCGCAAGGCGCTCGACGAGATTCGCGATCTGGAGTCGAAAGGCGCCCACGGTTTGCTGGAGCGAATGATCCATGGCTATCTGCGCACCGCTCGAGAGCTCCAAGAGACCCTCGGAGAGGGCATCGCCCAAGGTGACGCGGAGGCGATCCGCAGCTCGTCCCACACCTTGAAATCGAATAGCGCCAGCCTCGGCGCCATCCGCCTAGCCGCTCTCTACGAGCGCCTCGAGATCATGGCCCGCCAAGGGGTCCTCGGCGGCGCGCCACGGGTTCTCGCTGCCGTCGAGCCGGAGCTCGAGAAGGTGAGAGCCGCACTCGAGGCGGAGTGCCAACCGGACGCTTGAGGAAGCAGTTTAGCTACCAGCTCTCAGCGCATGCCCGAAGATAGGTCGTCGCCTGGATCCCCTGCCGCTGCCACGATCTAGGTTTGAGGCTCGGGCAGCGGCAAGAGCCTGCCCCCTGGATGTGACCGGCAGGCCATGGGCCTAGGCTAGGCGTAAGCTCAACAATGATAGACTTCAAGATGGGATTCCCGCTGAAAGGAGATCCGATCTTGGACCGGGCGACCAAAAAAAAGCTCATAAAGGACTGTAAGGTCAACGAGCCGATCCCGAAGGGAGATCGAAGGCACTTCAACTTCGATAAGCCAGAGCTCGAGCTGCGTGGTCGCCTGTGGCGTCATCGCGTCGCCGACGTCATTTCGCTGGCCAACGAGAGCACGACCCAGATCGTCACCGGCCTCTCGGGCAGCGGCAAGAGCACCGAGCTCAAGCTGCTGCAGAGCGACCTTCAGGAGGAAGGCTTCCAGGTAGTTCTGGCGGATGCCGCGAGCTGGATTCGAGACGATCAACCGATCACCACACGCGATATCCTGCTGGCGTTGATCCTCGCCCTCTACCCAAGCGGTCGGCCCGACAGTGGTGTTGGCTGGCTCACCGAATATGCCAAGCAAGTCTGGGAGTTCCTGCAGAGTGAGACCAAGATCACTCAGCTGGGGCTCAAAGGTGGCATCACGGAAGTGAAAGCCGAGCTGACGACCAACGACACTTTGTTCCAGCAGGTAGCCCGCCAGCTCGGCGAGCTTCAGAGCTTCCGCGAGCAGGTCTTCGACCTGCTGAACACTGCCGCCCGAGCGGCCGATCGAGCTGGCAGCCCGCTGGTCCTCATTCTCGATGGCATCGAGAAGCGTGCCACTGGCGACCTTTCGGGCTCCGAAGAGCGGGAGCGCTTCCGCATGCACTGGTTCGGGGCGTTTCTGACCAATGCTCGCGACCTCCAGCCGCCAGTGCACGTGGTCTATACCGTGCCGCCGTTCATGATACGGCGAGCCTCAGAGCTCAGCGCCGGCTTCGGTACGGAGGTGCAATTCCTGCCCATGGTCCGCATGTTTCAAAGAGAGCTTGCAGCGGACGGGCGGCCGCAGCTGCACGAACCCGGCGCCCGGGCCATGCGCGACGCACTGTTCCTACGCGTCCCCAAGGAGCACTTCGAGCATCCGGCAGTAGCGGCTTGGCTCGCCGTTCACAGCGGTGGCTACATGCGTGATCTGCTTCGCCTGGTCATCGACTGCATCTTCCAGGTTCCTGCTGGCCAACGCATCACCCGTGACCTGGCCGATCAGGCGATCATTCAGTTGCGGCAGAGCTACCGCGAGGGCCTGGAGCTGCAGTACGAGTCGCTCCTGCGGCAGGTTCATGAGAACCGCGAATTCCCGATGGACGCCTCGAATCGTGAGTACATGGACTCTCTTCTCCAGGGCTACCTGATGTTGCGCTATCACAACCACACGTCCTGGTACGACGCTCATCCACTGTTGTGGCGCCGGCTAGAGATCGAGGGTCCAACCTGGGACGAGATCGTAACCTTCGACCTGTGACGCCCGAAGCTGAACGAGCCGCTGACGCGTGGCTCGAGCTGGGGACCAACCCTGGCGAGTGGCTGCGGCTCGAACAGGCCCTCGACCTGGCCGACGGGTTCCAATTCCTACCGCTGCAGCTCGTCAACGCCGACGCCGAGGAGCTGTTGACGGCAAAGCTGAGTCACTGGTGCCATCAGAGAGGTCTGCATCTAGCGGGATTCCGGCTGGATCAGCCTCCGAGCGAAGAGCCTTTGGTGCGCCTCATCCTACGTGAGCTGCAGGAGGCCGAGCGCCCCTGCATCTTCTTTTTCCCGTGCGGTCGCTCGCTCTATCGCGGAGCGCAAACCCCTGAAGGCAAAGCCGCGCTGCGGGATTTCTTCCTTTTCCTGAACCAGAAACGCGACGTACTCGCCGAGCGCGCGGACGCTTCCCTCCTGCTCTCGCTCCACCGCGACGACTGGCAGGAGTTCCGCCGCTCCGCCCCGGATTTCTGGAGCATCCGCCAGGCCAACTGGCGATTCATCGGCCCGAGCAAACGTCTCGACGAATCGCCGCTCGCCCTCGAGCTCCCTGCTCTAGCACCCCCAGCCATGCCAGCCGAGATGGCGTTGGACGCTCCCCCTCCTCGCTGGGCGAGCGTCGCACGCCCCGAGCTGTTTGTCGGGCGCGAACGCGAGCTGAAGCGAACCAGGAGTCTCTTGACAACCGGCGAAAAGCACCTCGCGATCATCGGGCCGGAGGGTATCGGCAAGACCAGTTTCGTGCTGGAAGCTTGCCACCAGGCCGCCGACGCCTACCCGGATGGCCTCTTGCGGCTCGACCTGGCCGACAGCCTCGAGCCTCCGACCAAGCTCGACATTCTAAGACGCCTGGTCCAGCACCTGGTGCCGGGAAGCTCCCCTCCAACCGAGCTTCGCGAGCTCGAGAAGCGTTTCCGATCCGCTACGAAGGCCAAGAGCATGCTGCTGATCGTCGAAGGCGTCGAAGATGCATCGCTGCTGCAGGCCATGAGCACGGAAGGTGGCTGTCGTGTCTTGGCGACCGCTCGTGAACGCCTACCGCTGCCGGATCGTTTCAGCCAGCTCGTACTCAGCGGGTTGACGGTGCGCGAAGGCAGTGAGCTCGTCGAGCTCGAGCTGGCGGATATGGCCTACAGAGCTACCCATGGCCCCGAAGCAGACTTCGCACCGCTGGTGCGATTATTTTCGGGGCACCCCTTGAGCCTGCGGCTGGCCGCAGCGCTGTTGCATCATGGCGAGGACACAGAGCGCGTAACGGAGCTGGCCCGGCGAGAGGTCGTAGATCAAGTGCCCCGGCTCGCCAGAGCGGTGCTCGCTGGACTCACGCCCGAGCAGCGCTACGTGTGGCGCCGGCAAGCGGTGTTTCGCGGTGATTTTGGTGCGACAGAAGCGGCTGCATTTTCCAGGCTGGACGAGCAGCTGGTGCGTCAGATCCTCACCGTGCTGGTGCGAAACAGGCTACTGAGCTTCAAGCCGAAAGTGCAGCGCTACACCTTCCACCATAAGATACGCCACCTGGCTGGCGAAGAGCTCGCCACGAGAGGCGAGCTGGAGGCCACCCGCGACGAGCACGCTCGAGTTTTTCTGGCGCAGCTCGCAGGCGCCGCATTAGAAGTCGAGAGCTCTCTAGGCAGTACAGAGCATGCTCGAACTTCGACGGATCCCAAGGTACGCAATCAGCTGTCGTCGACCGCCTGGACGGAGATCGAAGCCGCCCAGGCGTGGGTGCTGGAGCGCTGTGAGGCACCAGATCCGGCCGGGCAGCAGGCCCGGCAGCTAGTTTGGGAAACCGGAGTACCCGGCTACGTCCTATTGGCGGGCGTCCAGACGCCGATTCAACGGATCAGATGGGCCGAGATCTTCCGACAGGCAGCGAACCAGCAGGGGCAAGACGAGCTCGCACAGCAGATACTCGCGGGCTGGGACAGCTCCCAGCTCGACGCTGAGGCGATGATCGAACATTTCCGCTGGCTCAGAAGGCTAGCCAGGGGCCGGGGCGATCGGCCTGCTGAGGCTGAGGCATTGCTCTATCTGGGAAGAGCTCAACATGGAACCGGAAGTTCTAACGAGGCCGTTGATTCTCTTCGGGCGGCCTGGGAAACCCTACGGCATCTCGATCCTTCGATACTCCAGAGCCATGTGCTGCTGCAGCTGAGTGAGGTTTTGCTACAGCTCGGTGCGCATAGAGAATCGTTACAGGTAGCGGAACGTGCTGTGGAGCTGGCAGACCAGCTGGAGAACGATCGCGGAAGGATCAGAGCCTTGTCGCTAGTTGGCGAGGTACTCACCGTGATCGGCGATCTTCCTGCCGCTCAGTCCACGCTGGAACATGCGCTGGAGATTTCCGAACAAGCCGAAGACCTGAACGCTATGCTCCAGCTATTGGTCCAGCTCGGTAAGTACCGAAAAAAGGTTGGTGAGCTCGAGGCTGCGAGAGAGCTCTTTGAGCGAGCACTCGACATTGCCCGCACGCTGGAGCATCGACGTGGCGAGGCTTTGATTCATCTCAGGCTAGGCGAGGTCCTCGAACAGCTGGGCGACTGGCGGTCAGCAAACCGCTACCTTCAGAAGAGCCTAGAGCTATCGCAGATGCTGGGCGACGTACAGGGAGTCGTAGCGGCTTTCGCGAGTATGGGCTGGGCGTTCTGGCGCTCCGATCAACCCAACGAAGCGATCGAGACCTGGAACCGGGCGCTCCGGAGCGCTAAAGGCGCTGGAGATGCTGCAGGCATGTCGATGCTGCTGCGTGGTCTTGGCGCTGGCTATTTATCCCAAGGCCGCTACTCCGAAGCCGTCGTTGCCTTTGAGGAAGGTATCGAGCTCAGCCGTGAGCTCAGCGATCGGCACCAGGAAGCTCGTTTTCTCTCGAACGCTGCCTCGAGCTACCTCGCGACCGACCGGACCGGTGAAGCCCGGCGCCGCTGGCAGCAGGCGCTCGAGATCGCCGAAGAGATCGGCGACGCGGAGCTCGTCTCCGAAGTCGCCGATCATCTCGCAGCCCTAAATTGAGTCTCTCGAGTGAGCTTCAAGCCGCGCGGCGCCAACGCCGCCGCAGGAGGCTTCCGGTCCTCTCGCTCGCCGCCTCACCGCCAGCGTTCGCCACCGGCTCGGGCGACAGCTGCGCGGTTTTCTCCGCCCGATTCCAGTGCAGGAAGGCGACGGCGCCGATCACCAGGGCAGCGCCCAGCAGGGAGCGCTCGGTCAAGGGCTCGCCGACCAGCCAGCCGAGCAGCAGGGCGATGACCGGGTTGACGAAGGCATAGGTCGCCACCGACGCCGCCGTGGTCTTGCGCAGCAGGTAGACGTAGGCCGACAGCGCGATGATCGAGCCGAAGACGATCAGGTAGGCGAAGGCGACGAGCGAGCGCAGCGAGACCGCCGAGGGGTCGAACCGCTGCCACTCGCCGGCCAGCGTGGCGACGATCATCAGGGCGACGCCGCCACCCACCATTTGCAGGGCGGCGGTCATCCACGGTGAGGCCGGCACCGAGGCCGAGCGGGCGCGCAGCGAGCCCAGAGCCCATAGGAACGTCGCGGTGATGAGCACGGCGGCGCCGGCTGGGGCGATCGCGCCGTCGGCGGGACCGATCAGCATGCCGACGCCGATCAGCCCGAGGACCAGACCCGTGATCACTCTCGCGGTGGGCTTGGGGCCGCCGAACCACAGCGCGTCGAGGGTCACCATCCATAGCGGGATGGTGGTGACGACCAGAGCGGCGAGGGCCGACGGCACGGTCTGCTCGGCCCAGGTCACCAGGCCGTTGCCGCCACACATCATCAGCACCCCCAGAATCGCCGACGCCCGCCACTGCGAAGCGGTCGGACGAGCCACGCCGCGCCAGCGCAGTACCGCATAGAGCAGGCCGCCAGCGATCAAGAATCGCGTGCCCGCCATCAGAAACGGCGGGATGGTCTCGATAGCAAACCGAATGACCAGGTAAGTAGAACCCCAGATCAGGTAGATCGCCGCAAACGCGAGCAGCACCGGAACGGTCCACTCGATGCCAGACTTGACGGAGGAGGGGGAGGTGTCTCGATGTCTCATGATGCGCCTACAGTGACAGCTCGAGTGCTACTAAAACAGATACAGAAAAGTTCAATTGACACCATAACAGTTCGATCTGTTGTACACTGTTCGCACGATGTGCCCGGCCCCTATCACGCCCGCTCACTCCCACGCCGTCGACGGCCCAGCCGACCCCTCGACGGCCGACGCGCCGCTCTATCGCCTGGTCGCCGACGACATCGCCGGCCTGATCTCCCAGGGCACGCTGGCTCCTGGAGCGCGCATTCCCTCGCTGCGAGCGACCAGCCGCCGGCTTAAGGTCAGCATCACGACGGTGATGGAGGCCTACCGGGTGCTCGAGGATCGCGGGCTGGTCGAGGTCCGTCCACAGAGCGGCCACTACGTTCGGCTCAACATCGCCGCGGTGCCGCTCGAGCCGACCCGCACCGCGACCTGCCGGCAACCCGCGAAGCTCGACAACACCGCTCTGATCGAGATCCTCGCCGAAGAAGCCAGCCAGAGCAGCCTGCTGGTGCCGTTCGGCGCGGCGGTGCCGGCGGCCGAGTTCCTGCCCATCGGGCGGCTCAACACCCTGCTGTCGCGCGCGGTTCGGCGCGAGCCCATCGCCTGTCAGTCCTACGACACGGTTCCGGGGCGTCCCGAGCTTCGGCACGAGATCGCCCGGCTGGCGTTGGCCGCCGGCTGCAATCTGACCGCCGAGGAGCTGCTGATCACCACCGGCGCTCAGGAGGCGGTCTCGCTCGCCCTTCGCGCCGTGACCAAACCAGGCGACACGGTGGCGATCGAAACGCCGACCTACCACGGCTTCCTGCAGGTGCTCGAGAGCCTGCACCTCAAGGCGCTCGAGGTCGCCACCTGCCCACGGGACGGCATGTGCCTGGACGCCCTCGCCGAAGCGCTCGAGGAAGAGCGCCTCGCGGCCGTGCTGTTGGTCTCGAGCTTCGGCAATCCCCTCGGGCATCGCATGCCGGACGCCGAGCGCAAGCGTTTGGCTCGCATGCTGCGCGACGCTGAAGTGCCGCTGATCGAAGACGACACCTATGGTGAGATTGCCCATGACGGGCCACGACCGCTCAGCATTCAGAGCTTCGACTGCGAGCTAGCGCAAGGGCGCGCTCGCGACAGCAACGTCCTGCTGCTGTCGTCGTTCAGCAAAATTCTGGCCCCCGGCCTGAGGGTTGGATGGATCGCACCGGGACGCTACCGGCACGAGGTCATCAGCCAGAAGATCGCCTCCACGATGGCGACCGCGACCCCAACCCAGCTGGCGATCGCCGACTATCTCGCCGGCGGCGGCATGGAGCGCCATCTGCGTCGGCTGCGCCGCAGCTTCAAAGATCTCCTCACCCGGATGATCCCCGAGATCGGCGCGCACTTCCCCGCCGGCACCCGCGTGACGCGGCCAACCGGCGGCTACCTGCTGTGGGTGGAGATGCCTGAGGACGTCGATGCGTTCGCGCTGCATCGCGCCGCGCTAGCCGAAGGCATCAGCGTCGTGCCGGGGCCTCTGCTCTCAGCCTCCGGCCGCTACCGCAACTGCTTGCGAATCAACTGCGCGGTGCCCTGGTCCGACACCGTCGCCCAAGCCCTGCGCCGCCTCGGCGAGCTGGCGCATGAGGCCCGAAGCTGAGCCGGCCGACGCGCTGGCGGGCAAGAAACAGTTGAATCGGTAAAAAATGATGGCAGAATTGAACTTTTCGCCTGAAATCGACCTCCCAGGCCTACCGCTCGCGATCTAGGGGTCTTTTTTCGAGCCTACCCCCTAGTGAGACTCGAAAACAGCCGAATATTCGGGAATGGGCGATCGATTTGGGCGTGGCTCAACGATCTCACACCCAATGGCTAGCGATTTTTGCGTGGCACATCGATCCTACAAGCGATGGTGAATCGATTTTGGCGTGGCGCAGCGTTCTCACATCAGATGGCTAGCGATTTTGGCGTGGCACATCGTTCTTACATCGTCATTTCTCAGCATTCAAACGGTTTGAATGATCAGAATTCTGAGATTTCTCAGCATTCGAGCGCGTTGAATGATCAGAATTCTGAGATTTCTCAGCATTCAAACGGTTTGAATGATCAGGTTTCTGGAATTTCTCAGCATTCAAACGGTTTGAATGATCAGGTTTCTGGAATTTCTCAGCATTCAAGCGGTTTGAATGCTGAGGATTTCGGCTCTGAGACGCCCCTCGGTGGACGCTGGCCCAGGCGAAGCGTCAACGCACCAAGCGGGTCTCCGGATAGGCCGAATACCAGCCGAACCAGAAGGCTCGATGACCGGGCAGACGGGCCAGGGTCGCGCCATCAGCGGCCGTCAGCTGGTCCTCGTCCATGGTCCAGCGGACGCCTTCCTCGTCGACCGCGATGCGATCTTGATCCCAGCTCGCAAAGCGTCGGCCGCCGGTAGCGAAGACCCGGTTGGCGCCGCTGCGGTCGGTGAGCACGACGAAGGGTACCTCACCCACCTGCTCGTGATGCAGCGGGTTCTTTTTGAGGAACTTGGCGGAGATCGCCAGCGGCTGATCCGGATGATCATCGAAGATCAGCGCCAGGACTTCGGCCTTGTTGCGCAACCGCCGATCGACGTCGGGGACGGTGAACATCAGCTCGTCGGTGGCGAAGTAGGCTCGGTAGGCGACGCCCTCGCCGTAGTCGCGCTGGTGGCCGGTGTCGAGCGACAGCACCTGGGTGTCGGGGTGACGGCGGCGCCACTCGCCCCAGGTGGTGGTGACCACGCTGCGACGCTCGAGCGCGATGTCCTGCTCGGCCAGCGGACCGATCACCGGGGTTCCCCAAATGGTGTTCCACAGCGATTGGGTGCGGCGGTCGTACATCAGCTTGTTCGAGCGATAGAGGAAGCCGCTGGTTCCGAGCTCGTGGGCGACGCCGTCGTGGACCGTCTCGTAGAGGATCATCGTGCCGCACAGGGTGCAGTAGACGCCGGCCACCGGCACACCGCCAACCGTGTCGACGAACATCTCGTGCCACGCCAGGATGCGCTTGGGATAGGCGCGGGCGTCGCCGTTGACCTCGAGGCCGAACACCACGTTGCTGTCTGCGAGGTAGTCGGCGTCGCCGGCAGCGAGCATCTTGGGCTGGCGCAACGGCGGAATGCCGTCCTGCACCACACCGCCCCAGCGCACCTCGTCGAGGCGGATCTTCGCCGTGCGGTCATTGGAGAAGTAGTCGCGAAAGCGCGGATCGATCAGTCCGTAGATGGCGGCTTTGAAGTTGGCGTAGTCGGGATGATCCACGGCCTCCTGGCTCCACAGCCACTCATACCAATCGTCGATGTCCGAGCCCTTCTTTTGACGCGTCGCACGCTCGAGACGGCCGATGACGCGGCTGTGGATGATCGGATCGCGGGACAGATGGAGGATCTCGAGCAGCATGGGCACAAAGCTCGGCTGCCACTGCTGCTCGAGGAGGTCGAAGGCCTGCTTTTCGACGTCACGGTCGCCGGAGAGCAGGCTCAAGATCAGGCCGACCGCCTGCTGGGAGTTGGGGTCGACGGCAGCCGCCGACGGCGATTCGTTCTTGTCGGCGCTCGAATCGAGAGCGAGGAAGCCAGCGAGCAGGAGCGCGCTGGCGGCGAGGATCGTGGTGCGGACTAAGCGCTTGCGGGGTGGGATCTGCGGGGTCGAACCGGGGGTCGAACGGGGCTGCGAAGGTTTCATGGTGGGGCCGCTCTCAGGTAGGAAGCCGCAGGCGTTGTGACTGCGGTCTCCCCTTCCTACGGCGCCGCCTGTGCCGCTGGATTGAAGGCGGCTCAGGCGCCGAGCGTCGCCACCATCACCGCTTTGATGGTGTGCAGTCGATTCTCGGCCTGATCGAAGACGATCGAAGCTTCGGACTCGAAGACGTCTTCGGTGACCTCCATACCGTCGAGACCGTACTTCTGGAACACCTCTTCGCCCTTGGTGGTGTCGCGGTTGTGGAACGCCGGCAGGCAGTGCAGAAACTTGGCGTGCGGGTTGCCGGTGAGCTCGAGCGCCCGCCGATTGACCTGGTAGGGCTCGAGCAGCCGAATGCGCTCCTCCCAGGCCGAATCGGGATCGCCCATGGAGACCCAGACGTCGGTGTAGAGAAAATCGGCTCCCTGCACCGCGGCGGCGACGTCGTCGGTGAGGGTGATCTGGCCACCGCTGGCTTCGGCGAGCTCGCGACAGGTGGCGACCAGCTCGCCTTCGGGGCGGCAGCCCTCGGGCGCCGCCATGCGAAAGTCGATGCCGAGCTTGGCCGAGCCGACCATCAACGAGTTGCCCATGTTGTTGCCGGCGTCACCGAGGTAGCACAGCGTCATCTCGTCCAACGGCTTGGTGCAGTGCTCCTGCATGGTGAGGAAGTCCGCCAGGATCTGGGTCGGATGGTACTCATTGGTCAGTCCGTTCCACACCGGCACGCCGGCATACTCGGCGAGCTCCTCGACGCTGGTCTGGGCGAAACCACGGTACTCGATGCCGTCGTACATTCGGCCCAGCACCCGAGCCGTGTCCTTCATGGTCTCCTTGGCGCCGATATGCGAGCCCGAGGGGCCGATGTAGGTGACGTGCGCCCCCTGGTCGTAGGCCGCGGTCTCGAACGCGCAGCGCGTGCGCGTGGAGGATTTCTCGAAGATCAAGGCGATGTTCTTACCGGTCAGCCGCGGCTGCTCGGTGCCGGCATACTTGGCGGTCTTGAGGTCGCTCGACAGCTTCAGCAGGAAGCGGATCTCTTGCGGAGTGAAATCGAGCAGCTTGACGAAATGACGATTCCTGAGATTGAACGCCATGGCGATCTCCTGCGAGGTGGCTCTCGAGACCCGTCAGCTGCACCGTGTCTCCTGCACCGTGTCTCAGAAGACGTGTCTCGGAAGACGTGTCTCGGAAGAAGCGTGAATGAAAGGACGATGAACGGGGCGCAGCAGCTCGACGTGGCCCCGCATCCGAAGCAGCGGACCGCGCACCGAACGCGGCTGGGCTCGGGAGCGGATGGTACCATCCCCGCCGTTCGATCGAACGCTCTAAATCGCGACGCCCTGGCCAGTCCCACGGCTCTTGAACCACAGAGAGGCGATCATGCCCGATCCCAAGTTCACCGTCAGCACGCTCGGTGTTCCCTACGACGACAGCTCTTCGTTCCTGCGCGGTGCGGCGCAAGCGCCGAACGCCATCCGCGAGGCCTTTCGGTCGCCTTCGAGCAACACGTGCTGCGAGGCCGGCTTCGATCTGGATCAACACCCGTATTTGACCGACGCTGGCGATCTCGCCTTCGAGCCCGGCGGCGACCCTTTCGAGCGCATCGAGACCGCGGTTGGCGAGCTGTTGGATGCCGGCAACCGCGTTTTGACCCTGGGCGGTGACCATGCGATCGCCTATCCCATCCTCGAGGCCTACGGTCGCCGCTTCGAACGCCTGACCCTACTGCAGCTCGACGCCCACCCGGATCTCTATGACGAGCTCGACGGCAACTATCGCTCCCACGCCTGTCCCTTCGCGCGGATCATGGAAGACGGCCTGGTGGCCAGGCTGGTCCAGGTCGGTATCCGCACGCTCAATCCCCATCAGCGCATGCAGGCCGAGCGCTTCGACGTCGAGATCATCGATATGCGCCAGTGGCGACCGGATGCCGTGCCGGAGCTCGAGGCGCCGCTCTATCTCTCCCTCGATCTCGACGTGCTCGACCCGGCCTTCGCTCCCGGGGTCTCCCACCACGAGCCCGGCGGCCTGTCGGTGAGGGAGGTCATCCGCATCATCCAGGATCTGGCGGGGCCGGTGGTCGGCGCCGACCTCGTCGAGCTCAACCCGACCCGCGATCCGACCGGCGTCACTGCGATGGTCGCAGCCAAGCTGTACAAGGAGATCGCGGGCAAAATGCTGGAGCCGCTCGGCACTTCTGTGTAACACATCCTCGGCTGCGTAACACTTCCTTGGCACCCTGCGTAGTGGCTCCTCGAAAGGAGCAACCTATGTTGTTTAGAAACGCAACCAAGATCGCGCTGGGTACCCTGATTCTGCTGACGCTGACGGGCTGCAAGTTTGGCGTCAATCGTTCGCTACGCGTCGCCGATGGCGAGACGGTGGAAGGCGGCATGCAAACCGTCAACGGTAGCGTTCGCATTGGACGCGACGCCAAGGTGGGCGGCGCCAGCCGCAGCGTCAACGGCGGCATCACGGTCGGCGACAGCTCGACCGTCGGCAGCCTGTCGACCGTCAACGGCTCGATTCACATCGCGGAGAGCGTGCGGGTCAACGGTGATCTCGGCACCATCAACGGCGCGGTCGAAAGCGGTCGCGGCACCGAGGTCGACGGCGATATCTCGACGATCAACGGCCGCCTCGAGCTCGACGAGACCGAAGTCCGCGGTAGCCTCTCGACCCACAACGGCGCGGTCACGCTGCGCGGCGGCCGTGTCCACCGCGACATCGTCATCGAAGGCCGCGGCGGCAACAAGAGCTCGAGCGAGCTGAAGATTCGACTCCTCGATGGCGCGGTGGTCGAAGGCAACGTGATCGTCGAGGACGAAGCCCGCCGAGTCACCGTCTACCTGGAGGACGGCGGCGAGGTCCAAGGCGAGATCCGCGGCGCCGAAGTCGCCAGTTAGATTCATCGCCAGGCAGCACCAGTTCTCCTGAATTCTGGTTCCCCCCTTGGGCAACGGGGGGTTTGGGGGGCTTCACTTCGATGTTTACCGAGCCTCCAGAAATCCCCCTCGGTCCCCCTAGCCGGGCGCCCCTCTTTCAAAGGGGGAGGTCAGATTTCAAAGGGGGAGGTCAGAAGAGAAGCGATCCCGCTCACACAGTCCTCGCCCGTGCTCGCTCGACTAGCGCGACCTCCACCTCACGAACGCTACCTCCGGACGGAGATAGTTACAAATCTCCGCACGGAAATAGCTACGGCTCTCCCTCAGGCGACGCGGGGCGTCGCTGGGGTGGGTCGCTACAAACTTCGAGGGCTAGAGCGCGGACACGGGCCTGCCACAGCCGTGACGCGCTCAGGGAGCGTGAAACGCTCAGGGAATCGGAGCCAGGTCCGTGATCCCGACGATCGCGTGCTTGTAGATCAAGTACTCTTGCGTGCCGTTGTCGACCACCAGGGCGTAACGGTCAAAGCGCTTGATCTGGCCCTTGATCTGCTTTCCGGTCACGAGGGCGAAAACAAGAATCTTGCCTTCTTTCAAGCTTCCGAACAGGAAGCTGTCTTGGATGTTGATGGGCCGCTTCGACGCTTGACCGCGTGGATCGCGGGCCGCTTGATAGTCGTTCATTGGTCACTCCAGCAGCATGTCGGATGCGCTAATCTCGTCGCTCGAGGCTCGAGACTCGATCCGGCCGATCTCTCAATCTGCCGGCCGTTTTGGGCTTCATTGAAGCACGCCGGCTGGTCGAGCTCAGCGCAGAAACTCGACGCTAAACTGAACACCGCCGCCGTGGTCCCTAATCTATACCAGTTTTGACGCCGGCTGACATGAACCATTCGTTACCGGGCCGAGGCCAGGGGCTTAGATGACGTTGCGCTCGGTAACCGGTCGGCCCTCGGCGAAACGGGCGAAATCGAATCGGCTGAGGTCCAAGGTGCGCGGCTCCTGGAAGGTGATCAGCTCGCTCACCGCGCGCCCTATCGCCGGCGCGTGCTGTAGACCGTGCCCGCTGAATCCATTGGCGAACCAGAAACCCTCCACCTCCGGATGCGGCCCGACGATCGCGTTACGGTCCACGGTATTGACCGCATAATGCCCGGCCCAGGCGGTTCCCTGGCGCAAACGATCGAACGCCGGCACGCGATGCGCCAGCCGCGGCCAGAGCACGTCTTCAAAGAAATGCGGGTCGATCTTGAAGTCGGTGCAGTCGGGATCCGATGACTCGGGAGGCGAGACCCCGCAAAGGAATCGGTCCCCTTCCGGCCGGAAATAGACGCCACTCGGATCGACGACGAGTGGACAATTCCTCAGTGATTCAGCGCAATCAAAAGTAAAGACCAGACGCTTTTTAGAGCGAACTGGGCAATCTTCTATGCCGGCCATCTCGGCCACTGCAGCCGCTCGTGGCCCAGCGGCGTTGACCAGGTGGCCGCAGCTCACCCGCCGGCCATCGCCCAGGCGCACCGCCGCCACCGCACGGTCCCGCAGCTCGATGGCGACGACCTCCTCGGCGAGATAGCGCACCCCCAGATGCTCGGCCTTGCGCTTGAACGCCATCAGCAGGCTATAGGGGTCGAGCCAACCCTCATCCGCCGTGCCCAATGCCGCACCGGCCAGATCTTCGGTGTTCAACCAGGGAAACCGCTCGGCCAGAGCCGCCACCGAAAGCAGCGCGACCGCCGCCCCGTGCGCCCTCTGCAGGGCATGGTTCTGCTCCAGGATGGACCGTCCCGCCGCAGTGGCCAGGAACAGATAGCCCGCCTCGCGAAACGACAGATCCGGCCGCTCGTCCCCCACCGCCAGGAGCTCTGCCGCGGAGCGGAAGAAACGAGCGCCGAATTGAGACATCGCGATGTTCTCGGCGATCGAGAACTGCTGCCGGATGCCGCCCACCGATCTCGCCGTCGAGCTGTCGACATACGACGAGTCCTTCTCGATCACGGCTACCGAGCCATCGAAGGAGCTCTCCTGGGCCAGAAAGTAGGCGATCGAGCTGCCGATGACGCCGCCGCCGATGATGACCACGTCGAACGACGCGCCGGGTGACGGCGCCTCAGAGGAGTCTGGCCGTGAGTCGTGCGAGTCGATCATAGGCTGCGCTCGTGCCTTCCCCAGCGAACCCAGCGCGGCGTGCTGGCTCTGCCGTATCTGCTCGAGGGAGTCTTCCGAATGGCCGGAATGCTACAGGATCGGTGAATTGTGTTAAGATATTGATAACAGTTTCGAGAGAGATCCTCTCATTGGGGTTCGTTTTCCGCGTCACTCAACTACCCGACGCGCCGGTATTCCGCATACCGGTCTTCGACATGCCGGTCCTCTGCATAACACTTATTGGCAAGGCGCCCTTCGGCAAGAAGCCCTTCGGCAAGACGCCCTTCGGCAAGAGCACCCTGCCGATCTAGCCAACATAGAGCCTGTCGTGTCGCGTGATGTTTTCCCGGAGGGACCATGAAACCCCACCATTTGCTAGTCGTCGATGACGATGAAGCCGTGTGTCAGGTGATGTCGATCACCCTGAATCAGCTCGGCTACGAGGTCATCACCGAAACCGACGGGCGTAACGTTCTCAGCATACTGCGAGAAGGCGAGTTCGACGTCGTTCTGCTAGATATCGTAATGCCGGAGCTCGACGGTCTCGAGCTCATCGAGAACATTCGCGAACACTACAATATCTTGCCCATTCTCGTCGTCACCGGCTACGGCTCGGCCGAGCTGACCGTCGATGCCATGCGCCGCGGCGCCACCGACTTCGTCACCAAACCCGTCGACGCGGCGCTCCTCGACCTGAGGATACGCAGCGCCTACGATCTCGAGCAGACCCGCAGGATGGCCAATACGGATGGTCTGACCGGGCTCTACAACCATCGCTACCTGCAGGAGCGGCTGAAGCAGGAGATCGAGCGCGCCGAGCGCTACGGCCGTCCGCTCTCCGTCGTCATGGGCGATCTCGACCACTTCAAGAGCTTCAACGATACCCACGGCCACCCCCGCGGCGACAAGCTCCTGATCGCGGTCTCGGCAACCCTGCGCCAGCTCAGCCGGGCCTCCGACGTGCTGGCCCGCTACGGCGGTGAGGAATTCACCTTGATCCTGCCCGAAACCAGCGCCGAAGAGGCTCAGGTACTGGCCGAGCGCGTGCGCCAATGCATCGCTGGCCTGGAGATCCCGAGCGACGCCGGTGAGACATCGCGACGCATGACGATCAGCCTCGGTGTCGCTTCCTTCGCTCCCGGCTCCTCCAGTGAACAGCTGATCGAGGCCGCGGACGGAGCGCTCTACACCGCCAAGCGTTCGGGGCGTAACCGGGTTTGCCTGGCGACATTCGCCGACGGCTCAGAAGCTTCGAACGAAGAGCTTCCCTCCCTCGACGCCCCACCGCCTTGAGCGGCGGCCCGCCTCGAGCGGTGGCCCGACTCGATCAGAGACCGCGACTCAGCCAGCTTCGGCGACGGCTACGGTTTGGCGAGAGCGCATCGACTCCGGCACGTGCTCGTGGGCATGGTACGAGCTGCGCACCAGCGGACCGGACTCGCAGTGCAGAAAGCCCAGCTCGAGCGCGAGCGCGCGGTGCTCGGCGAATTCTTCGGGCGTCACAAAGCGATCCACCGGCAGGTGCTCGCGCGTCGGCTGCAGGTACTGACCGATGGTCAAGACCTCGACGCCGGCACCGCGGATATCTCTCAGAGTCGGGGCCACCTCTTCTGGAGTCTCGCCGATGCCGATCATGATGCCGGTCTTCACGCGCCCGGCGTATTCACCGCGGTCGCGACGCGCCGCGGCGTCGGCGAGCAGCGTCAGGCTGCGCTGGTAGCTGCTGCCGGGCCGCGCCTGGCGGTAGAGGCGGGGCACGGTCTCCATGTTATGGGAGAAAATCTCGGGGCGGCTCGCCAGCACGATGTCGAGGGCGTCGGTGACTTTACGAAAGTCGGGCGTGAGCACCTCGACGGCAGTCTCCGGGCAGCGCCGATGGACCGCCTCGATGACCTCGGCCCAATGGCGAGCGCCGCCGTCCGGCAGATCGTCGCGATCCACCGAGGTGATCACGGCGTGCTGAAGCCCCATGACCTCCACCGCTTCGGCGACGTGCTCGGGCTCTTCCGGGTCGATCGCTTCGGGTCGCCCGGTGGTCACCGCGCAAAAGCCGCAGCGCCGGGTGCAGATGTCCCCCAGGATCATGAATGTCGCGGTGCCGTGCTCGCCCCAGCATTCGTAGATGTTGGGACAGCGCGCCTCTTGGCATACCGTGTTGAGCCGTAGCTTCGAAACCAGGGCTTGCACCTGACGGTAGCGCTCCGGAGTCGCAATGCGAATCCGCAGCCAGTCCGGGCGCTTGGTGTGGGGCGTGCTGGACGCGCAGCCACCGGCACCGCGAGGGCTGCGGGCGCTGTGGGGGCTGCGGGGGCTGTGGGCACCGATCTGTACTAGCTGCTCCATGGCGAGAGTCTACAGGAGTTTCGCTCGAGCCAGAAACACGCAGCGGCTCACAGCTCGAGATCGAAGCCAACGTCGAGCACCGGGGCGCTGTGGGTCAACCAGCCCACCGACATCAGGTCGACGCCGCTCTCGGCGATGGCCGGGGCCGTCTCGGGCGTGATGCCTCCGGAAGCCTCGGTGATGGCGCGGCCGTCGACCCGCTGGACGGCTCGGCGCAGGGTCGCGGGCGACATGTTGTCGAGCAGCACGGCATCGACCCTGAGCTCCATCAGCGCCTCGAGCTCTTCGAGGTCGTCGACCTCGACTTCGATCTTCACCAGGTTTCCGGCGTGCTGCCGCGCCAGCTCGACGGCAGCTGCCGCTCCGCCCGCCAGGACGCGATGATTGTCTTTGATCAGCACCGCATCGTCGAGGCCGAATCGATGGTTGGCACCCCCGCCGACGCGCACCGCGTATTTCTCCAAACACCGCAGCAGCGGCGTCGTCTTGCGGGTACAGACCACCCGCGCCCGCGTGTGGGCGATCGACCGAGCCAGATCGCGGGTGGTGGTGGCGATGCCACACAGCCGCCCCAGGACGTTCAGCGCCGTGCGCTCCGCCGTCAACAGCTCGCGGGCGGTGCCGTGGACCCTCGCCAGGGCGTCGCCCGCTGCGGCATCTGAGCCGTCCGGCACGGCAATCTCGATCTCCACCGCCGGGTCGAGATGCCGAAAGGCCGACAGGGCGACCTCGAGCCCCGCGACGCGGCCGGCGCGGCGGGCGGCAATCGTGCCGCTGGCACGCCGGCTCGGGGACACGATGGCGTCGGTGGTCAGATCGCCCGCCCGTCCCAGGTCCTCGCGCAAAGCCCCCTCGATGATCGGCCGGTAGAGGACCGGAGACAGCGGCACCGGCGGGTGCGGCATCAGGCGATCTCCCGCGCGCCGAGCGTCGGGCGCTTCGCCACCAGCGGAAACTCGTCCGCGCTGCGCCACGATGCCGCCGTACCCGGCCGGTAGGTCCAGAAGAAGCGATAGGCGAAGCGCTCACGCGCCGTGGGAAAGTCGGATCGGTAGTGCGAGCCGCGGCTCTCCTCGCGGGCCAGCGCCGCCGCCGTCACCAGACTCCCCAGCGTCATCAGGTTACGGGTCTCCGAAGGCCGGCTCGGCAGCTCGTGGCCGAGGCTCGCCAGCTGCTCGAGGCTCGTCTCGAGCCCCTGCCGATAGCGCTCGAGGCCCGCGTGCTGCCACATCAGACCTCGAATCTCGCTCGCCGCGGCGCGCTCGTCCCCTGCGTCGATTCCGTGGCTTGTGCCGAACTCGCGCCAAACCACTTCGCTGTCGCGGACCGCTGCCGTCTGCGGTACCGAGCGCGGCGCGGTCGCGCTGCCGAGATCTTCAGCGACGCGGGCGCCGAACACCAGCGCCTCCAGCAGTGAGTTGGAAGCCAGGCGATTGGCCCCATGGATGCCGGTGGACGACACCTCGCCGCAGGCCCACAGCCCGGGCAACGAGCTCTGACCGTAGCCGTCGACGGCGATCCCGGCCATGGCGTAGTGCGCCGCCGGCGTCACCGGAATCGGCTGCCGGCGCGGGTCGATCCCGACGCTCTGACAATGCTGCCAGACCGTGGGGAAACGCTCCGGGAATCGTTCTGCGAGCGCTTCGCGGGCGTCCAGGAAGACGCGCTGCCCGGCCTTTTGCCGGGCCAGAATGGCTCGCGCCACCACATCGCGCGGGCCGAGCTCGGCCATCTCGTGCATGCCGACCATGAAGCGCTGGCCGCGATCATCGATCAACACCGCTCCCTCGCCTCGCAGCGCCTCGGTCACCAGCGGCAGGGGCTGCATCGAAACCAGATCGCGAGCCGCTTCGAGCGCGGTGGGATGGAATTGGATCATCTCCAGGTCCACCAACTGGGCGCCGGCGCGAGCCGCCATCGCCAAGCCGTCGCCGGTCGCCTCGAGCGGGTTGGTGGTGCGGGCGAACAGCTGGCCGAGACCGCCGGTCGCCAGCACGACGGCGGCGGCGCGATGAAAGACCGTCTTGCCACCGCGACTCGCCAGCACGCCGACGACGCGCTCGCCGGACATCACCAGATCATGGACGACGGTGCGCTCCCACAGGTCGATGCCGGGATGACGCCGCACCTCGGCGGCCAGCGCCCGCACCATCTCGGCGCCGGTGGCATCGCCACCCGCGTGCAGGATTCGGCGGCGCCCGTGAGCCCCTTCCCGGCCGAGCAGCAGCTGACCGTCCGCCCCGCGATCGAAGCGCGCCCCGAGCTCGATCAGCTGCCGAATCCTCGCCGGCCCTTCTTCGGTCAAGATCTCGATGACGGTCTTCTCACCTAGGCCGGCGCCGGCCGAGATGGTGTCTTCGGCGTGCAGCCGCGGCGAGTCGCTGGCCGCCATGGCCGCCGCCACGCCACCCTGCGCCCACTGGCTCGAGCTGCCGGCTCCGAGATCGGTCTTGGTCAATACCGTGACCCGGCGCGGCAGCAGGCCGAGGGCGGCGGTCAGGCCGGCGATTCCGCTGCCGACGACGAGGACGTCGCTGGCGATGACTTCATCCGCCTCGGTGCGGACCGCAACCGGTCTCATCGCCCTTTCCCGCGGCCAACTTCGAGCATGCGCTCGACCGCGCGCCGGGCCCGCTGGGCGATCGCCGGGTCTACCTCGACCGGGTATTCCAGGGTCTGCAGCGAATGCAGGATCTTGGGCAGCGTGATGCGCTTCATGTGCGGGCACAGGTTGCAGGGACGCACGAAGTCGACGTCGGGATGCTGCACCGCCACGTTGTCGGACATCGAGCACTCGGTGATCATCACCACCCGGCTCGGCTTGTGCTCTCCGACGTAGCCGATCATGCCCGAGGTCGAACCGACGTAGTCGGCCTCGGCCAGAACATCCTGCGGACACTCCGGGTGCGCCAGCACGATGATCTCCTCGTGCCCCTCGCGGAAGGCCCGAACTTCCGCGCCGGTGAAACGCTCGTGCACCTCGCACTGCCCCTTCCACAGGATCAGCTCGACGTCGGTCTGGCTCGCGACGTACTGGCCGAGGAACTCGTCGGGCAGGAAGATCACGCGATCGACGCCGAGCGACTCGACCACCTCCACCGCGTTGGCCGAGGTGCAGCAGACGTCCGTCTCCGCTTTGACTTCAGCCGAAGTATTGACGTAGGTCACGACCGGAACCCCCGGGTAGCGCTCGCGCAGCAGCCGGATGTCGGCTCCGGTGATCGAATCGGCGAGCGAGCAGCCGGCCTTCAGGTCGGGGATCAGCACGGTCTTCTCGGGATTCAGAATCTTGGCCGTCTCCGCCATGAAGTGGACGCCGCACAGCACGATGGTCTCGGCATCGGTCTCCGAGGCCAGCTTGGCCAAAGCCAGCGAGTCGCCGCTCAAATCCGCCACGCCGTGGAAGATCTCGGGCGTTTGATAGTTGTGGGCCAGCACGATCGCGCCGCGCTCCTTCTTGAGGCGCTCGATCTCGGCGATGTAGGGCGCATGGACAGGCCACTCGATCTCCGGGATGACCTGCTCGAGACGCTGATATATCTCGGCGGTCTGGGCTGCAATCTGCGGCGTATATTCGAGCACCGGCAGCAAGCCGTTGCCGGACGAAGCAGTTGGGTAATGCTGCATACTCTTTCTCCTTCAGAAGGGTCCACTGAGACGACAGAGCTCGGATTGGCCAGAGCCTCGACGAGAACGGCCTCTCCCGACGCAATTTGCCCGACGCCGTCCCCTGGATGAGCCAAGCCGATCGGATACGAGCCTGTCGGTCGTATGCCTAGGGCGCACTTTCCAGGGAGCAGCTAGCGGTCAGTTTTTGCGGTCCCACCCGATATGCTCAAAATGAGTATTTGAGGGGCTCAAAAAAATCCGGCGCAAGCCGGACGGTGTGATCCGGCGTAAGCCGGACCGTGTGATCCAGCGCAAGCTGGACCGTCAACTCCATTGACCGACTTATGCTAAATCTGAGCATAAGTGTTTGTCAAGGCTTTCGTGAAGAAATCGTTAGCAGCCCGTGGTGAAAGTCAGCCGCCAGCGAGAGCGAGAGATTTTTTGCGAGATCAAGGCGCCAAACCATAGACATACTGGAGTATTTTGCGGATTTGGCAACATAGAGATCGCGGAAAAGATCCGCTCGCAGCGCGGCCTTACTTTTGCCACGGGCTGTTAGGCCCATCAGCTCAGTGATCCGGCAGAGACGGAAGCCCTACGCCAGGGGTTGGGCGCTCGCGCAGAACGCCCTGGCGAAAGCGGAACAGCTCCGCGGGTCGACCGCCGGTACCCGACGATAGCTTGCCGGTTCCTTCGACCAGGCCGCCCTTCTCCACCAGCCGGCGAAAGTTCTGCTTGTGCAGGCGCTGGCCAGCCAGAGCCTCGACCACGCGCTGCAGCTGCAGCAGGGTGAAGGTCGACGGCAGGAGCTCGAAGACGACCGGACGGTACTTGATCTTGCCGCGCAGCCGGCTGACGGCCGTCGCCAGGATGCGGCGGTGATCGAAGCCCATGGGACGGCCGAGGACCGGTGGGGTCGTATCCTCCTCACCCGTCGCGCTGTCTCGGCGATCCCGCAGGGCTTCTCCCACCAGGCCAGCCTCATACAGCAGCTCGTAGCGATCGAGCACCCGGTAGCCGTCCCACGGCGCGCCGCCCAAACCGAAGGCGATATCGACTCGATCGCGTCGCAGCTGGGTGGCCCGCCGATCCTGGGCGGCGTCGATCCAATCCTGGAGCGCCGGCTCGAGCAGCTTGTCGAGAATCGCCGGGCGACCGTTGCGCCAGTCTTCCCAGGGCAGGTAGTCGTACCACGGACGCCAGCGCGCTCGCGCCGTACCGGCCACGACGTCTTCGCGGCACAGCGACAGGTAGCCGATCGACAGCACCCTGGGGCCACCTTCGCGCTCCAGCGGGTCGCGATTGCGATCGCCGAAGGTGTAGAGCTGCTCGACGTAGCCAACTTCGATGCCGGTCTGCTCGCGAACCCAGGCGCGCAGGGCGAGCTCGAGGGTACGGTCACGCGCCGCGTCCAGGGGACCGAAGGGTAAGGCGTCGATCAGCTCGGCCGGGGGCGAGGCGTGATCGCCCCTTTCGTGATCGCTGCCTTCGTCGAACGCCAGCGAATGCTCGCCGCGGCGCAGGATCAAAATGCGGGGCTCTTCATCCGTCACCGCCAGAATGACCGCATTCAGTCCGACGAACAGCTGCGAGCTGGCGCTCATGGCGTGTCTCCGCCGGGCGGACTCGACGTCGAGTCGTCCCGCCACAGCCTGGCGGCCGCCGCGTGCTCCAATCGCCGCTCGAAGACTTCGCCAGCATGGTGGGCGACGCGGCTCGCGATCTCGGCCAGCGCCAGCTCGCGGCCGGTGAGCCGCTGCATCGACGTCATCTGAACCTGCGGCAGGCCGCAGGCGACGATACCTTCGAAATGTTCGAGCTCTGTCTTGACGTTGAGAGCAAAGCCGTGGAGCGTGATCCACCTGGCCAGATGCACCCCGATCGAGGCGATCTTCTCATCGCCCACCCAAACGCCGATCAGCGCCTGGCCCTCCCGGCGCCGACCGACGATGCCGAAGTCGGCGAGGCTTCGCAGCAGAACTTCCTGCAGATCCCGCACGTAGCGCCGAACGTCGCGACGATCGGGATCCAGGTTGATGATCGGGTAGCCGACCAGCTGACCAGGACCATGGTACGTCACCTGGCCGCCACGATTGGTCTCATGGACCTCGATGCCACGCTCGTCGAGCCACGCCCGACTCGCCACCACGTCGGCGGCCGACGCGCTGCGCCCCAGCGTGAATACCGGCTCATGCTCGAGCAGCAGCAGGTGCTCAGGACCCCCTTCACGGATCTCCCGCCGCAGCTGCTCCTGCAGCTCGTAGGTCGGCGCGTAGGGAACCCGCCCCAGAAAGCTCCAGCGCAGCGAGCGCTGACCGGCAGCGACTGCCCTCGCGTTTCCTGGGATCGACGGGTGGCTAGGCTTCATGACTTTGGGTACGATCGAATCCGGCTCTAGCATGAACAAACTGAATCATATCTCCGCCGCTAGCGTATAACCCTTTAGCGTACAACGCGGTAGAAACCGATCCTGCTTCCGATCGCACTGCTCCGATCGCACTTCAAAGAGACTCTCATGGAATCCTTGCTCGCCGGATTTACCACGACCAACTACCTGGCTCTCGGCCTCGCCGTCGCGCTGCTGTTCGCGGGCCGCAGGCTCTATTGGCTGGCCCTGGGCGGGATCGGCTTCTTCATGGGGCTGTGGCTGGCGGATCGCTTCATCGACCTGCGCTCGACCGGGCTCGAGCTCGGCCTAGCCTTCCTGATCGGTATTCTGGGCGCTTACTTGGCAGCGTCGGCGCAGCGGGTCGCCATCAGCCTCGGCGGATCGCTGGTGGGCGGCGCCTTGGCCTACTGGACCGCGTTCTCGCTGGCGGGTCCCATGAACTGGCAGCCCGGCCTGTGGATCCAGGCCCTCACCCTTTGCGGCGCGATCCTGGGAGCCTTGATGGCCGCGGTGCTGTTCGAGGCGTCGCTCGTCGCCCTGACCTCCCTGATCGGCGCGATGATGATCATGCGCCTGCTCTCCGTTGGCTCGCCCCACAACACGTGGCTGTTCTTGATCCTGCTGGCGATTGGCATGGTCGCTCAAACCGGCGGGCAGCAGCTTCCGCGGAACCAGCGCGCCGCCACCTGATAAGCTCGTCGCCTCCCAGCAAGCTACCGACGCACCGGTACCCGGCCCGATTCGGCCGCGCCGGCGGCACCGCACCCCTGGAGACTCGAGATGCCCGAAATCGCCTACACCGTCGCGTGCACGTTCACCGACCCTGCCGTCGCCGAACGCTGGGCCGCGTGGCTCGAGGACGGCCACCTCGAAGACGTCTGCGCGGCTGGAGCGACCCGTGCGGTCGCCGTCAAGCTCGATGGGGACACAATCCGCTACGAGGCGCGCTACCGCTTCGCGTCTCGGGCAGCCTTCGAAGCCTATGAGCGCGACCACGCGCCCAGGCTCCGGGCCGAAGGCCTGGCCAAGTTTCCGCTCGAGCTCGGCCTGACCTACGAGCGAGCCGTGGGCGAGATCATCTGTCGGGCTTCGCGCTAGCCGCTTCGGCCATCGGCTCGAAGGTGCGCGACACGTGGCGTTCGAGGACGCCCAGCGCGCCGTCACGGGTGTTGCGCTTTTGATTCAACAGGATCACGAAGCCCAGCCGGTGCTCCGATGGCAGGAAGCCGGCCAGGGCATAGACACCGCTCAGGGTTCCGGTCTTGAGCGGCACTTCGCCCTGCGGCGTGAGCAGGTGACGATGGGGATGGAAGGCTTCGACGACGCTCGCCAGGGCCTGCGGCGTGAATCGATTTTGACGCGAGATCCCGGAGCCTTCGACCACCTGGAACGCGTCGCGATCGAGGCCGAGCTCCGCCAGTAGAAACTGCTCCAGCGCCTCGACGCTGGCGGCTAGCGTCACCGGCTCACCCGCGGTTTCGAGCCCGATGGCCAGCAGCAGCTGGTTGGCGATGAAGTTGTTGGAGTACTTCATCATCCCCGCGATGATCTCTTCCAGCTCGCGGGAGTTGCGGTGGGTGTAGATCAGCCGGTCCGTCTCAGCCACCTCCCGCCGGCCGATCTCGCCGCCGACCGGATGCCCTGCTCGCGCCAGGAAGGCCGCCGCCAGCTCGCCCGCGTAGCGCACCGGCGCCTCGGGCTGCTTGGAGATATTGATGCGGTGGCGCCCCGCCGACAGCCTGCCGGCCAGGCGACGGGCGAGCGGCGTCAGGGGCGTCTGAGCTTCCGCCGAGGTGACGCGTCCGCCGCGCTCGACCCGCACGTGGACGGTATTGAAATTGGCCGCCAGCGCGCCGTTCGACGCATCGTAAGGGTTCAGGGTGGTGGCGATGCCGGGGATCTCGATGGCGGCGAACGCGGTATCGTCGAGGTAGAGGTCGCCGATCTCCGTGGGCAGCTCCCCGGTCGCCACCAGCCGCTCGACGAGCAGCTCCCATTCCTCGGACACCAGAAAGGGATCGCCATAGCCACGCAGGATCAGGTCGCCGTCGACGCTGGCATAAACCTCCGTCGTGTACCGGTAGTCGGCCCCGAGATAGTGCAGGGCGGCCAGGGCCGTCGCCAGCTTCAGCGTCGAGGCCGGCACGAAACGCTCTGTCGCGCGATGGCTGTAGAGCGCCTCTCCCTGGTGGGTGACCACGATCCCGCCGTTGTCGACATGCCGCAGCAGCCCGGGGATCGACGGCGATTCGGCGAGCGCCGCGCCGTTCGAGATCAGCCCCAGGGACAGCACCGCGATCAGAGCGCTGGGTCGTCGCCGCATGCCCAAATGCTAGCATGGCGGCATCCACCGTGACTCCTGGTCCACATACTGCGCTACCCCGCCGAGCGTCCGCTGAGGCTATCTGGTGAGCCCATCTCGAGACCTACCGTCTCGAGATCTACCGTCTCGAGACCTACCGTCTCGAGATCTACCGTCTCGAGACCTACCGTCTTGAGACCTGCAATCGAGCTCGGCCTGATGGTGGCTCTGGTGCTGGCAGAGCTGTGGCTGCCGCTCTCAGCCGAGTATGAGCCCGTGCGGTGGGTGGTCCGCGGCGCGGCCCGCGAAACTGCGCCAGGTCGGACCCGCCCGGCAGCCCCAGATAGTCTGCCCAGTCCCGCCAGTAGTGATATCCCTCCCAGGCAAAGGCCGTGCCGTCGAAGGTCGAATAATGCATCCGGATGATCGCACAGGACCCGGCGGTCGAGCCATGACCGGCCTGCGCGTTCCGGTCCAGCGACAGCACCTTGTACCCGGCCTTGGACATCTCGAACGCCGTCGCGGCCCCGATCACGCCGGTGCCGATGATGATCGCGTCAGGTGCGCTCATGTCTTCTCTCCCCTCTCGTGCTTGCGGGCATAGGCGGCATGGTTTATGACCACGTAGGTAGAGAAGTTGTTGGTGGTTTTACAGGTATGGCTGGTTCATTACCTGCAACTATTGCTGCTGGAGATGTTCATTCC